>JBDLQW010000023.1:0-10990 GCA_039800365.1 Pseudomonadota bacterium
CGATAGTAACGATCTGAGCGCGTCCAAATCGATACCATGAACGCACCACGAGACCCGTCGGCCTTCGGAAGCGAGATTCCCGATAGATCGACCACAAACCGCATGCCACTGACTTTATTCAGCAGCCTATTGGCATTTTGCAGCAGCTCTTTTACCGACTCGGCATAATAGGGATCATTTAAAAGCTTACCGACCGAGCCCTCTCCGCGGTTGATGCGAATCGCGATATCCCGAAGCTGCTCGATGGCATCCTCCAGCTTCGAAAGCGTGCGCTGAGCCGTGGTTGTCATCTGACCTTCTGGCGAAAGCGCTCGCGATGCATTCTCGAGCGTGCGATTCAACTGCTGAAGCGTCGAGCGCAATTCTTCAGGCTTGATCGCCTCTTTCAAGCCCTGAGTGAGCGAAGTCACTTCCTTGACCAAACTGTTCACTTCAGAAACGACTTGCTGCATGTCTTGACTGCTGGAGCCCACGGGCACTTCACGGCTCTTTTTTCCTGAACCTGAACCTGAACCAGCCCCCGAGACTGGCGCAGCCTCTTCGGCATGAGCCTCAGGCAAAAATAAATCCCAGGCCAAACGTAATCCCTGCTTCATCGACCGATGAAGCCAAAAAGCGGTATCTTGCGTCCCGGGCTGAATGTTTGCCCCATCGGGAGTTCGCCCGGACTCAGAGCTCAACACCCGAACGGGCTTGAGCTCTACGAACTTATCCCCCAAGAACCCTTCTCCGCGAATGTAAGCGCGAGTCGCCGCCGTAACCTCCACGGGCGCCGTAACGCAAATTCCAAGACGAACCTTCGCGTCAGCCAGTTCTACCGAAGACAAGTAGCCGATCTGAAGTCCCAGAGACCGAACGGGCGACTTGGTCTTGAGCCCGGTCGCATCTTCCACTTGAATAAAAACCAACTGGCACGGGCGCCACCAAAAGGGGCGATCGTTCACGAAGACCGTGGTGGCCCCCACCAGTAACAAGGCCAGCACCGTGAAGATCCCCACTTTAAACTGAACCGAGGTCGATGCTTTGCGAGGGTCCATGAGAGCGCGTCTTCCTTTCAGGGCTCAAATCTTGAGCGTCGAAAAACCAAAGGGTAACATTGAAGTTAAAATATAATCGAAGAGCAAGATCACCAGGCACGTCACGACCACTGTGGTTCGCGTGGCCAGGCCAACAGCTCGTGCGCCACCCTGAGCGCGAAAGCCAAAAAAACAAGCCACCCACGCCAGTACCATCCCAAAGAACGCCCCTTTGGTCGTGCAATGAATGAGATCAATCGAATCAACAAAGCGGCGATACTGCTCCCAAAAGACGGACGAATCGAGCCCCATGATGCCAATCGACACTCCCGCTCCCGCCAAAGACCCCACGACTCCAAAATAGACGGCCAGAAGCGGCAGCATCAGAATGCCGGCTAAAACTCGAGGCATGACTAAGTATTCCATCGGATCTACGGCCATCACTTCAAGTGCGTCGACCTGTTCCGAAACCCTCATACTGGCAAGCTCTGCAGCCATTGCGGCGCCGGCGCGTCCCGTCACCATGATCGCTGCCATCACAGGTGCCAACTCGCGAAATAACGAAACCCCCACGGTGCCGCCCAAAAGCGACTCAGCACCAAACAGGTGAAACGAAACATAAAGCTGATATCCCAGCACGCCGCCCATAAACAGCGCAGCAACCGTAATGATTCCTAAAGACGAAACGCCGATGAATTCGCACTGCTTGAGAAATAAACCAAATCGTGACGGAAGCCGCGACGTCGCTCGGGCAATGCGTCCAAAAAAGATCGCAAACTCTCCTAAGGTCTCTATCGCTGAATGAATTGAATCCCGCATCATCAGAGCCCTGATTAAAGACGAAACCCCTCGAGAACACAAGCATTCCAGGTTTGAAAAAGCACGAAGCCCGAGATAGCTCTGAAGAGTGGCCTCAACCCCCTGGAACACACGACTCGCCCAAATCATCACGCGCGCTCTGATTCGCTACGCGGGATGGATCACGATCATCGGCTTTGGCCTCGGTGCGATTGGAGCTTATTTTTCAGTTCAGCTCTACAAGAACCTGCGCACGGATATCGAAGAGCTCTTGCCCACTACTGCGAGAAGCGTGATGGACTTAAACGAAGTCACCTCTCGACTCGAGTCGATCGAAAACATGGCGGTGATCGTTCTTTCAAATAAACCCAAAGAATCACGCCAGTTTGTCGACGCTTTTGCACGAGAGCTGGCGAAAGCTCCGCGAGACCGAGTGGCAGGAATCGAGTACAAAATCGATCGCGAGCTCGAGTTCTTCCGATCTCGTCGCCCTCTCTACATGGAGCTCAGCGACCTCGAGGCGATCCGTGATTACGTCCGAGACCGCATCCAGTACGAGAAACAGCTTTATAACCCTCTCAATATTTTTTCAGGCCGTGAGATCCAAGAACCGCAACTGGATTTCGGAGACCTTGAAAAAAAATACACCGGCAAGGTCGCATCTTATCAACGCTTTCCCGGAGGCTACTACGCGACGCCAGACGAGAAGATTCGAGTCGTTCTGATTCAACTTCCCGGAAAAGCCTCGGGCGTTAAGGCCGCTCATGCCCTCAGAGAAGAAGTCGACCGGGCCTTAGAGCGAGCTACGCCCTCCGCTTTTGACCCTGAGATGAAGCTCTTATTCTCGGGCGGAGTGCAAAACCTTCTCGAAGAGCATGCAGCCCTGATCGCCGACCTCGAGCTTTCAACGATTGTCGTGATGATCTTGGTCACTGGCATCTTGCTCGTCTTTTTTCGAGCGATTCGAGCCACCCTGGCTCTGATGGTCGCTCTGATCGTAGGCACACTCTGGACCTTCGGCGTCTCGTATTTCGCCGTAGGCTATCTGAATGCTAACTCGGCCTTTTTGGGTGCGATCGTCTTAGGAAACGGCATCAACTTCGGCATCATTCTTCTTGCGCGCTACCTCGAAGAGCGTCGCTTAGGACGTAGCCACCTACGATCGACTCGGCTCGCAATCGAAAGCACCGCAACAGGAACCTGGACCGCAGCTTTGGCAGCGGGGCTGGCCTACGGCTCACTCATCCTGACGGGATTTCGAGGCTTCAAGCAGTTTGGCATCATTGGCTGGATCGGGATGCTTCTGTGTTGGCTAGTCACCTTCACGTTACTTCCTGCTTTGCTCACTCTCATCGATCGAAGGCGTCCTCTTGCCAAGCCCGAGAGAGCGCGCAAGGAATTTTTGGGGGGCTGGCTTGCGGGAGTGATTTCTCGCCATCCCACCAAGATTTGGATGGGGTCCTTTCTGCTCACCATCGCCTCACTAGCGATGCTCATGAAAGCCTCGCCAGAGATCCTCGAAACCAACCTGGCTAAGCTGCGTGACAAAAGAAGCATGGAAAGCGGATCAGGTCATAACTCAGTCTACGTCGATCAGGTTTTCCAGCACTACCTGACCCCGATTGTGGTCATGCCCGACTCTCGAGAGCACACTCGCGAAGTCGCTAGCCGCCTGAAAGCCATTAGCCGAGAGAATCGAAAGACGAGCCTCATCGCCTCGGTACAAACTCTTGATGACTTCGTTCCCAAAGATCAAGACCGAAAAATCGCCGTGATCCGAGAGATTCAGGGCCTTTTTACACCGAGAGTCTTGAAGGAACTCAATTCGGAAGACCGAAACCGAGTAAAAGATCTCATGACTCCCGAGACGACTCGCACGGTTCATGAAGAGGACCTACCTCCGCTGATTCTGAAGAAGTTTACCGAGAAAAACGGCGCTATCGGAAAACTGGTTCTGGTCGAGCCTCCGATGACCAATGAAACGTGGAACGGAAACGCGCTGATTCGTTTCATCGAAGAGCTTAGAGAGGTCACAGACTCGGTTGAACCCGGAGCCCCAGTCGCTGGGCAGCTTCCCGTATCTTCCGACATGCTCTCGGCAATCCAGCATGATGGCCCCCGCGCCACAGTGTTTGCGCTGCTTGCCGTGGTGCTTTTGGTGATTTTTTTATTCCGGAAATTTTCGAGCGCCGCACTCACCTTATTCTCGCTCTTCATCGGCATGGCTTGGATGGGGGGAGCGATTTTCGGCTTCTGGATTAAGATCAACTTTTTGAACTTTATTGCCCTACCCATCACCTTTGGAATCGGCGTCGATTATGGCGTGAACGTCTTTCAGCGCTATATTCAAGAGGGTGGTAAAAACATTTCGGCCGTCGTCAAAAACACGGGGGGTGCTGTGATTCTCGCCAGCTTAACCACGATCATTGGCTACGGTTCGCTGCTGATTGCGGGCAATCAGGCATTTGTGAGCTTCGGCAAGCTGGCCGTTCTGGGAGAAATCACGTGCGTCCTAGCTGCAGTGGTTTCGCTGCCTGCTTATTTGATTTGGTCGAGCGAGCGCAAAGCGCGAAAACGAGCTAAAGCTGCTGCCAATCACCGGTCAGTCTGATTTTTTACAGAAACTCGCGCGAGAACTTCTTCTCGCACCTGATCAACAGCAATGCCGTTCATACACGGGTAGGCGGCGCACGCCTGACCTGCGCATCGAAAATCCTGAGTGCAATACGCTTCAGGAGAAAAAACCCGGGCGTGCTCTTGGGTTTCGTAGGGGCCCCATCGCTTAGCGCTTTGAACCCGAATGGGTGGATAAAAACTCACCACCCGGCAGCCCACCGCTACAGCCACATGTAATGGCCCCGTGCTTGGAGCAATGACAACGCCCAGCTCGGCAAAAAGAGCTGCCAGTCGCTGCACATCGCTTGCTGCTTTCCCCCCAAAAATACGGAACCGTGCTGAACCCGAAAACACTTGAGAGAACCGGTCTAAAAGCCCTTGTTCTAAAGGCCCCCCCGTCACGATCACTCCCACACCGTCCTGTAGTAACCGACGAGTGAGCTCCTGGTAATGCGCCTCCGGCCAGTTCAAGGCGCTTCCACCCATACCCGCGTGAATCGCAACCCAAGAACCCGTTTCACGCGAAACGGCGTGATCCTTCATCCACTGAAGCACCTCAAAACGCGCCTCTTCTGAAATGGCAACCTGAGTTCTTACCGTTCGTGATCCCACCACGATTCCCAGTGGCCTGAGAAGTTGAAGATTATAATCGGCCTCATGCATCTCGACTTGAGAGCGGCGCTGACGCATCCCGTGGGTGTAGGTCATCCACGAAAACCATTTTGAGTAAGGACCAAGCCGAACGGGCACTCGTGCCATGGCAAGCGCGATCGCGATTCGGCTCGGTGCCTGAAGCACCAAGGCCAGATCATACGACCCCTCCCGAAACTCTCGAACGAGCCTCCAGAACCCCCGCCATCCCGAGTGCTTGCCCTCAAGATCGACTTCAATCACGCGATCCACACTGCCCAGCCCTCGCAAGATCGGCGCTACTCGGGGCTGAGCCAAAACATGCAGGGTGGCCTTAGGAAAAAACCGTCGCAACACTTCCAGAACGGGCGTGGAAAGAACCACATCTCCAAGACGGTCGGGACGAATCACTAAAATCCGCGCTCGTGAAGGTAACACCAACGCTGGAACGATCAGAGACTCGCGATCAGCAACCGAGACACTCATGGGGCCTCTCTCAAGACAGCCCGATTCGAGCTTGCACGTTTTCAGCCAAAAGATTCACCACTTGCTCTAAACTCATCGTTGTCGTGTCGACCAAAATGGCGTCCTCAGCCTGCTTGAGTGGCGCAACCGCGCGTCCCGCGTCTGCGGCGTCACGCGCGATGATTTGCGCCCGGAGAGTCTCGAAACTAGGCACCTCGGTTCCACTGGCTTGAAGCTCTTCAAGACGACGCCTTGCCCGCTCCTCGGCGCTAGCCGTCAGAAAAAATTTCACATCCGCATCAGGAAACACCACGGTTCCGATATCTCGGCCCTCTAAAATCGCTCTCCCCTGACACCCCAGCCGCCGCTGCAACCCAAGCAGAGCCGCGCGAACTTCGGGAACCGAGGCGACTCCGGAAGCCGCAAGCGAGTTTTCGGGAGTGCGAATCAATAAGGTTAAATCCTGCCCGTTAGCAAAAACCCGATTTTTTGGGCTCAGCTCAGGATGAAAACGAAACTCGAGATGAATTTCACGAGCCAGCGCGCCGGCCGCTTCCCGCTCAGCCTCACTCTCTCCGTTTCGCCATTGGCCCCGAGTGCGCAACAAATAGGCCAATGCTCGATACAGAGCCCCCGTATCGATATGAACAAACCCCAAACGCTCCGATAGAAGTCGAGTGGCTGAGCTCTTCCCCGTTCCCGCCGGACCATCCAAAGCAATGACAGGGCCCAGCTTGGGAATTTTCAAAACATCACCTCGATTCACGTCAGCATCCCTCATGTGATCGGCTTTTTGCGCTCCCGAACGAGCGCTCGAAGCGCACGAACGGCAAACCGATTCTCTGCCATGGTTCCAATCGAAATCCTCAAGGCATCATGAAGTCCATAGTTCGCAACGGGCCTGAAAATCACGCCCTTTTTCAAACATTCCTGAAAAACTTCGACACCCTTCATTGCCAGCCCTTGAGCAACATTTACCAAAAGAAAATTTCCCTGACTGGGCCAAAAGGGAATTCCCAAAGACTCAAGCTCGGCCTGCCAATAGCGCATGCCTCGCTGATTCTCGCGAACCGAACGACGCACAAATGCTCGGTCTTGAAGTGCTGCCTGGGCTGCTGCCATGGCTGGAGCACTCAAATTAAAAGGCATTCGAATTCGCTCGCAATACGAAAACAGCGCAGCATCTCCAACGGCATAACCGAGGCGAAATCCCGCCAATCCATAAACTTTCGAAAACGTTCTCAGCACCACCACATTGCGAAACTCAGCCTGAAGCGCCATCGGATCAGGAACTCCATTGCCCCCACGCTTGGTGACGTACTCCCAATACGCGTAATCTAAAACGCAGAGAACCTCTCGGTCTTGAATCGACTGAATCTCGCGTAAAAACTCCCGGAGCTCCGCCTCGGTATTGTGAGTGCCCGTGGGATTATTCGGATTGGCGATGAACACCAGTCGCACCCGTGCGTTTTGACGCACCAGCAACGCTAACGCCGAAAGATCAAAACGAAGGTCAGGGGTCAAGGGCGACTCGACCACGTCCACTCCGTGTGCCTGCGCACAAACCCGATAAGCAACAAAAGCTGCCTTTGAGGTAGCGATTTGATCACCAGGAACCGAATAGGTTCGAATTAACAAGTCAATGAGCTCGTTCGAGCCATTACCCAGCAAAAGCTCTTGAGGACTGATGGCCCGATCGCGCGTCGAGAGGTACCGCGATAACGCCATTCTGAGCTCGTACGCACCAGCATCGGGATACCGGTGCTGCTCACGAAGCGCCTTCCGAGCTGCTTGAATCGCCCGAGGGCTGGGGCCAAGCGGATTTTCGTTGGAAGCCAACTTCACAACGCGCTTCAAGCCATACTCTCGCTGAGTTTCTTCGATGGGCTTACCGGGCACGTAGGGTTGCAGCGTACGAATGTATTCGGGGGGAAGGAGTTTCTCGCGCATGACAGGGCAACTAGAACACGAGCGCTTCAGCGAGGCAACCCCAGGAAACACCTTCGCAAGAGCGCTCCCTATTAGACGAATTTTCCGCTAAACTCTGGTCATCCATGATCACTGACTGCCCCGTCCTTTTTGATCAATCCCAGCTCATTGTGCTGAATAAGCCGGCAGGCCTTCTCTCGCATCCGAACTCGGGTCGCCTCACCTCAAGCAATCGCGGAGCCTTTTGGGGAGCCTATGACTTCGAAACCAAAGTTTTCTCGACAGATGAGGGCCCGATTTGGCTTTTACACCGTTTAGACCAAGACACCTCTGGCGCCCTGCTTGCGGCTCGAGACGAGAAAACAGCCCGGCTCTTTCGAGAGCATTTCGAGCAAGGCAAAGTCGACAAAACTTACCTCGCCGTTGTTCGAGGCGATCCGGGAAATAAGGGCATCTGGACAGACCACTTGGCGCTCAAACGAGATGGCACCAAGGCCCGAAGCGTGATTCTTCGCGGCCACCCTCCCAATGCCGAATTACGATTTCGGCGAATCGTCTACCTTCAAACCCATCGGGTTTCGCTTGTCGAAATCCGGCTCATGACAGGAAAAACTCATCAGATTCGGGTTCAGTTTAATTCGCGCCAACATCCCTTGTTGGGAGACGATCTCTACGGCGACTTCGCCTGGAACAAAAAGTCGCAACGCACGTGGGAGATGAAGCGCCTTGCCCTGCACGCGTGGCAGCTCGAGTTCCCGCATCCTGAAACCCGACGAAGAGTACGGGTTCGAGCCCCCCTGCCCCGAGACTTTGCAGAACTTCTTTCGGCCCTGGGCATTCCAGCTCGCGAGCTTTTGTCTCACGAGGCCTGAAAGGCATTAGTCTTACGACAGCCCCTCGAAGACCGTCGCAACACCTTGCCCCATACCGATACACATGGTCGAAACTCCCAAACGAGCCCCTTGACCCCGCATCAAATGCAAAAGCGTGGTGCTGATTCGAGCTCCCGAGCAACCCAGAGGATGACCTAAGGCAATCGCTCCGCCATTCACGTTCACTTTCTTCTCGGCAACGGCCATTAAACCCAGGTCCTTCACCACCGGCAAGGACTGCGCAGCAAAAGCCTCGTTCAATTCATAGAGGTCGATGTCGCCTCCCGCCAGGCTTGCTCGCTGAAGTGCTTTTTGAACAGCAGGCACCGGACCATAACCCATGATCGCTGGGTCACAGCCCGAGGCAGCCATCGAGCGCACCTTAGCGATGGGCGAAAGCCCCAAGGAGCGCGCACGCGCCCCGCTTACGATCAAGAGGGCCGAAGCACCGTCGCTGATCGCCGATGCATTTCCCGCGGTAACCGTACCATTTTTCGGATCGAAGACGGGCTTCAATGCCGACAGCCCCTCGATGCTCGTTTCGGGGCGAATCACTTCATCATGATCAAACAGACGCGGAGCACCCTCATCGTCATGCCCCATGGTCGGAAGAATCTCGCTCTTGAATCTGCCTTGAACCGTGGCCTCATGAGCATTTTTATGTGAGCGGTAAGCGAACTCGTCTTGCTGGCGACGATCGATTCCGTGCATTCGGGCCAAGAGCTCTGCAGTGAGCCCCATATTACCGCCCCCTTTGGCCATGAACTGATTCAGGTGCGGATTAAAATCCACTCCGTGCATCATGGGTACGTGGCCCATGTGCTCAATTCCTCCAACCAAATAGACGTCTCCCTCGCCCGCGCGAATATTCGCCACGGCAGCATGAATGGCCGTCATCGAGGATCCGCATAAACGGTTCACCGTTTGCGCACTGACGTGTTTGGGAATTCCTGCCAAGAGCTGTGCAAAACGCCCGATATTAAAAGCTTGCTCGAGGGTCTGCTGCACGCAGCCCCAAATGATGTCATCTAATGTTCCTGAATCGATTTTCGGGTTTCGCGCCAGAATGCCTCGCATGACGTGCGCCGAGAGATCCTCGGCCCGGGTATTGCGAAACATTCCTCCCTTAGACCGGCCCATAGGGGTTCGAATCGCATCGATCACTACGGCATCGCGATCTTGAAAAGACAAAGAGGTAGTAGCCATGAGCTGTCTCCTTAAACGGGGTAAAATCCAGAATTTTTCTGCGCCATTTGGCGAATTTGAGCCGTGGGCTCGTACATCTTGCCGAGCCGCCCTGAGTAACGCTCTCCCATTTCAATGAGCTTCGCTGGCCCAATCGAATCGGCATAACGAAGCACGCCCCCTCGAAACGGAGGAAACCCCAGACCGTAAAGAAGCGCGAGGTCCAGCTCCATGGCGGTCTCAACGATGCCCTCCTCTAAGCAGCGCGAACTCTCGAAGATCATCGGAAGCATCATGCGCTCAACGATCTCTTGATCGCTGACTTCACGACGCTCGGACACGGCCATTTGAATCCACTCATCAACGGCGCGATCGATTTCTTTCTTCGGACGCCCCTTGGGGTCCTGAGTGTAGGTGTAAAAGCCCTTTCCATTTTTTTGTCCGAAGCGTTTGGCCTCATACATGATCGAAACGATGTTCTTGTAAGCAGGCTTCATCCGATCCGGAAACCCTTCCGCCATCACGGCTTCTGCGTGAGCTGCCGTATCGATTCCAACAACATCCAGCAAATACGCAGGGCCCATAGGCCATCCGAAACGCTCCAAGAGCGAGTCAACTCGCGCGAAATCTACGCCGTCGCGGATCAAGCCGCTAAATCCTCCGAAGTACGGAAAAAGAACGCGATTGACTAAGAAACCGGGGCAATCCTTCACCACGATTGCCGTTTTGCCCATGCTCGTGGCGTAGGCCACCGCCGTCGCAACTGCTTTTTCACTGCTCTTTTCTCCCCGAATGATTTCGACCAAAGGCATTCGATGCACGGGGTTGAAAAAATGCATGCCGCAGAAGTTCTCAGGCCGCTTCAAGCCCTGAGCTAAACGCGAGATCGAGATCGTCGACGTATTACTGGTCAAAACGGCATCAGGGCGAATCAGACCTTCGACTTCAGCCAAGACCTGAGACTTCACTTTTTCGTTCTCAACCACGGCCTCAACCACGATGTCTGTTCCGGCAACCTCACCCATCGATAGCGAAGGACGAATCCGCGCCAAAGTTTCTCCCATTTTGGCTGCCGTGATTTTGCCCTTTTCAAGCTGCTTTTCTAGCAGCTTCGAAGCTTCTTTCATTCCAATGGCCAGCGCTTCCTCACGAATGTCCTTCATCACCACTGGAATCTTCGAAGAGGCCGACTGATAGGCGATACCGCCCCCCATGATGCCCGCGCCAAGAACTGCGGCAGACTTCACGTCGTGCGCTGATTTCTGGAACTTCTTAGCCTGCCGTTTTACCAATTGATCAGCTAAAAAAACTCCGACCAGCGCCGAGGCCTGCGGAGTGCGCGTGATCTTCACAAAATTCTGAGTCTCAAGCCGGAGGGCTTCGTCGCGGAGGAGCTTTGCACCTTTTTCAATGGTCTCGATCGCGACCATCGGCGCGGGATAATGAGGCCCTGCCTGTGCTCCCACGAAAGCCTGTGAG
>JBDLQW010000024.1:0-10659 GCA_039800365.1 Pseudomonadota bacterium
GTCTGCCAAGCGAACCTGGGCCAAAGGAGCCTGCTGAGAGTACGGAAACCGATTGCGAATCGTTTTCAGGCGCTCAGTTGCTAAGATATAGTGCTCGTTCTTAATTTCTTCTTCTGCCAACTTAAAAAGCTGGGCGGGGTCATCCTGCTGAACCTCGATGCTCGAGCATGCGCTCAAACTGATTGCTGAAAAAAGAACCAGAGAAAAGATCCAATGAAGCCTCGAGGTCATGGTTCTGCTCTAGTCGATGGAGGGTTGAAGAGCAACACGTTGGAAGGGGGTACCCAGCCCGTCACCGAGGGGCTGATGCGGACACGAATCCAATTTCCCCGGGACTCAAGAACTCGCACCTCAGTCCCCGCGGCAACTTTCTGAAGTTCTAAGAAATCTTCTGACGGCCCGCTTCTCAGAACCAGAGTGGTTGCAGTTCGACCGCGGCTGAATCGCGATCCCAAGTAGTGGGCAATAACACTCGTAGCTGCAAGCCCCCAGACCACGACCGCGCTAACCAGGGCTTGCCGTTTTTTGGCGGGAGTTAAGCCCTTTCGGTAACAACGAGCTGCAATAGCCACTGCGAGAACAGCTAGTAGTGCCTCGAGGGGAAGGTAAAACGGGTTGTTGGTGAGCTGCTCTAAGGGGCTAGAGGCTTGGTTTAGGGTCGCAAGGCCCCCTTCTTTTTCAATGGAGGATTGCGCCACGTTGCGCGCATCCGAAATGGCCACTTTCGAGGGATCACGAAAAGCCGCGATATCGAGGTGTGCAAAAGCCTCACGCGCTCGGCCTTCACCCAAAAGAAGCTGGCCAACCGTGTAGTGGTAAAGAGTCGCAAGATCTGAGCTGGCCGGTGGAGTTTGTGAAAGAAGAAACTCCAAAGCCTCCTGAGGATGGCCCTCGCGCGCCTTTAAGACCGCTTGGCGAATCAAATCGTTAGGGGTGTCCGCCATAACGGATGAAGTATGGCGATTGCTGGGGGCTTCTTGCAACAAAAATAAGCCGATGATATCGCGAAAGAATTCGGATTTAGCTTGGGGGGCTACATGATGCGGCCATTTGTTGAAGAAGCCAAAAAAATTCTCTCGCTGCCGGCCATTACGCACGAGGGTAACGAAGAGGTTGCGAATTACGCGGCCGGCCTCATGCGTGCGCGCGGGATGAAAGTACAGCTTCAGCAGGTGACGCACTCTTTAGAGGACGTCTCGAAGCGACAATTCAACGTGATTGGAATTTCGGGCGATCCTTTGGTGGACCGTAAAACTCGTAAAGGACTTCTGTTGCTTTCGCATCTTGATACGTCCGTGCCCGGGCTCTTTCCTGCGTGGACCGAATGTGCTGGCAAGCCGATGGAGCCCCATTTCCGTGACGGATGGGTTTACGGATTGGGCGCTGCTCAGGGCAAGCTCGACTTTTTGTGTAAGCTTCATGCCATCGAGAAGTATCGAGAAAAGAAACTGAAGATGCCCATCTATCTGGTGGGAACGTGTGGCGAGAAGCTCGGCATGTTTGGCGCCAAGTACCTGATGAAATCAATGGCGTTGAACCCTCGGTATGTGTTGGTTGGTGGAGCTTCGAATCTTGCTCCTGTCTATCGCCACAAATGTGAAGCGACGTTAAGGGTTTCGATCGCCTATCATCGAGTCACGCGCGATGCCCGAGGGTTTAATCGTCAAGTGATCATTGAGGCCTTCGGCCGCCAAGGTCACGCCGCATTTCCTGAGCTCGGAGAGAATGCGATTTTACAGCTTTTAGAGTTTCTTAAAGGCGCGCAAGATGCCGGCTTTGATTTCCGATTTACAGGGTTCTCAGGCGGACATCCGGGCGATATGGTTGCCGACCGCGCGCAAGCAAGGCTGTTCTTGACCTCGCATCAGCTCGAGGACTTCAAGCTTTACTTTGAGGATTACCGCCGTCGAGTTCACCGAGAAAATCAACTGAGTGCTATCACTGAGGGGTTTGCTGATGCGGGTGTTCAGTTTTTTCCCGACCCGCTTTTTCCGGCAATTTGCGATGTCGTGGCCAGCTTGGGTTTCCTCTCAGAAGACCTTGCCGAGAAGCGAAACTCCGAGTTTGAGCCCCCTATTTCAACATTAAACCTCGAGCGCATGGTTGAGCGGCCTGGTTCCATTGATTTGTGGTTTAATGCGCACCTGATTCCAGAGGTGAGCATCGAAGACCTTGAGTCTCAGCTGAAATCAGCACTCAAGGCGTTATCGGTTCATTATCCTGCTTTAAATTTTTTGGTTCATCGCGATCGGCTGAACCCCGCTCTGTCGATGACGGATGATCAGGCGTTGGCGCAGCATTGTGAGCAAGTGGTGGGTGAGCTGGGCTGGTCAACCGCAGATGCTCCTAAAGACCGCGGGTCGATCGCCAGTGAGGCGGCCCACTATTTTCAAGGGGGTTATGAGGCTGTAGTCTTTGGGCCGGGGCGTGCCGCAGGAAACGTGCATGCACCTAATGAGCGCAATTCTTTGACCGAGCTCGAGGGTGCTGTGAGGTTTTACGAGCGGCTGATTGAAAGGGTGTGCCTGTGATCTTGCTACGAGAAATCCAAGAGCGTGATCTCGATGCGCTCGAAAGGCTGGCGCAAATTCCAGGGTTCATTAACCTCCAGAATGATCGAGACTTCTTGATGGAGAAGATTCAGCGCTCAGCCCGGTCATTTCGAGGCTCTCCGAAGGCTGGCGCTAAGGTCGATGACTCGAAATATGTGTTTGTTGCTGAGGACCTCACTAGTGGGCAGGTAATCGGCACTTCGATGATCGCCGCGCAGCACGGCACCGTCGATGAGCCCCATTTTTATTTTGAGGTGGGTCACGAGGAAAAATATTCTAAGTCGATCGGAACCGGATTCATTCACGGGACTTTGAAGCTTCGTTATGACACCAACGGCCCATCGGAAATTGGTGGTTTGGTCATTGATCCGATGTTTCGAAATTCTGAGGCTCGTTTAGGTCGACAAATCTCATTCGTGAGATTTTTGTTTCTGGCTTTAAATCGGGAGCGCTTCAAGCGGAACCTTTTGGCAGAGCTTCTTCCGCCTTTGAATAAAAAGGGTCAAAGCCCGCTTTGGGAAGCGATCGGGCGTCGTTTCACCAGTATGGATTACTGGGAGGCCGACCGCCTTTGTCAGCAGGACAAAGAGTTTATCTTTTCGCTTTTTCCGGCGGGCAAGATTTATACGACATTTCTTCCTCCCGAGGCTCGAACCTCGATTGGCAAGGTAGGAAAAGATACCGAGCCCGTCTTGCACATGCTCAATAAGATTGGTTTTCGTTATCGAAATCAGGTTGATCCCTTTGATGGAGGGCCTCATCTCTGGGCTAAGCGAGATGAGCTTGAGCCTGTCCAGAAGACTCGAAAGCTTCGTTTCGGAGGAGTTACTGAAGCCTCAGCTGGCGAGGTCGTTGAGGCAGGCCTGATGACTCCTTTGAGTGACGAGCAGGGATCCTTTCGAGCGATGTCAGTGAATGCGGTGCTTCGACAAGGAGAGCTTTTTCTCGTCGACCCTTCAGGTTCCGCTGCTAACGTGGTTTTACAAACTCTGCGAGTGCAGGCGAACGCGTCGGTGGCGTTCATGCCTTATTACTGAAGGAGCACTGATGTTTCGTGGTAATTACCTCGGCGGTAAATTTACGGTGGTTGCTTCTCGAGACCGAAGTGGAACTTGGGAGGCGCGAAGCCCTGGCGATCTCGATTGCCTGCTGGGCACAGTAGAATATTCTTTTACTTCAGTTGATGAAGCCGTTTTTTTCGCGCACAAGGCTCAGCGCTCGTGGAGGGATCTGGGTGTTCAGCAGCGGCTTGAGGTCTTGCGCCGAGTGCTTGAACAGATCTCCGGCCGAGAGAAGTCCCTAATCGAGTTGCTTAGTGTTGAGGCCGGGCAGACGACCGATGAAGCGCGCCGAGAAATAGCAGCCTTATTGGCTTACGGAGAGCATGGTTTCAAAAGTCCGATGTCTTGGTCGTCGGTATTGTCTAACGGAAAACAGTCAAGCGAGCTCAATGGGGCCCTGGGCTACCATGACCGACCTATCGGAGTGGTGGCGCTGATCAGTTCATTTGATCTTCCTGCTTATGGGCCTTTTTCGCAGCTTTTTCCTGCATTGCTTTCTGGCAATGTGGTGATTTGGAAGCCTTCAGAAAAAACGCCAGCTGTGTCGCAAGCTTTGGCTGAATGTTTTGATGCGGCAGGAATTCCTCCGGGAGTTTTTGGATGCCTTCAAGGTGAGCGTGAAGTGGGACGACGCTTGGCGATTCATTCCCAGGTTTCGGGGGTTTTTTTCCTGGGCTCAAGCGAAGTGGGTATTCGTATCAAGCAGGATACTTTGCAGCAGCCCTCTAAAGTCGTCGCTCTTCAGATGGGTGGCAAAAATGCCGCCTTAGTGTGGGACGATACCGACCTTGATTTCGCCGTAGATACGGTTCTGAGGTCAGCCTATTCGTGGTCGGGTCAGCGCAGCCATGCCACAAGTCGGGTTCTGGTTCACCGAGCAGTGGTTGATGAGTTTACCGAGCTTCTGCATCAGAAGGCAAAAGCCTTTCGAATTGGACACTGGTCAGAGGGCGCATTTATGGGGCCTCTGATTGATTCTTCCGCTGTTGATCGTTACATGAAATTTCTTGGTATTGCCGCTCGAGAGGGAGCGGATTTAGTAATGCGCGGGAAGGCGCTCGAACTCCCTAAACGCGGTTACTATGTCACTCCCACAATCGCGTGCTTTCCGAATCCTAGCCTGGTGGGAACCAAAAAAAGTGTCTTTCAGCAGACCGAGCTTTTTGCTCCAGCGGTCGCTGTTCTAGGGGTTGCTGATTTAGAAGAGGCGATCGCTCAGGCTAATGAGACTCAGTATGGCCTGATTGGGAGCGTCTTGACGAAATCAGATGGTATCTTTCAGAAATGTCTTCAGGAATGGGATGTCGGCACTTTAGTGAGAAACCGTCCGACGACAGATCTTTTGTGGCAATTCCCAGCAATCGGACTGAAAAAGAGCGGCAACCATTTTCCGGGAGGGCTGATGTCAGCTCTTTACAGTACTGTTCCCGTTGTCGCGGTCGAGAACGGGACATTGAAGGACATCTAAAACAAAAAGGGATGCCCCTTCCGAGGCATCCCTTTTCAAACCTGATTCAGGTCTGGATCGATGACAGCGAGTCTTAGTTCGCTTTAACGACGTTCGAAGCTTGAGGACCTTTGGGTCCATCAATCAATTCGAAATTGACGCGCTCACCTTCGGCCAACGTCTTGAATCCGTCGCCAGTGATTGCAGTGTAATGAACGAACACATCGCGTTCGCCACCTTCTGCCTGGATGAATCCAAATCCTTTGCTGTCATTGAACCACTTCACCAAACCTGTTGCCATTGAAACACCCCCTATTGAGTAAAAACGGTCGCTCAGCTCATCGGCAGCTCTCTATCCCGGAGTTGAAACTCAACTCTTGGGTGAGCATGCTCTGCCGAGCGAATCAGCAACACGCAAAGAACTAGCGAGCGTCCTGACTATCGTCAAACAAAAAAGAAACCGGAACGGTTTCCCATTCCGGTTTCTGGTGAGTCAATGAACAGCCTGACTTAGAGCTTATCGTCGTCGATAAGGGTAAGGCAGTTGGTTCCCTCCAGGTACTCCCCCGTGATTCACACCCGGTTGTTGCATCGGTGTTTGACCGGGGGCGCCCGCTGGTGGCGTCGCTGCTGGAGCGGCGGGCTGGCGCGGAGCCATCTCTGAGAGGGTCTTCATCACCAGAGAGGTTGCTGCTCCGAGAATTCGCTCGGGCTCGCTAGCTAAAGCGGTCTGTGCCTTTTGACAACGAGTGAGTGCTTCGCGATTACGGCCCCGGCTCTGGCTTACCAATTGGCATGCTTGATTGCGCTCGATTCCTAAAGACTGAATGTGCTCCTGAAATTCCGCCTGCATCGAAAGCGCGTGGCGAACTTGGAATTCTTGCGCTGCCAAATTTCCTTCAGAAACCAGAGCAATCGCCGATCCCGCAATCTGTCCGGCAACCACATTGCCTTTCATTGGCAGAATCCGGCCCTCGGCAAGGGCCTTTTTTGCTGGTGACGCATCAGAGGCCTCGACGATGTCGTGAAGGATGTTGAGAGCGGTCTCGCTTGCTTCGACTGACTCGAGATTCTGAATCGAAACTCGCTCGGCCGTGTCCATGCGCAATTGCGTTAGCGAGTCGACGAGCTTTTGGTCTGCGCTAGCATTCTTGGAAATCCAGGCGCTCAGTTGATCGTCAATCGAGGCAATGTCCTCAGCAGTGGCTTTGAGAGCTTGAGCGCGTAGGCGCTTTAGCTGATCGCTAGCAATTGACTGGCGGAGGGTGTCGGCCTCGGCTTCATCCACTTGTCCCTGGCGAAGGAGGATGTTGATTGCTGAGAGTGCCTCAAGCTCCTTCTGTTCTGTTCCGCGTGAGGATTTTGCGACGTTTTCGCATTGCTCGAGCTGCTCGTTTAACGCACCTTCTGCTTCCTGCTTTTCTTGGCGCTCTCGGCTGAGCTTCGAAGTGAAGCGGATGGGGGGATCAAAACTGAGGACCTTCACTTTCGGGGGGTCAACGCTGGTGTCTTCCCATCCAAACCCTACCTCCAGATCCTGACCCTCGGCTTGAATTTTCGCTTCCGTAAGGTCGGAGAGGCGACCGAAGACTTTTGATCCTGGACGTGCCCCGGGGTATTTCTTTCGTTGCTCCTGAATGCAGGACGAGAGGGCGCCGTGATCCTGGATCATAAAGTCGGCCCTTCCTTTTTTTGGTGCGCGTTTTACGGCGATCGAGAAATGCTCTGCGCAGGCTTTGTAGAAAAAGCCTTTGACCCGAACCGTGGAGGTTTCTTCATCGACGTCGACACCAAAATCCACAAAAAGTCGTCTGGCCTCAGAATAACTGAGATCATGCGGGTCTTGAGGCAGTTCTTCGTGGCTAGTTGAGACCTTTGATGTCTCATCATCCGGTGTTTCTGTAGCCTCTGCGGAAGTCTCTCGAGATAGGGCTCGTGCCCTTTTTTCGGCAGCACCTACCGCAAGCGGAAGTGTGAGTCCGAAGATTACTAAGCTGGCGCTAAAACCTTGCTTGAAGACGCTCATGGGTTCTCTCCTCTTTTGCTTTCTCATGGAGTGGTTCAGCAAGCAGTGGGCCAGAAAGAGGGGGGAATTCGGCTTGGAAACTCGATCGGGAGCTTAGTAAGAGACTGGATGAAAAGCTCTGTATTTTCAGGTATCTCTACAGGGGTCCTTGTCGGGTTTTGAGCTCGCTTGAGAATTCGAGCCGAGCTCAGATTTCTCGAGGGATGCCTACTGGGCAAGGTACTGTCGAAAGTTTAGACAGGCTTGCGGGCTCAAGTAAGACCTCACGGAGGAATTCAAGGAATGTTTCGTCCAGCCGATTTTCTAGGACTTCAACGCGTGGTGGGAGAGCGCGAAGGGGTGCTTCCGCAGCAGGCATTGAAACTGGATTCAAGTTTGCCGATTGCAGAAGACGAACTTCTAATCAAAGTAGAAAGTCTGAATATTGATTCGGCAAGCTTTCATCAGATCTCGGAAGCCTGTTCGGGCGATTTAGATCGAATAGAGCAGCATATTCTTGAGCTCGTTCGCCAGCGCGGAAAACACCATAATCCTGTGACCGGCTCTGGAGGAATGCTCATTGGCAGGGTGAGCGCGGTTGGCCCGCGTTTTCCTGTTTTAGAGAAGCCCGTAGCGGTTGGTGATCGAATCGCGACGCTGGTATCTTTGTCGCTAACGCCGCTGGAGATTCGCCGGGTCCGAAAAATTCACCCCAAGATCGATCGAGTGGATATTGAGGGTCATGCGATTCTTTTTGGCTCGGGCCTTTTTGCCCGGTTACCCTCAGATCTTCCCGAGTCAGTCGCTCTAGCAGTGCTTGATGTTGCGGGAGCTCCTGCACAAACTCGTCAGCTGGTTCAGCCTCATGACACCGTGTTGGTGATCGGTGGTGGAGGTAAGTCAGGAGTGCTTTGCCTTTATGAGGCCAAAAAGAAGGCCGGCGTAAAGACCATCGCGGTCGACTACTCTGATGCCGCAATCGAGCGTTTAAAATCGCTATCCTTCGTGGATGAGGTGATTCAGATCGATGCTCGAGTCTCTACCCGCGTGATGGATCGAGTGCGAGCCGTTACCGACGGAAAAATGGCGGATTTGGTGATCAACGTTGCTAACATTCCGGAAACTGAGCTTTCTTGCATTCTGTCTTGTCGTCCTCGAGGCGTAGTCTATTTCTTCAGTATGGCGACAAGCTTTACTCGAGCGGCTCTCGGGGCGGAGGGAGTGGGGGCAGATATCGACCTCCGCATTGGAAATGGCTACACTCAAGGGCATGCGGATCTCTCGTTAGACCTGCTCAGGGAGAGCCCCGAGCTTCGTGAGCTGTTCTTGAAAACCTATACTGGCTGAGAAGGGGGTGCGTGGTGTCACATCTGAACTTAGACTCCGCTAAGATTCGCTATTGTCGAGAGCTTGCTCGCAAGATCTCTTCGCCGATTGAGACTTTGATCGATACTCATACAACGATCGCTATCGAGCGGGCGACTCTTCGTCTAATCGGGGTGGATGGTGCAGTAGAGCAGGCTCGTCAGATCGTGCCTGAGGTGAATCTCATCATCGATGATCTTCATCGCGAAGGAGTTCTAGATCGCGGTGTTTTGTATTGGTTTGTTAATGGGTTGATTCAGACTGGATTGGCGGTGCCTGAGTTGGCCTCGAGCGTAGCTCGTCGCAAGATCAAGCTGCAGGAACTTAAGCGCGCGCCATTGAATGAAATTCAAAAGCGGGCCCATGATCTTTGTCGTGATGCGACCGAGGCCTTGGTGCAGGCGCGCGAAAGCCGCGACGCGCTGAGAGCTGAGCTGAAGGATCCGTTTGATCCTTCTGGAAGAAACGGGCCCCTGCTTTATGTGATTGTCGCTACAGGAAACATCTATGAAGATGTGATTCAAGCCAAGGCTGCGGCCCAAGCAGGTGCCGATGCTATCGCTGTTATCCGTAGTACGGCACAGTCGCTTTTGGATTATGTTCCTCATGGCGCAACCACCGAGGGTTTCGGCGGAACCTATGCTACTCAAGAAAATTTTCGGATCATGCGACAAGCGCTGGATGAAGAGGGTCGAGCCCTGGGGCGCTATATTCGTCTGACCAATTACTGCTCGGGCCTTTGCATGCCCGAGATCGCAGCATTGGGGGCCATCGAACGACTCGACTTTCTGCTCAACGATGCGATGTACGGCATTTTATTCCGAGACATCAACATGAAGAGGACGCTGATTGATCAGCACTTTTCTAGGCGAATTATCGCGCTTTCACGGATCGTGATTCACACTGGAGAGGACAATTACCTTACTACCGCAGATGCTATTGAGAATGGGCATCAGGTCCTCGCGTCTCAATTTATCAATGAGCGATTTGCGTTGCATGCGCACATGACTGAGGACTTGATGGGACTGGGGCATGCTCAAGAAATGGATCCTGCGCATCCCAATGTCTTTTTGCTCGAGATCGCAAGGGCCCAGATGACTCGAGATATTTTTCCCTCGGCTCCGATTAAGTTCATGCCTCCCACTCGGCACAAGTGTGGTGATATTTTCTACAGCCACATCATGGATGCGATGTTTAATTTTGTCGGTGTGCTGACTGGGCAGACGATTCAGTTATTGGGCATGGCCACCGAAGCGATGCACACCCCGCTTTTGCAGGACCGCTGGATGAGTATCAAGAACGCAAAGTATATTTTCAGTGGTGCCAAGGATCTTGGCAAAGAGGTTTCTTACCGGTCAGGCGGGATCATTGAGAGCTGGGCTGAGAAGGTTCTTGATGAAACCGTAAGGCATCTTGAGTTGATCGAGCGTCAAGGGCTCTTCCGTGCCATCGAGGAGAGGGCTTTTGCGGAGGTCAGTCGCCGTGAGGACGGCGGCAAGGGCCGCGACGGCGTAGTGATGCGGGCGCAAGATTATCTCAATCCTTTCTTTGAACTGCTCTGAGGAGTCGCAAATGAGTCAGAACACGGCAAAAGTGGATCTTAAGAAGCTGAAGCCCTATGGCGACATCATGGGCGACGGCACAGTTCAGCTTTGTTTTACTTTGCCTGTTGAGCCTAGTCCCGAGGCGCGCGAGGCAGCAATTCAGCTCTGCGAAAAAATGGGCTACGACCAAATCAAAGTTGCGACCATGGAGAAAGCGGCTCAAGGGTTCGCCCTTTTTGTGGTCTATGGAAATCTGAAACACACGGTCGATTTTACTCAGATTCACGTGGTTAAGGTTGAAGCAGTGAAGCGGTCCCGCGAGGAAATTGATGAGTTAATCAAGACTCGAATCGGTCGCAAGCTCGTCGTGATTGGCGCATGTACAGGCTATGATGCTCACACGGTGGGTATCGATGCGATCATGAATATGAAAGGTTTTGCGGGTGATTACGGATTAGAGCGGTACCAGTGGTTTGATGCTAGAAACCTAGGTGCGCAGGTTCTCAATGATGAACTGTTAAAGCGAGCCGTTGCAGAAAAAGCAGATGCTGTGTTGGTTTCGAAGGTCGTTACCCAACATAATATTCATATGCGGGACATGAAGGATCTGATGAACCGTGCCCGGCAGATGGGCTTGACCGAAAAAATGATTTTCGTCTCCGGGGGACCTCGGGTCACGCATCCC
>JBDLQW010000025.1:0-39105 GCA_039800365.1 Pseudomonadota bacterium
ATCGGGCCGATCTGTCGGTGATCCCGGGACCTAAAATCGACAAGCACTCGACTGGCGGTGTTGGCGATAAGGTTTCATTGATCCTAGCGCCGCTGGCAGCTGCCTGCGGACTGACGGTTCCGATGATGGCCGGCAGAGGCCTGGGACATAGTGGTGGCACGCTCGATAAACTCGAGTCGATTTCAGGGTTCCGGGTTCATTTGCGCGAGAGTGAATACCTTCAAGCTCTTCAAAAAGTGGGGTGTGCGATCATCGGGCAATCTGAAAGAATCGCACCTGCCGATAAGAAACTCTACGCTCTTCGCGATGTCACCGGCACTGTTCCGTGCGTTCCTTTAATCTGTGGCTCGATCCTTTCAAAGAAACTCGCCGAAGGAGCTCAAGGACTTCTGCTTGACGTGAAAGTGGGCAGTGGAGCCTTCATGAAGACCATGAGTCAAGCACGTACGCTTGCCAAAGCATTGATTTCAGTCGCAAAGAAAATGAACCTTCCTGCTCGTGCCCTGATCACGGACATGAACCAACCTTTAGGATACTCGGCGGGAAATCAAGTCGAGGTTTGGGAATGCATTGAAGTGCTTCAAGGACGAAAGCCCCCCCTGGCAGATCTTCATTCACGCGACTTGCGAGAGCTCACCATCACTCAATGCGCTCACATGCTGGTATTGGGCAAAAAGGCCAAGTCGCTCAAGGAAGCGCGCGTTTTGGCAATTTCCCGCCTTCAAGACGGATCCGCTTGGCGGAAGTTCGAAGAAATGGTCGCGCAGCAAGGAGGAGAAACGTCCTGGCTTCGTGACTTTTCTCTTTTTCCGAAGGCTCCCGTTCTGCAGGTTTGGTCGGCGAAAAAAGCCGCTTTCCTGAAATCGATGGACACCGAAATGATTGGAAAAATTTTAGTCGAACTCGGCGGCGGCCGAAAAAAAGCCTCCGACTCGATTGATCCTTCGGTGGGACTCTGGTTTCACGCCAAAATCGGCACTCGGGTCGCTCCAGGGCAACCGCTGGTTACTGTTTTTGCCCGAGAAAAAGCTCCGCTTCGAGAGCTCGAGACCTGGTTTCGTGACTCGCTCGAATGGAGCGGCACTCGCCCGAAGAGCCCCCCTCTCGTACACGCCGAAATCCGCTGAAAGTTCTTTTTGACGCCGGATTCATCCCGCGTATAGTCTGGTGAACCTTCATGGCGATCCATAAGCCGAGGCTGTTTCAACGCCTCCAAGAATCTGTGCGCTCGATTCAAGAGCGATCCTCTCTGGTGCCGCAAGTAGGAATCGTCCTAGGCTCCGGCCTGGGAAGTGTTGCCGATCGAGCCACTGATTGTGTCACCATTCCTTACGTTGAAATCCCACACTTTCACGGCACTTCGGTCGAGGGCCACTCTGGCGAACTCATTTTGGGAAGGCTCGCTGAAATTCCGGTAGTTTTCTTGAAAGGTCGTTTCCATCGCTACGAAGGTTACGCCATGGAAGACGTCGTCTTTCCGACAAGAGTCATTAGCGCACTCGGAATTCAAACGTTAATCCTGACGAACGCCGCTGGTGGCGTGAATACTCGTTTTCGCCCTGGCGATATCATGTTGATCGAGGATCACCTCAACCTCATGGGCGACAACCCCCTCACCGGACCCAATATCGCAGAGCTTGGCCCCCGTTTTCCGGATCTTACCGAGCCGTACAGTAAGCTTTGTTTAGATATTCTTGAGAAGACGGCAAGAAGCCTCGATCTTGTAACCTCGCGAGGAGTTTACGCCGGAGTTCTCGGCCCTACCTATGAAACACCGGCTGAAGTGCGCATGCTTCGCGTTCTGGGCGCCGATGCAGTGGGGATGTCGACTGTTCCCGAGGCAATCGCAGCCAACCACTTGGGTGTCAGGGTGGCGGGAGTGAGCTGCATCACCAACCTGGCATCAGGACTTTCGGGTCGAAAACTCAGCCATGAGGAAGTGATTCAGAATGGCCGACTTGCAACCGAGCGCCTCTGTCGCCTCATCGAAGAAGCGCTTCCACGACTAGCCCGCACGAAGGGAGACGCCGTTTGAGCAGCAAAAAAAAATCAGGAGTCCCTGATCGACTTCAGTCTCTTTATGAAGTGGCAAAGCGCTTTCGTGAGGCTTCTTATAGCCCCTACAGCGGCCATAAGGTCGGCGCAGCGATTCGCACCTCAACAGGCGAAATTTTTGGGGGATGCAACGTCGAGAACTCATCGTACGGCGCTACGGTCTGTGCAGAGCGGGTCGCAATTCAGAAGGCGGTAAGCGAAGGACATCTCGAAATTCGTGAAGTTTTCGTGGTTACGGATGCCTCACCCCCATGGCCTCCTTGTGGCATGTGCCGACAGGTCATTGCGGAGTTTGGTCCGAAGGCTCAGCTCTACACGGCAAATCTCGGGGGCGAGATCGAACGATTCTCGTTTCAGGCTCTTTTTCCACGCGCGTTCACCCCGCTTCATTTGAGCCGAAAAAAGGCGAAAAGGTCATGAGCTCGCGCTCATTAGGAGCAGGCCAGAGCTCGCGCTCGTCAGAGAAAAACCAGAGCTCGCGCTCATTAAAAAAAAACCAGAGCTCGCGCTCGGCACAGAAACGCCCCCTCGAGACTGAAACGTGGATTCAGAATGCGTGGGTGGTCACTCAAAACTCAAGCCGCGACGTTTTCGTCGGAAGCGTTCGAATCGTGGGAGATACCATCGTCGAAGTCCGGCGAGGTTCTCCTGGACGTATCGGCTCAGGCGCTCGCGTGATCGAGGCCACAGGAAGAGCCTTGATTCCTGGATTTGTTCAAGCCCACCTGCATCTTTGCCAAACCCTTTTTAGAAACCTTGCGGATGATTTAGAGTTACTCGACTGGCTTTCTCAAAGAATTTGGGTTTTCGAAGCCGCTCATACCCCTTTCACTTTAAAAACGAGCGCACTCTTAGGCATTCACGAACTGCTAGCAGGAGGAAGCACCTGCATTCTCGACATGGGCACCGTTCGCCATACTGAGGCCATCTTAGAGACCGTGCTCGAAACAGGAATTCGAGCGAGCGTGGGCAAATGCCTCATGGATCATCCGCAGACGACTCCGAAGACGCTTCGCGAGAGCACCTCGGCAGCGCTCGCCGAGGCAAAAGCACTTTTCGAGCAATGGAACGGCCGGGCCAATGATCGCATTCGAGTCTCCTACGCTCCTCGCTTCGTCGTTTCATGCACCGAGGCACTCCTTCAGGAAATCGAGAAGCTTTCACGTGAGCAGAACGCACTGGTGCACACCCACGCCAGCGAAAACCTGAAAGAAATTCAGCTCGTCAAAAAACTCGTGAACTGTGAGAACATTGAATACTTGCACCAGCTGGGCTTGACCAACGAGCGACTCGTGCTTGCTCACTGCATCTGGTTGAAGCCCCACGAGATGAAAATTCTCAAAAAATCACGAACGAATGTCGTTCACTGTCCCAGCTCGAATCTCAAGCTGGCATCCGGGATCGCGCGGGTACCTGAGATGCGATCGCGAGGAATTCGCGTCGCCCTCGGCGCCGACGGAGCTCCCTGCAATAACCAACTGAACGCATTCAACGAAATGCGATTGGCAGCGCTGATTCAAAAACCCGGCAATGGCCCTCGAACGCTAAGAGCTCAAGAGGCGCTCGACATGGCAACCCGAGAAGGCGCAGCTGCACTTCACTGGTTTGACCAAATTGGATCGATTGAGCCCGGAAAGAGGGCCGACCTGGCATTGGTGAACTTGAGTTCACCTGAAAATCTAGCCCCGATGCCCTCTCGTCCAAAAGACCTTCCCGAACGCGTGGTCTCTGCGTTGGTCTACTCGGGCCAACCTCAGCACGTCGAGTCGACTTGGGTTGATGGAAAACTGCTGTACTCAAAAGGAAAAGTCCGTACGATTAACCGAGAGACCCTCCTTCTTGACGCCCAGAAAGCGCAACGTTGGATTCTCAAGGTAACCGGAAAATGACCTCTGTGAAGCCCATCGATTGGACGTCTGTTCCGACTTATGCCGATCTCTTTCTTCGGCTCCTCGACCCTGCGTTTCTTTTAGACGGGAAAACGCTAGAAATTCTTGCAATCAACGACTCCGTCGAAAAGGCCTTAGGCTCTCCGGCTTCTGAGCTGATCGGCACCTCCTTTATCGGAAAAATCCCCGCTACGATGCGAAACAGTTTCGAACAACAGGTACGAGTGACCCTCCGTCGTTACCATCCTCGAGAGTTCGAGACTGAACTAGGACTTGCCGAAGAACAGACCCGGCTCTACCGCTGCGGTCTTTGCCAACTTGAAAACAAGAACCCTGATGACTCGCGCCCCTTGTTACAATTGATCGCTACCGACATTACGGCACAGCGAGAGGCCGAGCAGCGAGCCACTCGCTTCCTCGAAGAGCTACAAGCGCTCAATCGCAAACTCCAAGACCTTTCCGTTACCGATGAAATGACCCAAATTCCCAACTTCCGTCATTTTAAGGAGTGTATCGACAACGAGCATTCCCGCGCCCAGCGTTTCAACCGACCCTATTCGGTGCTGTTTTTCGATATCGACAACTTCAAATTTTTCAACGATCGCAACGGGCATCCGGCCGGAGACCGCTTGTTGAAAGAGCTCGCCCAGCTTCTAAAAGGCACCTCACGAGAAACCGATATGGTGGCTCGTTATGGGGGCGAAGAATTTGTCATTCTGGCCACCGAAACCGACGCCCAACAGGGACGAGACTTTGCCGAACGCGTTCGAAAAATCATCGTCGCGACCCCATTTGAACATGGCGAGAGCCAACCCCTGGGCGTTCTCTCAACGAGCATCGGAGTCGCAACGTTTCCTGGCGACGGACAAACCCCCTCCGAAGTGATTCATGCGGCCGATCAAGCCATGTATCACTCGAAAAAATCCGGAAAAAACCGAGTAACCCTATTTCGCGATTTGCCTCGCAGTGAATGATCGGTCTTCAAAAATTCTCTTAAAATTTTAGCGGTTTGTTGCTTGACAGCAGAAACCCCTTCGGGCAAGTTGCAACGCCTATGTACGCAGTCATTGAAACCGGTGGAAAACAGTATCGTGTCGCCCCTGGAGATCTGATTCAGGTCGAAAAATTGGATGGCGACCAAGGCTCCAAGATCAAGTTCGAAAAGGTTCTTTTCGCGAGCAAGGGTGCAGCTGATAGCGCACAAGTATGGCTCGGAAAGCCCTACCTTTCGGGTGCAGCCGTAGAAGCAGAAGTCCTTGCCCAGGGTCGAGGCGAGAAAGTGCTCATCGTGAAGATGAAGCGCCGGAAGCAATATCGACGCACGCAAGGTCACCGACAAGAGTTGACCCAGCTGCTCATCACCGGAGTTTCGAATGGCGCTGGCGAGACCGCAACGCTTTCTGATTCTGACAAGAAGGCAAAGCTTGCTAAGTTCACTAACCCGTTGAAAGCCAAGGGCTTGGCGAAAACCCCGAAGACTCTGGGTTCACGCAAGCGTCTTTCGGCTGCCGTAAAGACCAAGGCCGCAGCTCCAAAAGCAGCAGCTAAGGCAAAAACGAGCAAAACCAAAGCTTGATGGGAGTAGGGGCCTAATAAACAGGGCCCCGAGGAAAGCCCCAAAAAAGGAAAAAAGTCATGGCACATAAAAAAGCAGGTGGGAGTTCCAAAAACGGACGAGACAGTAACCCCAAGATGCGCGGAGTGAAGCGCTATGGTGGCCAGGCAGTTCGTACCGGTGAAATCTTGGTTCGCCAAGTGGGCACCCAGTTCCACGCAGGTCGCAATGTGGGTCTCGGTCGCGACTTCACGATCTACTCGTTGATTGACGGCGTTGTGAAGTTTGAGCGGTTCGACAAGACTCGCAAGAAGATTTCGGTTTATCCGGCAGCTTAATCGGCCTGTTAGGTCAGCCCACCGAGGGCTGAGCAAAGGCCGCTCTGCAAAGCGGGAGCCCGCCCTGATCTTCGACTAGCGTACAGAATAAAGAGTCAAAAGTACTCGATTCAGAGCCGACCTATCACGGGTCGGCTCTTATCGTTTGGGCCGATCACTCGCACTTTTGCCGGTATTTTCTGCACTTCAGGACTTCAGCTGGCCCCCGGTCGTCATGACTTTCTGATTTTACAACAAAAACAAATAATGCCCCACTGCGTCAATCATGCTAGAGCTCGGAGCACTCCATGAGATTTATCGATGAAGCTAAAATTAAACTCTCTGCCGGTCGTGGTGGCCCTGGCTGCGTCAGCTTTCGCCGAGAAACCTTTGCACCTCGCGGAGGCCCTGACGGTGGAGAAGGTGGCGCAGGAGGAGACGTGATCCTCACGGCTTCAGACCAGCTAACCACCCTGCAAGACTTCCGGTTTAAACGAGAATACCAGGCTCCGAGCGGCGAGCATGGCAGTGGCAGCAATAAATCGGGACGAGACGGTCAAGACATCGAGCTTCGGGTTCCAGTGGGCACCCTCATTCGAGATAGCGACTCAGGCGAGCTGCTCGTTGAGTTTCTCGAAGCAGGCCAAAAGTGGCTTGCTTGCAAGGGGGGTCGTGGGGGTAAAGGAAACGCCCATTTCGTCTCCTCGACTTTTCAAGCCCCTCGATTTGCCCAACCGGGAGAGGAAGGCGAATTCAAAGAGGTCACGCTCGAACTGAAGCTATTGGCCGATGCGGCCATCCTGGGCTTTCCGAATGCAGGAAAATCAACGCTCATTTCCAGAATCAGCGCCGCGCGGCCCAAAATCGCAGATTACGCGTTTACCACTCTCACTCCGAACCTCGGAGTAGTGTCGATGCCCGAGTATCAAAGCTTCGTCGTGGCCGACATTCCTGGCCTGATTGAAGGGGCTCACCGAGGCATGGGCCTTGGCCATCGGTTCCTGAAGCATATCGAGCGCACTCGGGTTTTTATTCACCTGCTCGACGGAACCAAATTTCTCGAAGATGTGACCAAGCCCGGTGAGAGCGCCCTAGACGAAGCGGTTGATGAGCTCATTGGTCGCTACCAAACCATTCGAAAAGAGCTAGGCCTCTTTAATGAGGCCCTGCTTCATAAGCCCGAAATTGTAGCGATTAATAAGGTCGATCTTTTCGAGAGTAACCCTGAGATGATCGAAAAGGCGCGTCTCACGCTCCGTCAACGCCTTGCTTCGATTCGCGGCGTGAACCCCATTGATCAAGAACCTTACATCCTTTCGGGCGTCTCAGGGCGCGGAATTCCAGAGCTTTTACAAACGGTTTTTGAGCAAATTCGCGCAGGATGGGAGGCAGAAAAAACGCCTCGCCGAAAAGAACCCTCCTCGATCAAGCTGCCTGACGATGAAGGACTTCGGTAACTGTGTTTCGATGGAATCAAATCAGCGCCGTCTTTGGTGGCAGCTTCGATCCTCCTCATGAAGGGCATCGGGTGGCTGCCGAGGGCCTCCTTCAGCATCCCGGGGTAAAACGAGTCTGGGTCCTGCCCTCGGGAAATCCTCCATGGAAAAACTGCATCGCCGCTGCGAGAGACCGATTGGAAATGACCAAGCGAGCCTTTGGCTCCGGAGCGGGAGCCAGCCCTCAAATCGAGGTGCTGGACTGGGAAATCACGTTATCGGAACGTGGCGCTAACAACCGAAATTCTTCTGAAAAAACCACCACCAGTGCCGTTCTGGATTGGATCACTCCCCTCGCACAGGGCGAGCCAATGGCCTGGGTCATTGGTTCAGATCAGTTCTTAAGCCTCGAGAAATGGAGTCAATTTCCTGAAGTTTTGGGGCGATGTCACTGGATTGTTCTGCATCGAAAAGGAAGCCCCGGCCATACTCAGGACGAGACCCAGGCCCAATGCGCGCGCTTAGAGCTCTCGGGCCTCATCAAACGAGACCTCACTGGCCCCAACCAGTGGATCATTGCCCCCCGCCTGGTTCGAGACTCATCAGAAAAGCACCTGGTTTTAGTCGAAACCGAGGCCCCTGCCCTGTCTTCGACTGCCATTCGTGAAAAACTAGCCCGAAAGGCCCCCCCACGCGAACTGATCCAACACGGGTTATTAGCCCCCTCAGTTCTCGACTATTTGATGGAGAAATCTCTGTATGGTACCGGAAAGCATGACGTCTAAACCTACATCTTCCACCTCCCCCTCGAGTTCGACCTCAACGCGTAAGGCCTTGTCGCCCGACGCCTCGAAGGCACGTGCTCTCGAATGTGCTCGCGCTGCTCTCGAGAAAAAGGCAGAGAATATTAAGATCCTCGATCTGACCAAACTCTCGGGCTTCACCGATTACTTCGTGATTTGTAGCGGGATGTCTGATCGACAGGTGCAGGCGATTGCCAGCTCAGTGGAACAACATTTAGAAAGTCAGGGGGCTGAGGTCATCAATTTCGAAGGCTTCTCAGACGGCCGCTGGGTGTTGATGGATTTTGGTGACGTCGTGGTTCACATTTTTCAAGACGCTCTTCGAGATTATTATGATCTCGAGAATCTCTGGGCCGATGCTCCGCGCGTGGCCGTTCCACCCGAACTTTACGGAGCGGCTGGCCAATCACTCAACTAAAATGACCGTGCGCCAAGACGATCGAGAACGGACCTTCTGTGCGCGTTGAGCTCACCGCATTTGGCAAACTCCGTGGACCGGGTCTGCGCGAAGCGGCAGACCACTATTTAAAACTGGCCTCAAAATTCATCGACCTCACCGAGCGTGAGCTCAAGCCCCTGTCGGTGCCCGATAAAAGCCCTTCTTCACGCAGCCAGGTACAAAAAAAAGAGGCTCAGATCCTCCTCGAATCGATCAAAGGAAACGAACGAAGTGCCCTGTATCTTTTGGATGAAGCTGGAAAATCGCTTCGAACCGAAGAGTGGTCGACTCTGATCGCAGGCTGGCGTCGAGATGGCTTGGTGACAGTGACACTTGCACTAGGAAGCTCTTTAGGGTTCTCGCCGGAGCTCAAACGACAGGCGCGAGGCCTTCTCTCGCTTGGTCCCCAGACGATGCCGCACGAGCTCGCGCGAGTGGTGCTTTACGAGCAGATTTTTCGAGCTTCCAGCTCTTTGGCGGGACATCCCTATCATGTTGAGGGCTGAAGAGACTCTCCTGGACGTTTTGTTTGCTTGCGGATGCGGCGCCACTGGCTGCAGAATCCTTTCATCATGCACGCCATGCGAAATCCTTGGATTCTCCTACTGACCCTGCTCACGTTAAGCTTTGATTCAAGCGCTTACCCAGAAACACAAACCCTTCCCAAGTACGGCACGGGCACCTTTCGTCTTTATAACCATCACGATTATCTCAGAAAAAATCTAGCCCCTGACTTCTGGGCCTTGATTCCCCACTACGCTCAACAAAAAACAGGTAGCGCGTGCTCGATTGCCAGCGCGACCATGATCTTGAACGGAATTCGCGCTCCGGAGGACTTAACCTCCAGTATCGACCTCTACACTCAAGACAATGTCCTTGAACGAACCGGCAGCGCCCCTTGGAAAAAGGCGACTGCAAATCGGGGCGGCGGAACCACGCTGCAGGAGCTGAGAGCTTATTTCAGTCAGGCACTAACGAAGCTCAAGCTTGACGACTGGCAAGTTGATGCGATTCACGCCGAAAACACTCCGGAGTTCGCGAAGCGGCTTCGCGCTCTTTTGATCGAAAACGAACAGTCAGATCGAAACTTTCTGATCGTCAACTACCTTCAAGGTAAACTGACCGGAGACCCTGAGGGCCTCGTCGGACACTTGGCACCGATTGCCGCCTACAATTCGAAAAAACAAGAAGTCTTAATCCTCGATCCTGACCGCCAGTACTACGAGCCCTATTGGGTCAGCGAAACTGCGTTACTTCAGGCGGCATCGACTCGCGATTCCACTTCAGATAAAAATCGCGGGTTCCTCTGGGTTCACCAGAAAAAATCAAACTGACCCCCTTCTTCATGATTTTTCAATTTTTCATCAAAATCAGCTCTTAGCTGATCTGACAGCGAGGCCAGTTCGAGAGTTCGATCATTTTTTTGAGCCCATGATCGTTCAAGGCGTCAGTTCAAAAAGGGGAAACTCGTGCGATCACGAAAGCGCCTCTTGAAGTAACGTCACCGCTGCAACGACCAACAAAAATATCGCAAAGCTCTTTCGCAAAATCGGTACCGGGAGATGACGCGCCCATCTTTTTCCAAAAAACATCCCCATGATCGAGAGCGACACGAAAATGCTCAGGAGTGGCAGGAAATCAAAAGCCTGAGGGCTCCAGCCCGAAATAAAGCCCACACTACTATTTAGAAAAATCACCAGCAGCGATGTTCCCACCGCGCTACGAAACTCAAGTCCTCCCCAACTCAAAAGAATCGGCACGATCAGAAATCCACCGCCAGCCCCTAATAGTCCTGTGAGCACTCCCACCAAGCCGGCACGAATCCAAAAAGTGGCGCTGGCGCTCGACTGCCGATGAGCTTCGGCCGCGCCACTTGGCGTGCGCAGCATCGCTCGCGCTGCAAAACCCATTACTGCCGCAAAAAGAACCATGAGCGCCAAATCGGAGCCAGCAGGCAAAGCAGGAATCAAAAACCTGCGAGCCAAGATCACTCCGAAACTCGACGGTATAAAAAACCGAAGGGCCAGCTTGAAGTTCACTTCGTTGCTTCTCAAAGAGTCGAGCATCGCCAAGAGCGCCACAGCCCCAACAATGCCCAAAGACAAATGAGTGGCAATGCGAGCGGGAACTCCAAACAGATAAACCAAAGCCGGAACGGCCAGTATCGCTCCGCCCGCACCCAAAACTCCGAGAACCGCTCCCACAAAAAGCGCGGCAACCCCTCCAAGAATAAAACTCGCCGAGATCACTTGAAATTCTCGAAGAGCGACTCTTTTAAATTCTTAGGAGAAGGCCCCACATACGCCCCTGCCTCATGAACAAAGGTCTCACGATCCTGCGAGAGCCCTGCATTCACCTGAAGCTGAGTCGCCCAGGAGCTCGCACGCCCTCCCGCGCCATCATGCCCGGGCAGAAAAACCATTTCAGGAGTTGCGACACGCTTCATCTTCTCGAGCGACTCGAAATGCGCCGCAGGATCACCGCCGGGCAAGTCATCTCTTCCGGTATCGGCATACAAGAGCGTGTCAGCCCCTAAAATAAAAGGACCCCAAATCACTGTGATGCTGTCAGGCGTATGCCCTGGGGTACAGAGCAGCTGCAAGGGCCCGGCAGCGCAAGAAAGAACCGTATCGCGCGATACGCGAAGATCAACCCGGCGACTCGGAGCTCTTTCATGCATGATCAAGGGCGCACGCACAAAAGCTGCTAGCTCGGCAGCACTCGAAATATGATCGGCATGAGTGTGAGAATCAACCACACCTACAAATCGATATCCGAGTTCCATGAGTCGCCTCGATTCAAGGTGCAGGATCTCGAGATCTTCTCGCATCGGATCGGTCCACGCCGCTTCCCGCGATTTTGTGTTCAAAAGAAGGTACGTGCAATTATCGTCATTTAAGATCAGCCGAAGATCCCAATCGGGCCAATGAGTGCTCAATGAAAATCCATCAGTAACGATTTCTGAAAACGTTTTTACCTGAGTTACGAAAGTCGATGTCATAGGGTTTTATCCTCAATCGAGTTAGGACTGCCTGGCGCAAGAGGGCGATGCGGGAGCTTGCACTCGATTCCAAGGCATTTTTTGAAGTAAAAGAGCCATGCCACAAAACCCGGTTGCTCCTGCAACCATCAGCCCCGCTCCCACAAAAAGCGAAAGATAGGCCCATTGCGGATTACCCCAGATCGACAGGGCTGAACCGATAAAGGCCAGCCCTCCAGCTACGACCTGCACCTGCCTCATCAACGGAAGCGTTCCAGAGCCCGAGCCCTCAGTGGGTCGTCCCTGCCTCTTCCATTCCAGAATTCCCCCGGAAAAGACCTGCGCGCGCGAGGGATCAATCAACCCCAGGCTTTTTAGCTTATCGAACGCCAGAGTCGCCCTTCCCCCACTTCGGCACAGAATGAGAAGTGAGCACTGCTGCAAGGGTTTAAGAATTCCTGGAGCCACAAGCTCTAACTGAGACAGCGGCAAATGAATCGAGCTTGGCACCTTCTCTTTTCGAAATTCATCCTGCTCACGAACATCGATCACCACCATATTTTCTAACGACATAGATACCTCCTCATTGTTTTCGGCATTTCAGAAACTGCGAGAATCATGACAAAAAACGTCCTTCAACGTCTTCAGTAGCTTGGCGATCCTCGGATCATTCAAGCGGTAAAAAATCTGCTGACCGTCTCTTCTTGACGAAACCCAGCCCGACCTCCTCAGTCGAGCAAGTGCTTGAGACGTCACAGGCTGAGGGGTCTCGCAGAACTCCGACAGCTCGGTGACCGACCTCTCGCCCGTCGCAAGGTGACATAACAACAAAAGACGATCGGCATGCGAAAGCGCCTTCAATAGCAGGGCCACCTCTTTCGCTCGGGGCTTCAGCTCCTTGAGCTCTAAGGGTGCTAAAATAGGAAGCGGGAGAGGCAAGGGTTTCATTATATTTTTTATATATATTGTTTTTACTATTTTTAAAACGTTTTTTTTAAAGTCGGTTAAAAATCCTCTCGCCGTCGAGGATGTCCGCAGGTAGGGTTAAAGGCACTTATGCCCGCCTACTCCGCTTCGCAGTCTCATGGTCGAGCCATTTTAATTATCTTAGATGGCTTCGGAATCGGTCAGTCCTCGCTAAATAACGCCGTAGAGAACGCTCAGATGCCTTTTTATCGAGAATTACTTGCTCGATATCCGCACTCACAACTTCTCACGCATGGCGAAGCAGTGGGGCTACCGCGGGGAATCATGGGCAACTCTGAAGTGGGCCATACCACCATGGGTGCGGGTCGAGTCATTTACCAAGACCTCTCCCGAATCTCGAAGGACATCTCCGAGAAGAGGTTTTTTCAAAACGCCACGCTCCGAAAGACCATTCTTGCAGGATCTGAGAAAACCGGGCGTGTTCACCTCATGGGATTACTTTCTGACGGCGGCGTGCACAGCACGATTGAGCACCTTTTTGCGCTACTCGACCTCTGCGCCGAGCTTCAAGTTCCCCAAGTGTACGTGCACGCTTTTTTAGATGGTCGAGACACTCCGCCCACGTCTTCGCCTCAGTATATCGAGAAGCTTTTTCAGCACCCTACTTTAGCGAAGAACGCCAAGCTCGCCAGTGTGATGGGGCGATACTACGCCATGGATCGCGACAAACGTTGGGAACGCACTGAGAAGGCCTATAGAACGCTCACCGGTGTAGAAGGAAAAACCGATCTTCCGCAGGCTTTGCCCAAAGCGCAGGCTCTTCAAATCATCGGCAATTCACATACTGCCGGGGTCACCGACGAGTTCGTTGTGCCCGCCTTGCTTACGAAAGAAGGCGCCATTCAAGATGGCGACTCGGTGGTCTTTTTTAATTTTCGAAGCGATCGGGCCCGGCAGATCAGTGCTGCTTTCACGCAGGCCCAATTCGATTTTTTTAAGCGAGAACCCGAGGTCCAGCTTTCCGCTTTTTGCGGCATGACGATCTACGACGAAAAACTCGGACTTCCTGCAGCTTATGGGCCTCAAAACTTGAACCATCTATTTGGCGAATGGCTTGAGCAACATCACCTCACTCAGTTTCGAATTGCTGAGACCGAAAAATACGCCCATGTCACTTTCTTCTTTAACGGCGGCAGAGAAGCTCCATTTCAAGGCGAAGACCGAATCCTGATTCCCTCTCCTCGAGATGTCGACACCTATGACTTGAAACCCGAGATGAGTGCATTTGCCGTTGCTGACGAAGCCGTCAAGCGGATCGAGTCGCGCAGCTACTCGTTTATCATGATGAATTTCGCCAATGCCGACATGGTGGGGCATACTGGAAATTATGCGGCAACGGTACGCGCGTTAGAGGCCCTCGATCGCTGTTTGGCTCGAGTAATCGGCGCTGCAGAAAAGAATGGCTATGACGTATTGCTGACCGCAGATCACGGCAATGCCGAACAAATGTGCGATGAGCATGGCGAGCCACACACCCAACACACCCTCAACCCTGTGCCTGCGATTTGGGTCGCTCCAGGAAGTGCCAATGCTCCGAAGACCTCACGCCTTCGGCTTCACGACGGCACCCTAGCCGATATCATGCCGACTCTTTGCCAACTGATGAATCTCCCCACGCCGTCAGAAGTCACCGGCAAATGCTTACTTCCTAAATGAGGTCTCTGATGAAACACACTACCGACTTGGCTTTGGCCGTCCCTCAACTCACTGTCACCAAGAACTTTCGCTCCATCGCGTTGCTCACTAGTGGAGGAGACGCTCCGGGAATGAACGCAGCGATACGAGCAGTCACTCGATACGCTTTGGCTCATGGCCTCGAAGTCTACGGCGTCAATAAAGGCTATAGCGGGTTGCTTGAGGGCCAAATGGATAAGCTCAGTGCCTCGAGCGTCGCCAATATCATTCAGCGCGGGGGAACGATTCTGAAGACGGATCGCTGCGCTGCTTTTCATCGCAAAAATACCCGACAAGAAGCTGCGAATCTCCTTCGACGAAAAGGAATCGACGCATTGGTCGTAATTGGGGGCGATGGTTCTTTTACCGGAGCACACTTACTGGAGAAAGAGACTGGGTTTCCGACCATTGGAATTCCAGGAACCATCGATAACGACATCGCCGGCACCGAAGATACGATTGGCTTTGACACTGCCCTCAACACCGCGATTGATGCAATTGATCGCATTCGCGACACCGCAAGCTCTCATGATCGAATCTTTATCGTTGAGGTTATGGGGCGAAGCTCTGGTTTTATCGCCTCGGCCGTGGGACTGGGAGGCGGAGCCGAGACCGTTCTGGTGCCCGAGAAGAAAACCACCGTTGCCGAAGTCTTACGAACGATCGAGCGCGGCATTCGTCGCGGGAAAACGAGCAGCATCATCGTCATGGCCGAAGGCGAGAAGCCAGGAATGTGCGCCAAGTTCGCCGATGCGATCGAAAAACGGGGCTACGCCACAAAAGTCTGCATCCTGGGACACACCCAGCGAGGAGGAAAGCCCACTGCCCATGATCGAGTGCTAGCTTCGGTACTTGGCGCATCGGCAGTAGCGTACCTCCTGGCAGGAAAGTCAGATGCCATGGTCGGAATTCAAAATGGCGAAGTGCGACTGATTCCCTTCAAATCGGTCATGGATGGACGAAAGAAGCTCAGCTTGAACCATCTCGAGCTGTCTCAAACCCTAGCAACTTAATGTTGGAGAGCCTCAGGAGCTCTGGGTTCTTCACAGGCCCCTAAGGGATCAGAGGGGATCGGCAGCCCCCATCGCTTTGGAACAACAGAGCGCACGGAAAGTGTCACTCGTGACACAATTGCCGAACGGCTTAGCTTCGCTATTTTAGAAGGAGTGCGCAAACACCTTCTCAGAAATCTAAGAAATCTAACCGGTGACGTCCGTACGGCGAAAGGACTCGGTATCGCAAACGGATCTTGGTTTAATTTTCGAGTGCTTCTCGGAATCGTGGGTCTCTGCCTGCCAGCTCAAGCAGATCAGGGCTTCACAGTACAAGGCCTAGTGCGCACGAGTGCGGGCACTAAAGTCGCCGATGGTGACTATGCGATGAGATTCATCGTTAAGGCCAACGCTACGGTAATTTGGCAAAAGGCGTTTTCTGAAGTGGTCATTAATAACGGGGTTTTTTCGGCTTATTTGAGCGGTACGGGAGATGACTCAACTGGCAACTTGATCGAAGAAATCTCAGGGGCTTCGGTAGTCAACGGAAACACGATTGCCGATCTCAGCGTCGATGTTGAAATCGATACGAACCCCAGTACCCCTGGATATGAAACCAGGTTCGAGAATCTTGGCATTAGCTCGGTACCGATCAGCATCTTGGCCCAGCAAGCGCTTCGAGTGCGCGATGGCGCGATCACTCCGAGTTCGCTCGCGACTCACTTTAAACTGCCCTTGAGTCACTTGTCGGTTCCTCAAGGCACCAGCTCTGGGCAGGTTTTAAGTTGGTCGAGCGCTGAGGGCTGGGCACCTGCAACTCTCAGCTTAACGAGCGGTACTGATGGGCGAACGGTTTTGAACGGAGCAGGACCACCCGCACTTCAGACGGGAAGTCTTGGTGATTTCTACATCGACACTTCCTCGAATCTGCTTTTTGGCCCTAAGGCGCTCGCGGGTTGGAATAGCGGAGTTTCGTTGGTTGGACCTGCTGGCGCACCAGGCTCCCAAGGCCCGGCGGGACCCCAGGGACCCAAAGGAGACCCAGGAGATCCGGGAGGTCCTCAGGGGCCTCAAGGACCCAAAGGTGATACCGGAGCGCAAGGGCCCGTCGGACCTCAGGGACCGATTGGCCCTACGGGGGCTACAGGACTCACCGGCGCAACCGGTGCGACCGGACCTCAGGGCCCTATCGGAGCAACAGGAGCACAGGGCCCCAAGGGGGACCCAGGAGACCAGGGAATTCAAGGCCCCCAGGGACCCAAAGGCGACAAGGGCGATCCTGGAATTCAGGGAATTCAAGGACCGGCAGGAGCCAACGGCCTCGACGGAGCCCATGGAAAAACGATCCTTCATGGAACGAGCGCGCCATCATCGCTCGACGGAGCCATCGGTGACTTTTACATCGATACGACTTCGAACCAAATTTTCGGCCCAAAAACTTTGGCCGGCTGGAACTCAGGAACTTCTATTGTCGGCCCTAGTGGTGCGACCGGTGCGACCGGAGCAACAGGCTCCATGGGTCCCCAAGGCCCCAAAGGCGACCCAGGAGATCCAGGTGGCCCCGCAGGACCACAGGGACCAGCTGGACCAACCGGTCCTCAGGGTCCGCAGGGGCCACAAGGACCAAAAGGCGATACGGGGGCCCAGGGCCTTCAAGGACCAACGGGCCTCACGGGAGCTACGGGACCTCAAGGTACGCAGGGAGCTCAAGGACTACCAGGAGTCAACGGAACCAATGGCGCGAATGGCGCTGACGGTAAAACCGTTTTGAACGGCGCCGGATCACCAACGACTGTGGGTAGCGTGGGTGATTTCTACATCGATACCGCTAACAATCGGCTCTTCGGCCCCAAGACTTCTGTAGGCTGGGGCGCCGGGATATCGCTCGTTGGACCGACTGGAGCTACAGGACCCACAGGCGCAACTGGCGCCACAGGTGCGACTGGTGCGCAGGGATCACAGGGCCCTCAGGGACCCGCTGGACCACAAGGACCTCAAGGCTCGCCAGGAGCGACCGGAGCGCAAGGACCTCAAGGGCCCACTGGGCCAACCGGCGCCACGGGACTCACTGGCGCCACCGGTGCCACTGGAGCGCAGGGGCCCAAAGGCGACAAGGGCGATACTGGCGCGACTGGACTGCCCGGCCTTGCCGGACCTCAAGGGCCCACTGGGCCAACCGGAGCTACAGGACCCACAGGTGCGACTGGACCAGCCGGACCGAATGTTTCTGGAAGCTGGTGTGGAATGTGGGGTTACCTCGTTTCGGTCGAAAAAGGGTGTAACGGATTGCCTCCCGGTAGTTGCCCCAGTGGATACACTCTCGCAGGTTTTACTACCTATACGTGGGAATATGGATCTGCTGGGGTACAGTTCTGCATGAAAAACTAATCCCGTTGGACATATCCGACCGTTTCAAATTCGACCGTGTTTAGCTTTCCTGAAAGAATTTACCCCCCACTTCATGCGCATGAAGCGCGAGGCCCCGCCCCTTTCAAAAAAAGCCGCTTCAGAAGCACTATTTCCCGACGCGAACCAGCTCCAGCAGTCGCGACTGCGCAGGACATCCCCCGTTGAAAGTCTTGGTGACTTGATCAATGAGGATCTGTCCCCGCTCGCAGTATCGAGCCTGAATCGAGCCCACCTTCCCTTGCGAACCGCTCGAATCGAAACGGCTGTAGAGCACCTCGCCTTGATAGGCGACAAAACCGTACTCTTCTTGCCGAGTCTCGATCTCAGGACGAACCCAAAAAACCTCAAGATCGCGTTCTCCCACCGAGCGCAAATAAACAGCGGCCTTTCCTTGAAGGAGCTCTTCAACCGACGCCGCTCGAGCAGTGAACTCTTCACGCGAGCCATCAGGGCGCTGCCAGATTCCCCGATTTCCTCGAAGCTCCACCGAAAACCCCGACTGAGAATCCACGAAGTTTCCACGGTAGTCGCTAGGAATCTTTCCGCACGCGCCGCAGAGAACCAGAAGACCAAAAACCAAACGCCGAAGCAGGATTACCGAACTCATCTCAACTCTCCTTAAAATTGGACCTGATGAATCACCACAGGAACGCCGCTCTCACGAACCTCAAGCTCGAGCTTTCCACTGGATGCTGGAGTCGTTAAGAACGCTGGAATGACGAACGCCACTTCTTCTCCTTGCTCCAGAGGCAGCAAAAACTGTGGATTAAAACCAATCCAACGAACCCCTGATAAGAGCTGGCCAGAATCATCGAGCAGTCGCGCGTGCACCTCCAGCGAGCCAAAGAGCAAGCGAGAGCTGACATTCCGAAGACGATACTGAAAGCGAACCAACCCTCCGGACTTCACGGCACTGAGGTCACCGAGTGCATGAATCCGATAGTCATTTAAGATCGGAACAGCACCGCTGAAGTCTCGAATGGCGACTCGACGTCGAGCGCCATCTGAAGCCATGGCCGCTAAAGGAATCTCGGGCTGATCCTGATCACTCCTCCCGATCGCTCGAAAAGCGACTTCTCTTGACTCGCCAGGAGCTAGACCTTCGAGATCTACTGAAACATCCGTCAACTCCACTAGACGGCTGTTCGATCGTAGCTCGACTCGCACCGGGCCCTGAATGGGCTGCGAAGATTGATTTCGAATGCGAACTCGAATCTGCGTTTCAAGTCCCTCTCGAAGGATGGGCTTTTCAACAAATTCCAAGGTCGCTCGGTTCTGAACGGTAAAGGAATAGGCTCGTGTCGCGACAAGAGTTCCCCTCCAATACACTCTCAGAGTCGCACCCACCTTTTGATTTAACGCAGCCTCAGAGACTAGGATCGGCACGGCAGAGGTGACGCGAATCGCGCCTCGAGACGGGATCGCTTTTTTGGGAATATCCACTCCCCGCAACGCGACAATGCCCTTTCCAGAAGTTTCGACTTCGAATCTCAGATCGCTTGCAGAAACACTCTGATCTGAAAAATTGCGCATCACGAACCAAAACGCCACCGACTCGCCAGGCTCGATCACACCATCTTGAAACTGCTCTCGCGAGCCCGAATCAATGAAACGAATCGGCCGCTGAGCAAACTCTTGGCGTTCATCGCTCACACCTCGTTGATACTCCTGAGCTGCAAACCCCGGATAGACCTCAGAAAAACGAGCCTTTTCTGCTTGCGAGAAGCCCGCCTGATAAAGCTCCTCAACTCGGCTCGAATACGCCTCGACGCGAAAACGCTCAAAAGCAGCCTGGTAATAGCCCGAATATCGATCACGATAAGTAGAATCGGAGGCATGCTCGAAGGCAGGCTGATAGGCCAAGCGATACGCTAAACGATAGGCTTCATCATAGCTTTCTTGATAGGCGCGGCGCTGCCCCTCTTGTCGGCCGCGAAGAAAATCGCCGCGGATGTCAACCCACTGAGCCTCTCGGCATCCCTCGTCACGCCCCTGTTGACGCCCCACCTGCTCGCCTCGTCGATACTCAAAGCTAAAAGCAGAATCGAAGCCACTACGATAGCCCGAGCGATAGCCGTCAGAGTAGGCGTTCTGAAGCGAAGAGTCAGCATAACGCCTCCGTTCGCGAGCATAACGATAATCTGGAGAAGCATAACCGCCCTGCACTCGATGATCGAGAAGGGTTGGCATAGCCGCCGAGTCAGATCGAACGAGAGTACGGGAGATGGTCACGCTCGAGCCTTCGCTCATTCTTTCTTCTACCTCTTGTTGAATGGGCTCTGCAAAACGCTCGGCGCGATAGCTCTCTCGACCTTTGGGATAATCGCTATCGACTGCCGTTTTCCTGGCACGAGCCTCACCCGCTTGAGTTCCTGCAAGGGTTCCGCGAGCGATGGCATCGGTGGCATCGGCTTCTCGGCGTCCCTGTTCTCGAGCGGGAGCTTCAGATGCTTGCGTGGCATCGGCCGAGGCACGACGATCGCCATCGTTCGATCCCGCTGAACGTCCTTGCTCTTGGCCGTCTAAAGCGCCACGACGATCGCCATCGGCGCGACCTTCAGATTGCCCGACCCGCCACCCTTCGGCGTAACCCTGATCATAGATGGCTTGACGTCGCTCAGCCAAACAGCGGTCATAGCCGGCACGACGACCGTCTCTTCGGCCTTCTTGAAGTCCATTTTCCCAGCCGCGCTCGCGCCCCTCTCGTTGACCATCGGGCTCGCCATCATACTGGCCGTCACGACGAGCTTGCTCGATCTCGGAAGCCGAGGGCCCTGCTGGAGGCGTCGAGGGCTGCGATGAAGGGGGCGTCACTGGCGATGGCGACGGTGGTGGTACGGGCGGAGGCGTCGGCACCCCGGGACGGTCCGGGCGATCAGGGCGACCAGGACGATCAGGGCGCTCGGGCCTACTGCGCGAAGGCTCCTCTGCAAAAGCTCGTTGAGACGAGACGATAAAGGAACCCGAAATTCCCTGAACAACCTGAAGCGCCAACACGCTCCAGGTTCCCCAGCGCTTTGCTCTCTGCCATTCCAATCGATTCACGATGATCCCCCCGGATGCTCGGTTTCGAAAAACTGAGTGCTCGATCAGCAACAGTAGTGCCAGGGATTTATAGAATCGAGAAAATTTACAGAGCCGCTCTCAGAGCAGAAACACGGCAGCTCAGCTGAGTGAAACGGCGAGCTCGCAGGAGAAGTGGTGCTTAAACGACACCAAAAAACTTTGTCAAAACGGCTCCACTTCGAAAGACTTAACGCTCGCGAGGCGCTTCGATTGGAATGCCCTCGTCCTCAGAAGAAGAAGCCCCTGGTGCCGACGAACGAAAAGGTACCGCGCGAGTCACTCGGCGCAACCCATCTTCTGTGAGGACCTCGATGTCGACGGCAGCCATTCCCTCTTTTCCTGCAGCCACTCGAACCTGGGCCTCGTGAAACGTGGGAACCCCCTCCTGGCAAGCTTGCACTTGCTCTTGGCTTTGCACTTCAAGCCCATCGACACCTCGAATTCTTGATGCCAACTGCTGACAGCCCACACCAGGGGTCATCGAAAATCGAACTGAAACCCACTGATCGGAAGTGATCTCGCCAGATACATCACTTTCCAGAGTGACGGCCAATGATGGCTTTCCTCCATGCCAGGGCTGACCTTGTCCCAGGGGTACTTCAACCATCTGGCCTGCTGGCGCCCTCTTCTGTTTCGAAGCCCAAGCACTTGCGACCTCTCGGTTGGCACTCAAAAAACTGCTCGACCACACGACGGCTCCGATCAAAATCAAACTGCATCCGACTCGAGTCCAAAACCGCTGATTCATCTCAAAATCCTCCGCCTTCAGAGCGCACGCTGCCCCCGTTAATACGAAACGCGCAAATCATAACCCGAAACATTGCCCCCAGAATAAAGCTGTCCATTGACCGTCAATAGGTAAGTCGCCCCCTGCTGAGCAATGAAGGCCACCCGTGGACATCCCGTCAGCGCTGTATCGCTAGCGATTTCTTTTAAGCCGCTGGTTCCAGCCTTGGGTCCGTAGACAAAGAGATCCATCCAATCCTTCATTTGACTTTGAGGAAGCGAGTCATTGGCTGAACAGGTCGTTCCCACTCCTGCAACGTTCTCGACATTGACGGTTACCGCCGCGGTCGCTGCTGTGTGGGTATAGCGATACCATCGAATGTATCCCCGTTTGTTCAACGGATAGGAGCTTCCGCCGGAATGAATCACATCATGATCGGTAGCGGGATTCAGACCAGGGCTCAATGAACGATAGAGATCCCAAAAATACGCATTTCTACCTGAGCCCCCATAAGTTCGATTTAAGGCATAACGAGCGCCAATCAATCGCTTGCTGTCAAACGGATCGGCCACATCACCCGATCCACTTCCAGTGCCTGCGCAAGTCGTGGCAGTGCAAAGCGCATCGTAGGGCGTATCTAAAGCGTTTTCCCAAATGGGCCGCAAGATCGCGTCGCCAAATCGCTCATTGTAGAAGGAAGCGAAAGTTTGAGCCGTGGTAAAAGCCGTAGCGACGCTTTGATAATTGCGAAGGATCTCATGAATTCGTGAATAGCTTCCACCATTGTGCCCTTGATAGAGCTGGTACAGTAAATACTGAACACTGTGCTCGTTCTGTAGGCCGTTGTAGTTCATCCCAACCGGATTCGAGTCAATCGACATCCCATAGCCCTCTTGCTGAGAAAGACCCATGCTGTCGACATAAGTGGGACTACCCATCGCGATCGCAGAATACGCGTTTCCAAAACCTTCACTGAAAGCCACGCGAGGATCGAGACGATCAGAAAGCGAGTGCGATCCGCCCAACGTGTCAGAACGGTACATCGTGTACTCTAAATAGTGCCCGAACTCGTGAGCGATGATGTGGCTATCGTATTCGTCAGTGTCGACGTCAGCCTTTCCTAAAATGTAGAGTTGGGGACGTCCGGCTTCGACCGTGAAATGAGAGGTTCCTATGGCTCCTTTGCTTTTCTCACCCCAACTGGGATAATTTTGAGTGCTCCAATTGATCATCAACTTTGCGAACGCGGTTGCGGGCGAGGCCTTACAGACTTGTTCGAAGGAACTCAGGATCGAATCGGCAATCGCAAAGGCCCCTGACGGCCGCTGAGTTCCCTCTTCTAAGGGAATTTGTACGGCAAGAGCTGAAGACGAAGCAGTAAACCACTCGTTACTCGAGTAAGCATGAGGCGACTGACTGTGGGTATTATCGACAACCGAAAAATCCCAAGAAGCCGTGTTACAAGCACTCAGATAAGATCGACCCGTCAGCCCGCGTTCTACTGAAAAATCACTGGAGACCATGCGACTGACGGCTTTCACGCGTACTTCGTTACCGGGAACAGACAACCGAAACGCCCCGAGGTCATCGGTCGAAGTTTCAGCCACGGCCCGATCGCAATTGTCGACAGCCTGAACCACGATCCGCCGAGCGGGCTTTGAAGCAACGGCGCTATACTGAAGCTTACCCACCCCTCCCGAATAAGCCGTGGGCACGTTCTGAAAGGTCACTGATCCCGAAAGCTCAAACGGCGCGGCACTCGCGGGATTCGAAGTGCAAACGGCTTTTTCCTGCGCACAGGAGGTGAGGAGCCCACCATAAAGAATAGGCCAAAGCGCGATCCCGGGGGATCGCCACCGAGGCACCCACGAGACCAGAGCAGTTTGCGTTTTAGTACCTAACCATTTCACTCCATTATTTTACGGAATTTTGACGGAGGAACCTAAGAGGAATTTTGACAGGTCTCAGCCGCCCCAGGGCATCGTCATATTTCTGACAGCCTGAAGGGCTAAGCTCAGGAAATTCTTCCGGACATGGCCCAAAAAACCAGGGGCCTGAAAACTGCTCCAAGCCCTGACTCCTTAGCGCAAAAAAAACCTAGCATTTCATGCGCTTACATCCCAAAAAGGGGGCAGCTGGTTTTTATGGCGATCTTCTTGTTTTTATTACGATTTCAGAGCCACCCGCAGGCCCAACCTCACTAGAGCAGCACGGGGCACTATCCAGAGCAGAAGGGCGATCACCTACCCATGAAAAACAGCATGAGGCCGGTGCTCGCCCACCCACTGCCTTAAATCACAAGTGACTTCACCCTCTCGAATTTGAACCAAAGCGAAGGTGAGACGAAACTGCTGCCCGATTCCCCGCCAATCCATATTGATCATTTTCGTCCACGTGCCCGTATTAATGTACTGTCGGCCATCAGGCCACACTCGGTTCATCGGCCGATGCGTATGACCGAAGATCACCGTCTTCACATGGGGCTTCTGATCTAAAAGACCCCGGGCGTAGTTCTCGAGATCGGGAAAAACATTCTGCGCTTCCTGTCTAAAAATCTCTAAAGTGACCTTCAGTCGCGAGCGCCGCTTAGGACTCGGTAAAAAGCGAGTCTTCACGAAGTAATAGGCCGTCAGAAACCCGAACCGCACTGTAAACCACGTATCGAAAAGCAGCCCCAGAAACACAAATAGTCGAATCGGTCGCACTTTATCGACGTAGTCCCTCTCCCACTTCATGCGGTTGATAATCTTCAAAACATAGAAACTTCCCCAGGGAAGATTCAGCACCGGCTTCTCCAACTCGGGCGATTCCAAGATCGGCTTCTGGAAATTCAAAACATGAACCGCTTCGAATTGATTTCCGTGATGAATCTCAACCCCTTCGGGATAACTGAGATGGTCCTGCTCATGCAGGATCCGCACGCGTGAAGGCCCCCCCGAATCCTGCGGTCCGCTCCATTCTTCTAAAAGCCGCTGGCGCACCCCAGGAAAAAACAAATCGGGATCATGATTTCCAACCAAGTAAGTGATGCTTTTTCCTGGCTGTGCTGCGAACTCTCGAAGCGCTTTCATCACCTTGGGATGTCCCGCAATAATGGCCTCAACTTTAAATAGGGCGATTTCCTCGGTAATGGCGTCTTCAAACTCTCCACGATACGGAACATTCAAGAAATCGAGAAAGTCACCATTGATCACCAGCTCGACTTCAACGGGTCCGGCAACCCCAACTCCATAACGACCCGTCGAAAAGTACCGCAAAAACTCGCACATCTCGTCATCGAAGAAAAAATCCTCGTGAGGGTTCAGGCTACCCTCAAAAAACCGGCCCGCTGAAAGGTGGCAGTCAGAAATGACAATCTTGTAGCGATCCACCCTCGTAGTATAACCCAAAGCCTCGCTCACACCCGCAACTCGATTTGACAATCGCGTCAAAATCGTTCAGAAGGCGTCGTATGGCTGACATGACAAAAAAATGGCCCGACAATAAACCGGGCAAATTCTTCGTAGATGACCAATGCATCGACTGCGATGCCTGCCGGACGGAAGCTCCAGACAACTTTACCCGCAACGATGAGCACGGCTACTCGTTCGTCTACAAGCAGCCCGCCTCCTCTGAAGAAGAGGAGAAGTGCCAGGCCGCTCTTGAAGCCTGCCCCGTCGAGGCCATCGGCAAAGGTTGAAGAATGAGGGGCGCCCTGACCTCAGTCGGGGCCCCTCACTTCAGGCCGCTCTTAGTTAAATCGGCCGATTTGAATCGGCTGAGAGATACCTGCCTGCGCCTGCTGCAAAGATACTTGCTGGGCAACCGATCGAGCCAGCCCCCGAAACTGCTGAGCCACTGCACTGGAAGGCTCTGAAATCACGATCGGCCTTCCCGTATCGCCCCCTTCCCGCACTTGCTGAACAATCGGAATTTGGGCCAAAAGCGGTGCGCGGTATCGGGCTGCAAGCGCTTTACCGCCGTCCTGTCCAAAGAGATAATGGCGTTCCCCACTTCCGGGCACTTCGAAGTAGCTCATGTTCTCGACTAAGCCCAAAAGCGGAATTCGAACCTTCTCAAACATCGCAAGCGCCTTGCGAACATCTTGCATCGAAACTTCTTGAGGCGTCGTGACCATCACCGCACCGGTCACGGGAACCACCTGAGACAAGGACAGCTGAACGTCTCCAGTTCCAGGAGGCATGTCGACGATCAGATAATCCAGTTTTCCCCAATTCACCTTGTGGCAAAATTGGCTGACCACGCTGTGAAGCATAGGTCCCCGCCACGCCATGGGCTGATCACCTTTGACCAGAAACCCCATGCTCATCACTTTCAGGCCGTGAGCGGTTGGAGGAACGAAAATTTCGCCCTTTTCGGGGCTTTTCTCGAGAAGGGGATCTTCTGTCACCCCAAGCATCGTGGGAATATTCGGGCCGTAAATGTCGGCATCCATGATCCCGACTCGCGCTCCCTCAAGCGCCAGGCTCACAGCAAGGTTCACAGCTACCGTGCTCTTCCCCACTCCGCCCTTACCGCTTGAAACCGCGATGATGTGCTCAACCCCTTCAATCGGCTGTGAACTCGGCGAAGCGCCCATCTGGGGACGGCGAACCTCGGCATCCATTTGAATTCGAACCGACTGAACGCCATCGATTCGTGCCACCTTCTCGCGGCATTCCTGCTCGATTTGAGCCTTCATCGGACAAGCAGGAGTCGTCAAAACCACACGAAAGGAAACCCCTCCGTTCTCGATCCGCAAATCCCGAATCATTCCCAAAGAAACCAGGTCTTGCTTCAGGTCAGGATCCTGGACCGTTCGCAGACTGTTCAACACCAGCTCATGAAGAGAAGCGGAAGATGAAGCGCTCATGCCAGACTTCTGACATGAAACCCGTTGCTGGCGCAAGGGCGACGCATTTTTGAATCCTAGCTGATCCCTGACTAAACACTGACGAACCCCACCAATAATTCGTCTCATACTTCGAGCGGGGTGCTCAATTTCGGACACACCCCACCCGATAGGTTTGGTGATGAAACGGAACTCGTCACGTTGGTGGAATGGACTCTTCGATTTGTCTGGCCCCGATCGGCTCTTCAGATCGCGCCTTTCGCTCAGCGCGCTTTTGATGCTTGCCTCATTGACGGCCGAGCAGCCAGCGCAAGCGAGGCTCCTCCGAATCTTACATACGAATGACCTCCACTCTTTCATGGAGCATGGCGATCAGCCGGATCAAGGCGGATACGCCGCCGTCAAGGCGGTCATCGAGAAAGCCAAGGCCGAGTCTCAATCCCAGGGAATAGATACCGTTGTCTTGGATGCAGGAGACTTCTCAGACGGGAATGCCTTTTTCTTTGCCGACGAAGGACGCCATTCGTGGCGGATCATCGACGCTATGGGCTTCGACGCCATTGCCGTTGGGAACCATGATTGGTTAGTCGGCCCGGATCATATGAACCAGATCGCTTCGGCTCTTCGACTGAAAACACCATTTTTGGCAGCCAATATCCGCTTCAGTGCCGAACATGCGTCTATTGACCGAGCAGTGGATCCCTTCGTTGAAATCCGGCGCGACGATCTCAAAATCGGAATTCTCGGACTCACAACCGATGAACTCGTGTATCGATGGCGAGTTCGCGATGGAAGCATCGGTAATCCAGCACTCACCGCTAAGAAATACTTACCCACTCTGAAATCACGTAATGATCTGGTGCTCATTTTGAGTCACCTCGGGCTCAAAACCGACATCAAGACGATTGCCCAAACAGAGGGGGCTGACCTGGTCGTGGGTGGGCACTCGCACACCACACTGCATGCTCCGGTCATTGCTCAAGACCTCAACGGCAACCCTGTGCCCATTGTTCAAGCTGGCTCGCACGGCGAGTGGGTCGGATCAATACTCATGGATGTCGAACCTGGGCAGAAGCCCATCCTCAAAGACTACCACCTCATTCCGGTAGCCGCTGTCGAAGGAGAGTCGCCCGAGGCCGCCCCGATCCGCACTTTGGTTACTGAGGGACGCCGCCTGCTAGAACAACGCTACTCACCTGAGTGGCTTTATGAAACCATTGGGTTTTCAAGCCAAGCTATCGAACGCCCCAAAGAAGCTTCAACGGCTTGGGGAAGCTTCTTCATGGAAACCATTCGCGAGAGCGCAGGAGCGGATCTTTCGATTGATCCTGGAGAGTTCCACGGCGTTTCGCAACCCGCAGGAATCGTGACGCGAGAAACCCTGATGAAAGCCTACCCGAGAGTCTTTGAAATGAAGAACCTACTGGGGTGGTCCATTTGGAAAATTCGCGTACCCGGTTGGATGATTCACCTATTGATCGATCAAGTGGTGCGACAAGGCCTTCATATCAATACCGCCGGTCTGACCTTCGAGGTTGAAAGCTCTGAAAAAGGGGCGCGAGTGAAGCATGTGAAAATTAATGGCCGTTCCGTAAATTGGATGAAAAACTACACCATGGCCGTGACTGAGGGCATCGGCAGAGGCGCAGTCGAGATCAGCACTTTGCTTCAGCTTTTCTTCAACCCCCGAGATACCGGAGTGCCGGTGTGGACTGCCCTGGAACGACGACTCGTTGCCGCTGGAGGCGACTTCGCAAGGGCTCCGGGATCGACCACTGCAGGAATGATTGCTTCACCGAGGGTTCCATGAAAGCGAGAAGCCGCGCCTCAAGTCAACCATCGATGGATCCGATCGCCACCCGTTTAGAGGAAGTCTTGCGAGCCCTAGGGGAAGACCCCAAGCGCGAGGGCCTGAGACGCACTCCGGAACGTTACGCCAAAGCGATGCGCTACCTCACCTCGGGATACTCGATGGACGCTAAAGCCGTGGTGGGAAAAGGCCTGTTCAAGCAAGAGCAAAGCGAAATCGTCATTGTGCGCGATATCGAGCTTTTTTCACTTTGCGAACACCATATGCTGCCGTTTTACGGAAAGGCACACGTTGCCTATCTTCCCAAAGGAAAGATCATCGGGCTTTCGAAGATCCCTCGTATCGTTGACGTCTTCGCAAGGCGCCTACAAGTTCAAGAGCGCTTAACAACCCAAGTCTCCGAATCTCTGATGACACTTCTCAAACCCCACGGAGTTGCGGTGATCATGGAGTGTTTTCACCTGTGCATGATGATGCGCGGAGTAGAAAAGCAAAATAGCTACACCGTAACAAGCTCGATGCTCGGAGCTTTCAAAACCAACTCGATCACTCGACAAGAACTGCTTCACTTATTGGGCATGGGGGGCCGAAGCCGCGCGTGAGCTCTTCTTCGGACTGGACCACCTTAAAAGATGAAGAACTGCTGCAGGTTCGAATCTGCGATCTTCACCTCGAAATTTCTGGATCTTGGCTCGAGGAGCGAGTGAAAACGCTTCAACAGGAGCTGAAGGAAAAGGGCCTCCGTTTGCTTCCGCGAATCTATCTAGGCGACGAATGGTTTAGCCCTTCAGGAATCGTTGCGATCGCCATTCCATTTTATCTGGCTCACCCCCGGCTCATGGCGCTTGAAAAGAAAATGATGTTGGAAGTCGAGGGCGGAAGCCCCGATTGGTGCGCAAAACTCCTCAGACACGAAGCAGGACATTGCTTTGATCATGCCTATGGATTCTCGAAGACTAGAAAATGGCGAAGGACTTTTGGCTCCCCAGATCTCGACTACGCTCCCGAGAGCTATCGCCCCAAGCCCTACAGCAAGAGCTTCGTGAAGAATCTCGAAAACTGGTACGCACAAGCCCACCCCGATGAAGACTTCGCAGAAACCTTTGCCGTCTGGCTTGCCCCTGACCGCTCGTGGCGACAAGAATACACCCACTGGCCCATGGCTTTGAAGAAGCTCGACTTCGTTGACGCTTTAGCTACCGAATACGGACAAAAATCGTACGAGCCTGCGAAAGGACGCCTGCCGTTCGAAAGTTCTCGAATGAAAACCACTCTCGGGCACTACTACGCCAAACGAAAACGCGAACACGCCGAGGCCTACCCCGATTTCTACGACGGCGACCTGAAGCGCATTTTTAGCGGTCCCATCGAATCGGTGCCACCCACTCAAAGCGCTGCGCGGTTCATGACAAAAAACCGAAAAATGCTGATCGAAACCGTGGGCTTCTGGACGCGAGAGCGAAAAATCACCCTAGAGTCGCTGATCAAAAAACTAGAACAGCGCTGCCGAGAGCTCGAGCTTCAAGCGGGGCTCGATGACGCAAAGACCAGCATGGAAGTAGCAACCTATCTCGCCACTCTGGTGACCCATTACAGGTTCACCGGAAAGTTCAAACGCACTGTCTGAGGATCACGATGGCCACACGTCAAATGAAGATCCTCTTACTCTTTGACCTCTCTAAAAAGATCGACCCCGAGGACTATCCAGCCCTCCTAAAAACAGAAGCCTGGAAAAACGATGCCGAGCTTGTAGCTGCCCTCAAGCGACTGGGTCACACGGTTCGCCTTCTTGGGCTCTTCGATGATCTGCAGCCTTTGATTCGTGAAATTACCGAACACCGACCCGACATGGTCTTCAATCTCTGCGAAGCCGCACACAATGACCGAAAATACGAACCTCACATCGCGGCCCTGTTAGAGGTCTTTCAGCTACACGCGACCGGATCTCGCCAAGACGCTCTCTTGATCTGCAAAGACAAAGGCTTGAGCAAAAAAGTCCTCTCGTACCACCGAATTCCGGTACCGAAATTTACGATTGCTAGCCGCTCGAAAACCCGACCCAGCCTCAAGCGCTTTCCGTTTCCCGCCTTCGTCAAACCCCTGCGACTCGAGGCCTCGGAGGGCATCTCCCAGGTGTCGCTGGTTCACTCTGAGAAAGAAGCCCTCGATCGAATTCGCTTCATCCACGAGCGCCTCGAAACCGATGCCATCGTTGAAGAATACATTGATGGTCGAGAGCTTTATGTTGGAATTCTTGGCAACGAACGCCTCACCGCACTTCCGCCACGGGAACTGTTTTTTAAAGAAGTTCCTGAAGGAGAGCCCAAGTTTGCGACCTATCGCGCAAAATGGAACGATAATTATCGTGAACGCTGGGGAATCGACACGGGTGAGCCCAGGAAGTTCGCTGATGGAGTTGAAGAGCACCTCCTTGAAGTCTCGAAAAATGCCTATCGCGCCCTCGGACTACGAGGCTATGGTCGCGTCGACATCCGGATGAAACCCTCGGGCGAGATTTACGTCATCGAAGTCAATCCGAATCCCGCTATCGCTAAAGACGATGACTTCATGCTCGCCGCTGCCAAACTGGGTCTCGACTACGACGCAGTGATCGCTAAAATCCTGAGTCTGGCCTAAGCCGTCAGAAGGTCCCTCTCATCTCATTTCTTTGCGTTTGGGGCGCCCTAGCCGGTTGTATTCCCGTTCTGAAAGTCATATCGATTCAAGCATGATGCTACATCGCTTAGCTGGCTGGGGCTCTCTCTGTTCAATCTTGTTCTTAGGTCTTTTCGTTTTAGGCTGCAGCACGAGTCAACCCCAGCAAGGTCTTTCTCCGGCGCCAGCTCCCACACCAAGCCCAAGTTCCTCCGCTCCAGTGCGCACGTCAGTTTCCGGTCAGACCGTGCTTTTTGAAACTTCCTCGTATCTTTTCACGCAAATTGAACGAGACCTCAAAGACTACACTCCCCGAACGCCTTTGGCGCGCATCTTAGATCGTCGCTCGCAACGACTCGTGCAAGACTACGGCAAGACCTACCCGGGATTCGAGTGGCTCTTGGCGCAGGAATCTAAAAATGGGGTGATCGCCACTCTAGATTCCGCCATTGAGGGCCGTGCTTGGGAAGTTCCGGTGATCGTGAAAAAAAAGGACTCCCACTCTTGGAAGATCATTCTCTTTAAAAAACCCCACTTTTCAGCAGATATTATCGCACTTGAGCTTCACCGCGACACCCTTCGGCTTCGGCTTCGAATCGACCCGGGAACGGCACCGAAATCTCAGATCACCGGGACAATGAACGACGCTCGCGGTGAACCGATGGATTTTGCCGACTGGGAGTATTCGTTTCAAAAGCCCGCTTGGAAGCTGGTGACTACGGCTTTGACCTTCGGAACATGAGTTGCACTAGGGCCTCGACGGCACTCGATTCAAGTTGCTGGACTGGAGGCACTAACGCCTGAGTCCCATTCTTTTCTTTGAGGACTCTTCTGTGAACTCACTCTTCTCGTCGCGTTCGCTTCTTTTGCCTTTGGCTACGTTCTGGGCCTTAACTGCTTGTGCGCCCCCCGGAGGCCAAAGCATGGATGCCACACTAACGCCCTCCAGCCCCGAGCACCGCACGGAAAACTCAAATGAGGGCGCTCGAGCGAACGACGCCATCAAGGCCCGAGCAAAACTCAATCTTCTACTCGCCTCCGATGGCCAAGGAAAAGGCGAAATCCTGGCCGCCACGATCGAGAACATCACACAGCCCGAGATTACTCCTGAGATTGAAATTCTGATCGGCCAAAGCGGAAGCACAGGCGTGAGTGCCACGCTCTCGGCAAGTACGGTCTATGCGCTCGACCTTACGAAGTTCGTCGCTGCTCCAGCGATTTCGAATGCCGTCGTTTCATTTGGTAGCCTTGGAGTGGGGAGCTCGTTTTTCGACAATAACATCAAAGTTTGCGGAGCAAGCCAGAACGGCACGTGTGCCAACGCATCGATTCGCGCGTACACGACACAGAACCCTTCTGTTTCAAATCCCGGAGACGGACTCTGGAACGCTACTGATGGCTACGGTGTTCCGATTCGGATGACAGCAACCTCGGGATCGAAAAAAACGATTCGCCTGGGCCAGTCGAATTTCGAAGTCTTGCAAACGATTTCTTTTCCAGGAAGCCAGCGCGTGCTGACCTTTAGTGATTGGACACTCGGGGGCATTTCTCCCAGTTACGCCATCGAAGCGGATTTCACCAACGCCGGAGCGGGAGTTTACACGGCCACTCTGGTTTTAGAATACGCTTTGGGTCAATAAAAGACCCCGAAGGCGACCTCGCGTTCCGTAGGAGGAAGTGCCTACGGAACGCGAGCTACCAGCGAAGAACGATTTTTCCGATGGACTGCCGCGATTCTAGAAGCTCGTGCGCTTGAGCCACCTCGCGAATTGGAAAAGTAGCCCCTACTCTGGCTTCAATCTCACCTTGGGCGACCAATTCATGGATTGCCTTGAAGGCCAACGACAGCCTCTCAGGCTGATGATCAGCGACTCGCAAAACATTCAGGCCCAGCAAGCTCTGCGAGCGATCGAGTAATCCAAGAGGGGCAACGACTCCAAAATTCAAGGCGCTCCACAAGGCCTTAAGTTTTGACAGAGCTGAGTGTCCCGCCATCTCAGCGACACCGAAAAAAACCAGCCTGCCTCCCGGGGCCAAAAGGAGCTTGGACTGCCGAAAAGTTTTTCCGCCGACTGAATCAAAAACGACATGAACCGGAGTTCGATCGCCGTAAAAGGTCTGCATCTCTTCCAGAAAATTTTGTTTACGGGAATTCACGACCCTAGAAAGACCAAATTCTTCTTTCAGAAAGGCGACCTTATCGTCACTACCCACCGTGGCGATCACCTCTGCGCCCCGGCGCAATGCCAGTTGCACCAAAAGAAGCCCAACACCTCCCGCAGCAGCATGAATCAGAACTCGCTCGCCAGCATGAATCTGCACCAGGTCTTCGGCTGCCAACCAGGCGGTCACCCCTTGGGTCGCTAAAACGGTGGTTTCAGCGCCATCGACATCCTCTGCAATCACATGACTGGCCAGGGCACGGGCGACGACCCTCGATGCATATCCCCCGAATCTCGTGAGCGCGACCACGCGCGTGCCGACTTGTAGCTCAGGTCGAACGCTGCCTACCTTGGCTCCCAAAGCCGTGATCCTTCCGACGACTTCATAACCGGGCACAAACGGAAGCGCTGGGGCATCGGGATAAACTCCAAGCCTTGCCATCACATCAGCGAAATTCACACCGGAATACTCGACATCGATCAGCACGTCTTCTTCGCCAACAACAGGATCAGCGACTTCTCGAAGCTCAAAAGCTCGACGTGCTTGGCCGTTTCTTACGAGGTACAGTGCTCTCATGGGCTTTGATCATATCTGCATTTGGGCCTCGCCCGAAAGGCCGGCACGAAACCAAACCCCTCATTCAGGCCGTCAAACCACTGACAAGCGCACCGTTCCATCAGAGACTTGCAGTTGCCGATTTCCTCCCGTACCATTTTCTTTAAGGCGCAATGGACTGCGCCAGTGAAGGAGAGTGACATGGATGCCACGCAACTTGCCGAATTCAAGATGCTGCTGCTCCGTGAAAAGCAGAACATCTTGAACCTGTCGAAGAACTCGAGACGCAACGATCTCATCATTTCGAGCGATGATCTCGCCGATGAGGTTGATCTCGCGACTTCAGAGATTCAACAGCACCTGATCTTCCAGATGCGCGATCGCGAAAGACAGATGCTTCACCAAATCGATTCAGCTCTTCAACGAATCGACAACGGAAGCTATGGAATCTGCGAAGAGACGGATGAGCCGATCGAGCTGGAACGCTTGAAGCTCATGCCCTGGACCCGGCTCAGTGCTGCTGGCGCCGAGATCCGCGAAGGAAAAAGAAAGCGTTTTGTCGGCTAAACCCCAGCCGATTTTTGCCATTTTTCTGTGACACGCGCTAATAGACGTGCATGACCTCACTGGATGCACTGGTCTTCTTTTATCGCTTTATTGAAAATCTTCCGGGAGCAACGCTCTCGCCCACTCCGTCGCGGCACACTCCAGGGATTTTCTTCGCTGAGACACCACCCACTGCCGTTGCTCGCCCAGAGCTTTTACTTTGGTCCTCTGAAGCTGCCCAGTTGATGGAACTGCCTCGTGAGCTCGGACCCGACCTCGCTGTCTCTGCAGCTCAAATCTTCTCAGGAAACCGCCTGCCCGCAGGCACCCGGCCCTACGCCACCCGCTACGGTGGCCATCAATTTGGACACTGGGCGGGGCAGTTAGGAGACGGACGAGCGCTAAGCCTGGGCGAGCTACCTGCCTCCACCCCCGAGGGGTCGTCAACGACGCTTGCCTCGTATGAGATTCAACTCAAAGGCGCTGGACCCACCCCTTACTCGAGAAAAGCCGACGGGCGAGCCGTTTTACGTTCTTCGGTTCGGGAATTCCTCTGTAGCGAGGCCCTGTTTTACTTAGGAGTTCCGACCACTCGCGCCTTGTGTTGCGTAACGACGGGAGAAGCCGTCGTCAGAGACCTTTTTTACGATGGAAACCCGAAGCCTGAGCCCGGGGCAATCACTACGCGAGTAGCTCCCAGCTTTCTTCGATTTGGGCATTTCGAAATTTTAGCGGCTGAGGGCGAGATCCCTCTTTTGCGCGCATTACTTCAGAAAACCATCGAAGGTTTTTTTCCGCAGATTTTGATCGATGGGTCCTCTCAGAACCTTGATGAACCGTTTTTGATTTGGTTTGAAACGGTGGCGACGACAACGCGCGAGCTGATGATCGAGTGGCAACGAGTCGGTTTCGTTCATGGCGTCATGAATACCGACAACCTGTCGATTCTTGGGCTTACCATCGATTTTGGCCCTTACGGATGGATGGAGGCTTTTGATCCGAACTGGACCCCCAACACTACCGATGCTGAGCATCGACGCTACCGATTCGGCAATCAACCCTCGATCGCTCTCTGGAACCTCTCACGGCTTGCTGGCGCCGTTTTGGCAGCCTGCACCGATCCCTCAAAATCTATTGCGAGACTTGAAGCAACGCTTGAGCGCTACCGTACCGAGTTTCGATCGGGCTATTTGCGAATGCGAGCCAGAAAACTAGGGTTTTGGGTTGATTCGAATGAGGAGTTCCCCGTTGAACTGGCCACTCTCATAGAGGCGCTCGATCAGCTCCTGTTTGAAAGCCAAGCTGACATGACTCTTTTTTATCGATCTTTGGCAGAAAACCTCAAGGCCGAACCCCTCACTGCAGAGGCCTCGACGGAATCGATTCTGAGGCGCATTCAGCAGAGCTTCGAGGAAGAATCGTATTCATCCCACTTACCTACCCCACTAAAGAACCGGTGGAATGACTGGTTGAAGACCTGGATTTCGCTTAGTGCTCAAGAGCAGTGGCGCTTCAGGACCGACGTCCCGAAACCCCATGAGTCGCTTGCAAGTTACCGGTATGAGCTCATGAACCGTGAGAATCCTTTTTTCATTCTTCGAAACTATTTAGTGCAAGAAGCTCTGGATGCATTAGAGGTGCAGAACCAAGAGCCACTAGATCGACTCATGCAGGCTCTGAAGCACCCTTACTCTGACCAAGAAATCACTCGTAGCTATTTCAAAAAACGCCCTGAGTGGGCAAAAAATCGACCGGGTTGCTCGGCTCTTTCTTGTAGCTCGTAAAACCACCAAGAAGCCAAGTGGATGTTCGTGTTAAGCATCCGACACTCAAGCCCAGCTTGCCAAAGCCTCTCGCAGCTCCTTGAGGCTGACGGTCGCAGTGCCACGTTTTCCCACTTCGATTGCTGCCGCAAGATTCGCTAATCGAGCTGCATCTTCAATGCTGGCACCCGAGCCAAGAGCCAACGCGAGCACCGAGATCACGGTATCTCCTGCGCCAGAAACATCGTAGACTTCTCGCGCATAAGTGGGAATGAGCCGCACCCCGCGCTTCCCCTTTTCAAAGATAGCCATGCCATCTTTTCCTCGGGTGATGATTAAGCGTGGAGCCCGGGTCTTCTTGAGAATTTGAAGCCCTGCTGACTCGAGCGTCGTCGAGTCGACGATCTTCACTCCGGAAAGCGCCTCGGCCTCCTTGGTATTCGGCGTCAGCAAGCTTGCGCCCTCGTAAAGCCCCGGAACGCTCTTGGCATTCGGATCGACCAGCACTGCTTTGCCGTGCGCACGTGCGAGCGAAAAAATCTGTTTCGCCAGAGACGGACGAATCATCCCCTTGCAATAATCCTCAAGAACTACGCTATCGGCCCGAGGCATGAGTTTTTCAAGACGAGCCAAAATACGCTTCGAGGCGACGTCTGAAATTCCATCGGTATCTTCGTAATCGACCCGCAAAAGCTGCTGTCGCTCGCTAACGATCCGCTCTTTCAGAACGGTTCGACGTCCGCGAGCGGTCACTAAGTGCTGATCCGTCATTCGCTGCGACTTTAAAAGCTTTCGAAAATCCTGAGCGGCACGATCCTCACCAACGACCCCTACCAGCCAAGGCTCGCTTCCTAGGGCGCGCAAATTATCAGCAACATTGGCTGCAAGCCCGAGCTTCAAATATTCGCTTTCGACTCGCACGATGGGCACAGGGGCCTCGGGCGAAATCCGATCGACTGCCCCTTGGGTGTAACGGTCAAGACCCACATCACCAATCACCAAAACGCGCTGAGGGCGCTCGAGACGAGATAAAAGTCCTGCAAGGATCGACTTATGTTCAAAAGAAAGCTTCATGCTCAGTTCATTACCGCAGCCGGAGGCTCTTCCGCACGACAAAATCATTCACGATCCACCCCCACGAAGCCGCACTCCGCGAGTACAGACCTCACCATTGATTCCAAACAGGGGTCTTCTCGTTGATGGAACTGCCCCACCGCTAAAATAGCCTGAGGGCAAGAAATAGGTGCCATTACCGGTGGCTTTATCTACGGCAGTCGGTAACGACGCCCAGCTATCTCCAGAACGATAGAACTCGATCTCAGAAAATCGAACTCCTGCACCGGTAGCCGTTTCCGACCCTGACCAAGTCACTGCCGAATAGTCGGTCGTCGCATAGGTCTTCGTGCTTTTGGTATATTTGATCTCGCGTTTATCGGGATCAACGGTCCTGAACTTTCGAACGGGAAGGCCCGTGCGAAGCCAAAGCCAGCCGGTGAAGGGCCGCTCAAGATCGGTTAGTGTCGTCATTGGGCCATTTGCGCTCGTCCATGGACTAGTGTGTTTGATCGCGGTGGGAAGCCGACGCTTGACCCCCTCGATCGCCCCATTAAAATCAGAGCCCGAAGCAAGTGCGTTTGCTCGATTGGGTACCAAGACATTGTCAAAGTAAGCGCAGCTATCGGTAGATAACTGCTCTGCTAAGCGAACGGTTTCTTGCTTTAAGGCGGCTAAAATCTTGGCCTTCAGAGTATCAATACTGTCGAATGGAAAGACATCAAGAGAGCCTGGCCTGGTGCAGGCCAAATCAGGACGCAAGGCTTTTGCCACAGAAAGCCGATAAAAAAACTCTCCTTGCCTCACAAACGAGGCGTAACCCCCATCTGGAACGGATGCGCTACCATCATCTAGAGTTTCGGGTTTTTGCTTATCGATCGAACCCGCAACGTTCGTTGCTTTTATCGTACGCCGATAGGAATCCGAGGGAAATGAAACCTGTCGAGCAGCAGCGTATGGCGGCGAGCCCCCGTACCAGAATTGCCCCTTCCGTTTCAGTAAACAATCGTCATAGGCATCACCGTTGAGATTAGGAACTTTCACTCGAACGATGTCAAACTGATCGAGATCATCGGCATCGATAATTTTTGTCGAAATCGGGGTTGAACTCGAAACCGAGCGAACACCTTCAGCAAAGGCCTCCGCCCCTGCTTCAACGGTCTTCAGATCAGAGCCAATTCCCCCTAAAAATCCAAAGCTTTCGATCGCATCGGCCATGCGGTTCTCGTCTGCTAAAATTTCGGTCCAACTAAAAGGGTCTCCCTGAAGCGAAGTGTTCTTTTCGCAGGAAAGCACCGTAAATCGAGATTCAATCGAACTTGATGTGCCCCTCGTCGGAAGTAATTCCACCACGCACTGAGCAACGCGCTGAAAATTAGCCTGCGAAAGTCGATTGTTGGTAGGAGCCGTAAACTCGTTAGGAACAAAAAGATTCGTGTTCACCTCAACCTGAGCGCAGGGCGTTCCGACTGCCTCGGTAATCGAAGGAAGCTTTCCCTTGGTCGTATCCATTCCAAACCCGCGAGCACCCGTGACATAAATCCACCCGGTGTACTCCAGACGGTTGCCACCGAAAAGTGAGCCGATCCCAAGCTCACCCAGACCCGCAACCGAATCGACAACCCCTCTTCGAACATAAATGCAGGCGCCTTTTCCACCAGCTCGCGCAAGCGCAGGGTTCGTAGGATTAATACAGGGGGTCCAAGCATCGACATTGGCGTTTCTTTGGCAATTGATCACCGTCTGAATCCGGTCAGACTCTGCAAGGTATTCGGCAACGGACGGTTTAGTGATGCTCGACAGTCCCACGTTACCATTGGTCGTGAATTGATTTCCCTCGTCTTTAAAGGCTTGAGCTAGAGGCTGATCAAACTCTAAGGTTGAGGTGACATCTGAATTACTCGAAGCTGTGACCCCGAGGGTGCAGGGATAACGATTTTCATATCGAGAATCATACTGATAAGTGAAATTGGGATAATTTCCGGTAACTTTGGTGATCCGGGATTTTTTCCAGCTCTTGGCTTTTCGATCATAACGACATACCCACCCCACCTTTCGGCTTTGAGGTGATCGCCCCTCACAACGTAAAATCGTCGACAAGCCATTAGAAGCCGTATAGCGGCACTCTAACGGCCGCATCTGGTCTTTAACCACTCCGTCGGCACTTAAGACGTCGGGCCACTCACTCATGTTCAGTGAAATCAAGCCTCCAAAGTGACAGCGCTCATTTGGAAAATAACTCTCCTCAGGATTCTTGAGCCAAGCTCCCCCCATTTTGGCGCAAAGGTCTGCGCCGGTAGCGCTATTTCCGCCAATTCCGAAACAAGATTTTAATTTGGCGGTACCACCGTTAGTTTCAAACTGAAGCAACATCGGGTACTGATTCGAAAACCCACCTGA
>JBDLQW010000026.1:0-9035 GCA_039800365.1 Pseudomonadota bacterium
GCTCAAGCGTTCGGAGACAAAGTCGGCTCTGTCGTCGCTATCGACCCCAACACTGGCGAGATTCTCGCCATGCTCTCGCGACCCTCATTTGACCCCACTGAATTCTCTCGTGGAATTCCCGCCGAGCTCTGGAAGCGCCTTCTCGAAAACGAAAACAAGCCCCTGCGTGACAAAACCATCATGGACCACTACTCGCCCGGCTCGGTCTTCAAGACGATCACGGCAATCGCAGGGCTTCAAGAAAAGGTCATCGACGAAAACACCAAGATCCGTTGCACGGGCTCGCTTCGCTTAGGAAATCGACAGTACCACTGCTGGAAAAAAGAAGGGCATGGCGATGTTGATGTGGTGAACGCGCTGACCAAGTCTTGCGATGTTTTTTTCTACCGTGTGGCTCAGAAGCTCAAGAGCGTCGATGACATCGCAAAGTGGGCATTTCACCTTGGCCTCGGAAAAAAGACCGATATCAATCTGCCTCGCGAGACCTCAGGCCTCATTCCCACCGAAGCCTGGAAGAAGAAGCACTTCGGCCAAGAGTGGACCGCGGGGGAAACCTTATCGGTGGCCATCGGACAAGGCTACGTGCTCACCACCGCTTTACAGTTAGCCAATACTTATGCCTCCATCGCAAATGGCGGCACGTTCTATCGACCTTTTTTGATCAAACGAATCAGCACGGTCGACGGCAATCCTTTACAAGACTTTCAACCCGAGACGCTCGATCAAACTCGGCTTGACCCCAAAACCTACGAGTTAATTCTCAAAGGACTCTGGGGCGTGGTCAATAGCCCCGGGGGAACGGCCTTTGCCCAAAGACTTCCGGGCATGGATTTCGTTGGTAAGACGGGAACCGTTCAGCTCTTCTCTGTTGCCGCTAATAAAATTTACCAAAAATGCGAGAACATGAAGTTCAGGCAGCGCCACCATGGAATGTTCGCTGGCTTTGCACCTGTTAAAAATCCGAAAATCGCAGTCGCTGTGGTGGCCGAACATGCTTGCCATGGAGCCTCGGGCGCCGCGCCGATCGCTCGAGCGGTAATCAAGACGTATCTTGAAAAATACTTTAAGGATGAATTTGGGGGAGCTACCGGAGCATCCAAGCTAGAAAAATCGATCGCCACTTCCATTGAAGACGAAGATGTCATTCCAGGAATTCAGAACTCTTCAATGACCCATCAAGACCAAAACCCTGAAGAGAACGAGTCGCCTGCGGCGCCTCAGCCCGCCCTAAAAAAAGCAGAGGAGTAAGCCACATGTATTCGAGTATGGAGAGCGACCAGTTTCAACCCCGCGTGGGCATGTTCGAAGAAGACCTGCGAAAATTTAACTGGAACCTCCTGATCCTGCAGCTCCTACTTTTCGGAATCGGCATTTGGAATCTGATCAGCGCTTCGGGCACTCAGGATAAAGCCTTTGGCTTATACAAAACTCAGCTGATCTGGTTTGCCATTGGTCTTTGCATCACCGCAGTTATTCTGCTTTTTCACTACTCGTTCTTTTCTCGAGTGGCCTACTTGATTTATTTCGCCAATATTGCGCTCTTAGTTCTCGTCTTAGTGGCTGGAAAGTCGAGCCTTGGGGCCAAGCGATGGGTCGGCTTTGGAAGTTTAAGAATTCAGCCCTCAGAATTCATGAAGATTTCGATGGTGCTTTGCTTGGCGAAGTACTTTGAAACCGATCGTACGATCGGGGCCTATGGCTTTAAAGACCTCGTTTTACCGGGGCTGCTGGTCTTGATTCCGGTGGGATTGATTATTCTTCAACCCGATCTCGGCACGGCACTGATCCTCATCTTTACTTTCTGCAGCATGCTTTTGTTTCTTGGAATTCGAGGTCGCACCCTAGCGGTTATTGCGCTTTGCGGAGCTCTGGCGGCACCGGCCATCTACCAGTTCGGCCTTAAAGATTATCAACGCCAGCGCCTGATTTCTTTTATCGACCCCAGCTCTGACATCCGAGGGGCCAATTACAACCGTCGCCAGTCACAAGTCGCCATTGGATCGGGCCAACTGATCGGAAAAGGCTATCGCAAAGGCACTCAAAGCCAGCTGAACTTCCTTCCCGAACACCATACTGACTTTATCTTCGCTGTTTTCAGCGAAGAGCACGGGTTCGTGGGCTGCCTCATCTTGATGGTGCTCTATTTGATCTTCCTGTCGCAGGGGCTTTCGGTGGCTCACTCCTCGCACGATAAATTTGCCATGCTGGTGTCACTGGGAATTTGCATGGTTTTCTTTTGGCATGTCTTCGTGAACATGGCGATGGTCATGGGTATTCTTCCCGTTGTGGGAGTGCCGTTGCCGTATCTGAGCTACGGAGGAAGCGCGCTCATCACGGCGATGCTGGGTGTCGCTATTTTGACGAATATCGCGAACAAAAAATTGATGTTCTGATTGATGCTGGAAGCGAGCTGACGCTAAACTAAAAGCCTATGATCACTCGCAATGTTTTTGGAACCATCGTCGGAATCGCGTTTCTCACCATGGGCCTCAGCATGCCGAGCTGCCCGGGGCAGCAAGCCATGCAGCAACAAATTGATGCGCTCAGCTCCTCAGAAAAGGCCATGACCAACAAAATTGGCGCGCTTGAAGGTCAGATCAAAAGCTTGAAAGATGATCTCGAGCAAACCAAGACCATGTTGGGCCAAATCAGCAAAACGGCGATGGATCAAACCTCGACGTTAGAGCGTTTAGATGAGAGCGTGAAAGCCCTTCAGACCAAAGCAGCCGAAAAGCCCAAGGCCGCCGAGAAAGCCAAGAGCGCAACCGCTAAGAAAAAGTAAGTTGACGAGCTCCCTGGCGAACTCGGTTTTCAGCAAACCATTTTCGCATGAAATTATGGGGCTCCCAGCGTTGCTTGCTCCACTCTGGGGCCAGGCACTCGTCTGGATGCGAAGACGTGGCATAAAGCCGCTCGACGTAAATCCTTGGGTCAAGCTCTTCTAAGAAGCGCCCCACCAAGCGCGAATAAGCTTCAAGAGAGAGGACGGGGAACGGCCCCTCCTCTCTCCATCTTCTTGCCAATTCAGTATGCTCGAGCACCATGAGTTGATGCAGCTTGACGCCTTTCACTCCCGATTGGTTCAGAATTCGAGCGGCACGAATGACGGCATCTTCTGAATCCGTGGGGCTACCAAAAATCAAATGCGCGCATGTATGAACCGACGGAGCCAGCCGAGACAGGCGTTCGAGTGCCTGAACCGAACAGGCTGAATCATGGCCACGTTCGAGCCAAAGCAATGTCTCATCTTCAAAACTCTGCACCCCTAACTCCAGCGAAAGATACTTCCGTTGAGCGAGCTTTTCTAAAAGCAGCAAAACAGGGTCAGGCAGGCAATCCGGACGAGTTCCAATGCAGAGACCTGAAACTTCAGGGTGTGACAGAGCCGCCTCGTAGATTTCCTCAAGCTCAGCAGTCTGATCGGTATAAGTGTTGGTGTAGCTTTGAAAATACGCCAAAAACTTTTGAGACGAAAACCGCTCTCGAATCGCCGGCAAGCGCGCATCGAGCTGCTCTAGAACCGACTTACCTCGGCCCTGCTTGCCATAGAATGAACTTGAGCCACGAAGGTCACAAAAAGCGCAGGCCTTTTTACCCAAAGTTCCATCTCTCGTAGGACAAGTGAGCCCACTCGACACAACCACTTTGTAGGTCTTCGCCCCGAACACCGAGTGCAGATAGGCCGAGTAGCTCGTAAAGAATTCGGTTTCCATATGAATCCCAAGCACTTACCCATCGAAGTCATGGCGCGTCAAGGACGTTTACAGCACGTACGCCAGCAGGCCCTTACCCTCGCTGTTTCGTGAAGGCCACAGGATGGATATTTCTCAGCAATTCGGGCGGTTCAATCGGCGCACTTTTTTTCAAGTTTTAACGTCAAAGTTCCGACAAGCCCTTGAATGGGGTCACTGAAAAAGCAAACTCGCTTCCGCTTCCTTGGGACTATCTTGCTCGCGAGTCTTGCCCCGTCCGCCCCGAACGCGTTTGCCACCGATCCGACTTTTGAAGAATTGGCCGATCAAATCGCCAAGCAACGCAGACTCACTCACGAGAAAGAGCGCGCTTCGTATACTGAGAAAACCCAAACACTCCTCAGTAGTATGGGCCGAATCAAACAGTGGTTCGAAGGCGATGCTCCCGCCAACCCCAAAGCCCCAGGAAAAGACTCCTGGACGGGGCTTATTCCACAAGCCTCTCGGGCACTTCAAGAAGCTGAAAAGGAGCCAAAAAAGGCAAAGAATCCCTACAAGAAAGACTATCCTCCCATCAAAGACACCTATGAAGTCGCCAGGCAATTCTCACGAGTCGTTCAGGAACACCTCAACGATTCCACTCTGCCACGCGAAGAGCGATTTGCGGTTCTTGAGAGATTCATCGCAGACGTTCTCTCTCCTCTTCGAGCCCTAACGATCATCCAGGGCAAAGAATCACCTGACTTTGCCGGAAGGAATTTCTTTCGCGAGCTCTTGCCCAAGGTTCCTGCAAATCTGCTTGCACCAGATGACAAAAAAACAGCCAGCACGATGCTCGAGCGACTTCAAAAGGTAGGAATACGCGCCGTTTCGGCCTCGGGCGATGTGCCGGCCTGCGAAACCCCACTTGATCTCGATCCCCAGTTTTGGCTGATCCAGGATGCGGCAGCCGCTGGTAGCGCCCCGACCAAGGACAACTATACTCGCGCCTTAAAGCTCACCACCTTGTCGATGATGCTGGCTCAGCTTGAAATTCACAAACAGCTGACAGGAAACACTCGGCCGATTCAGATTCCTCAAGCGTGTCGTGAGCGCCTAGATGCCGACCTGCCCGAAAAAATTGAAGTCTCGCCCCTCGACGATGCGACCCGCGAAGAGCGCTACAATGCCATCATGGCGGCCAATGGCCTTTCACAACTTTCGCCCGAATTCGAAGAGGCCTTTATCGCTCAAGACCTGGGTGACCCCAAAGAAAAGGGGTTTATCGGCTATTCACCCTTCGAGCGCCTTCACGCTGCTGAGGCAGCACTGAAGATTAAAAAAGATCAACCGTTCTCTCAGCCTCCGGCAATCGACGATCGTGACGCGTATTCAGCCGTCCTTGAGTCGCGAATGCCCCAGGTCCTATCCGCTCTCGAAAAAAGTGTCCCGCAGGAGAGCACCGCTCAATTGCCGAAACCGTCTGCTCTGCCCAGCCGTCCGGTCTATGTGCCTCCGCCGTCCCCCACCCAGGAGGATATCGAAAAACGGCAAAAAAAATTGCAGCAAGCCAGCCAAACGCTTCAACCCCTCTTGCAACAAGCCGATGATATTCGCAGCCTGGGCGAGGTACCCAAAGCTCTCATTGCTCGAATGGACTCAAAGCAAGCTGCTCATTGGAGCGAAGTGGTTCCTGAACCCGTTCGCAAGAAGCTCGAGTCGACATCTCTGACTCTGCCGTTCCCACCGGCGTTCAGCCCCCCCAGCTACCGCAGCTGGGCGATCCGAGAAGTTCATCAGTTCATCAAGCAAACCCTTCAAGATCTCGAACGAATCGAGCGAAAAGCCCCACAAGACCGCTCGAAGGAAGAACGCCAACTTTTATCACAAGCCATGCAGGCCTGCCTGAAGTCGCCTATCGTCCTGCGTGTGGGACCAGGCTGCCTCGCGCCAGCTGAGCGCCCCGGTACGGTTCCTGTTTCCCGATTTTTTTCTGACACTTTAAGGCGCCTGGAAGAAGCAAAACTCGAGACGCGCAGCAGTGGAGACTTTCATGGCCCCCTAGATCGTGAAGAAATCCTTTTGATGGAGGCAAACCTTTCAGACATCTGGAACACGTTCTCGGCGCAGATTCCCGGAGCCACCCTCAGTGAATGGAATCTGCTGCACTCGCAGATCGGCTCGAACCCATTTGCAGGACTTCGCCTCGAAGGCCTCATTCAAGAGCATGAAGCCAAGGCATCAAAAAATCCGTCGCAGGCTCTTTTGATTCAATCGACACTCAAGAGCCTGGGCGTCGATCAACCCGTGCTCCCCTTTGTTGCCAATCGCGTTTGGAGTCAGTCGGAGCGATCGAACTACTGGGCAAAAATTAAAGAGGAGCACGATAGCGCTAATCTGAACCTGCTATCTCAAAACAAACTGGGCACCGCCCCTGAAAAGATGGACCGTTATTACGAGCAGGCCGAGAAACTCGCTTCGACTCGCACGCTCAATCGCGACGAAGCTCTCGATGCTGCCCGCTCTGCTCAGCTTGGCCGAAAAACAGCAAAGACCCCTTCGTATGAAGACGAGCTGAATGAGCTGCTCAAAAACGAAGAGCCTCGAAAGGCTGAGCTCTTAAGAAAAATCTATGAAGCTCGCGGCAATAGTGCGGAACAAGACCGCCTCTTTGAAGAATACGCCAAAACCTTCAAGCTCGACGCAGAAGATACGGGTCGAGAAGCCCGAAAGGCTCTGCTGAGTACTGACTTCATGCTCAAACGTCCGCTATATCGCCGGCTGATCGAGCGCGCTTCGAACCAAAAGCAAGTAGAACTCACTGCAGCGCTGGCAGATCTCTGCAATCTCAAGCCTAGCGACCATGAAAAATTCAAGCTTCTCGTCCTCTCCACTGCCAAGGCCCAAGACGAGCTCAATCGCCAACTCGGGCTCAAAGGACTTCCTAAAAATGTTCAAGAAGAGCTCGATCGCATGAGCAAAAAAGACTGGAAAGAGCTGGGGCTCTCGGGTCTTGCCATGGGTCTTTTCATCGGATCTTCGCTCCTTCTGACCGTAGCTACCGGGGGCCTGGCGACACCTGCCGTCGCTGCTGGGGCCGCAGCCCTATCGGGAGCCATGGCCGTGGGGTCGTTTACCGTTGGATCTGTGGTGATTCCGAAGATGTGGCTTGAGGAACTTCCCAACGCAGCCGAGCGTACACGGTACGCACAAACCTTCGAAGACTTACGCCTCACCAATCGCGAGTCGGTCGAACGCCTCCAGAGTGAAGAAAAGTCGATGAAGCGCTGGGGAATTGCGGCGAATATCTTCTTTGGGGCTCAAATGATCAAACCCACCGCACTTGCTCTTCAGACCTCGGCACGCGGGACGGCGATCTTAGTACAAGCTGCCAAAACTCAAGCGAAGAGCGCCGAGCGTGTCTCGCTTCAAGCCGCTGCCGCTCAGGCTAGCCGCGATGTTGAAACGATCACCGCAGAATACCTCTTCGGCTACCGCAAGTTGGGCGCCGAAGCCCTATCGCCACGTTCATTCGCCACGCGAGTTTGGAAGGAAACCGCAAAGCCTCTCGTACTTCATGCCAAGAGCACCGATCAAGTTCTGCAAGACTCAACCAAGCTTTACATGCAAGTCTTTCGCGATGACCCCAATCAGCTCAAAGGATTTCTGACGAGCTTAAGAGGCCGAATCGCCTCTTCTGCAGAGCGAGCGGCATCTGGAGGACTCGAATTTCCAGGTAAAAACTGGATTCGCCGTTCGCGGCTCGAGAAGCGTGAAATGGTGGGCACGATCGATAACATGCTTCAGACGCTCGAACGAGATGGCCTAGAACGGACGCTGTCCTCTAAAAACGCTGCATTTAGTGAGCTTATCGAAAAAATGCCCCGCTCGAAAGGCGATTGGCTTGCCACCGTCACGATTGAGGGAGTGCCCGGACTTGCGACGCGAAACCTCCATCTTAAGGAAATCAGCGCCGCCAGGCGCACGCTCTTGCGCGAGCTCGAAACAGCCCACGGAGGCGCAGCATTAGCCTCAGGCGCTCCCACGGCAATTTCTTCCACCCAAGTGGGATCAAAACTCTTGAAAGAGCTTCGCGAGAACCTCCACTCACGAGGCTCCGAAGGCGAAGCTGAATGGTCGCGAATTCGATCCGAGTTTCAGAAAAACTTAGGCTCAAACTTAGTCGGCCCTTTAGACTCGTTTCTGGAACGAGGCCTCGAACTCCCTGCCTCAGCTTGGCGAGGTCCAGAACTTCGAAGCACTCTTGAAAAGCTCGAGCAACAAAGCCGCAGTTACAGCAACGTGGTTGAGTTTGATGAATGGCTGGCCATTAAACGACTTAAAAAAGAGGCCGAAAAGGCATCAAAAGGCTAAGCAGAAAAGAGACCGAAAGACCCTGCTGATGCCACACGAGACGCCTTTAGGGGGCCCTCCCAGCCCACGCTAACGCCGACGCGAAACCTGCTTGAGAACTTCACCAAGAAAACCCCGGCTGTCCCACGTCAGAGTTGAATCTCTTCGGACCATCCTTTAGCATCGCCGCCAGGAGCGAACCATGACGTCTTACACGATTCACCCCAGCCAGGTGCCCGTTTTCATTCTTGCCGGAGGTCTCGGCACCCGCCTTTCGGAAGAGACGCAAAACAAGCCCAAGCCCATGGTAGAAGTCGGCGATCTGCCGATTTTGCTTCATATTATGCGCAGCTACTACCGGCACGGCTTCAATGATTTCGTGATCTGTGCGGGCTATCGGTCATGGGAAATCAAAAACTATTTCATGAATGACGAGTTCCGACACCGTCATCTCGAAGTCGATCACCGAACTCCAACCGAGCGCCCGGTGCGGCCCATTGGAAAATCCCTTCAGCAAGAGAAGTGGCGAGTGCGAGTGGTCGATACTGGCCTGAATACGCAGACGGGAGGACGAATTGCCCGCGCTCTCGATGTGGTTTCGGCTGATACGACGTTCGAGCATTTTGCCGTCACCTATGGCGACGGATTGACCGATGCGAACCTACAAACTGAGCTCGATTTTCATGGTCGTCATGGAAAAATTGGAACCGTTTTGGCGGTGCATCCCTTGGCCCGGTTTGGCGAGTTAGAGATCTCTTCAGATGGTACGGTTCAGCAGTTCTCAGAAAAGCCTCAGGCCACTCAAGGCCGGATCAACGGCGGCTTCTTTTTCTTCAAAAAAGAGTTTCGTGATTATGTTTCGACCGAAGAGACTTGCATTCTCGAGCGTGATCCGATGGTCAAGCTGACTGCCGACCGCCAGCTTAAGATTTTTCCGCATGACGGCTTCTGGCAGCCCATGGACACGCTTCGAGACAAGCATCAGCTTGAGGCCTTGTGGCAGAGCGGAAA
>JBDLQW010000027.1:0-4132 GCA_039800365.1 Pseudomonadota bacterium
CAAACCGCTGTTCGAGCCTGTGAACTCGGCTCACCCGGGATCGACCTCAACTTTGGCTGCCCAGCTCCCACGGTCAATCGCCATGACGGAGGGGCCACTCTCCTCAAATTTCCCGATCGAATCCGCTCGATCGTCGAAAGCGTTCGAGCTGCCGTGCCGGCCCACCTCCCTGTTTCAGCAAAAATGCGTTTAGGGTGGGACACGATCGATTCGATTTTCCAGAATGCAGCCATGGCGGCCGAAGGGGGTGCATCCTGGATTACCATTCATGCTCGAACGAGAATGGCCGCGTATCAGCCCCCCGTCTTCTGGGAGCAAATCAAAAAAGTTCGAGCCCAGCTTCCTGGACGCGCAATCGTCGCCAATGGCGACATCTGGAGCTTCGAAGATTTCCTGCGTTGTCGCGACATCACCGGATGCGAACACTTCATGCTGGGGCGCGGAGCTTTGGCTGATCCGGGTCTCGCTCAACAAGTGGCTCAGGAGCTCGGCATTTTTTCGCCAGAAGTACTCCCACGACCTCAAAGCACCCCACTCTCTCCTGAAGCCTGGGGGCCTCTACTCGCACGATTCATTCAAATCTCGTGGGAATACTTTCCCTCGCAATCTGCAATCCTATCGCGCTGTAAACAATGGATTCGCATGGCTCACCGCCATCGGGGACTGGACTGGTTCGATGCGATCAAACGCTTTGAAACTCTCGCAGAGCTCGAGCACTACTTAGGTATTTCAACTCCTTCATCCTCGATGCGCCCTCCGCTGCATTGAAAAAGGGCGCCTCTTGAGCCTACGTCACCTCTGGCCCCGAAAGAGCCAAGCCCGGTAAGACCAATTTAGGAACGACTCTTGAATGACCGGCTCGCCTGTAACGCCAACACGGCATGACAGGTGATCTGCACCCGCAGCCGAGTTTCTAGATCAGGAGTCGTTTGATGCGTCCCATTTGCTTTCGTTTTTGCCTCCGTTTTCGCCCTCGCTTGCTCTCTCGTTTTCTTTGCGAACTTTCTCTTGTTCTGCTCACTCTACTTTTTACCGACATCCCGAACGCCCAAGCCGTGCAAATTGAAATCGTGCCCCTGGGCGTTTCTGAAGAAGAACGAGCGCTTCTGAAGAGCGTGGTCTTGGCAAGCAGCGAGCTTCAAGCCGAGATCCAATCTCATCGTTTTCGCATGCTCGAGGTTTTCGATGGCAACGATCAGGCGCCAAAAGAAACCGAACTGCAACCCGGTGATTTACTCTGGCTAGGCTATGACTACGACGCCAATCGCCTGGTAAAAGTCCTCATGAAGCCCGAACAAATTCACGTCAGCGCCATGCCTTCAACACGTGTTCAACAGCTTCCCTCTCCGAGCCCTGAAGAGTTCTCTGAAGCCAGCGCGATTCTCGAGAAAGATGCTTTTTTTGGCCCCTTACGCTCCTGGTGGGAGCCCTACGAAGCCATGCCTGGCGTACTTCCTGCCACTTCAGAAACCCAGGGCGATCGCCTCATCACGATCGGAATCCTCCCTCGAGCAGGAGCGCCAGCCCCCCTGATTCATGAAATCGTCGGCGTCAACCTGTCTCGTCGTCGCATCGTTCGCTACCTCACCGGCGCACCTCCCACAGCAAGGGCTGCGGCAAAAGTGTGTGCTCCCCGAAATGCCGGGCAAGGTAGCTTAGCCCGAGGTGTGAGCGGCGCTGCAAAGATCATCGTTCGCGATGATAACGGAACCGAGATCTGGAACTTTCAAGCCATTCGACCCTCTGCCTCTTCAGGAGCCCGGGGCTCGGGAATCGACTTGAGAAATCTGTTTTATCGCAAACAAAAAATCGCCTCGCAAATTCATACCCCCATCGTCAACGTGCAATACGCCAAGAACCTCTGCGGTCCGTTTCGAGATTGGCAATATTCTGAGAATCCTTTTCAAGCCCAAGGAACTTCGATCAGCCCAGGATTTCTTGAAGCCTCTGGACACCCCACCACCATTCTGGAATCTGGACGCGACCTCGGTAATTACCGTGGCATCGCCATATCCAAAGAAGGCGAAACCACTCGCTTAGTGACTGAGATCTCAGCTGGGTGGTACCGCTACCAAGTCGAATACCTTTTTTACATCGATGGACGAATCGAACCGCGCTGGGGGTTTGCCGCCATTCAAGATAGCTGCACCTGCAATCTGCACTTTCACCACGCTTACTGGCGGATGGATTTCGACTTCGCTAATGCTTCTGAAACCCGCTTGGCAAAAACCAGCGTCCGCGCATCGGCAAGCTCAGACCTCCTCGTTCTTCCCACCCCTGGAAACCGAGTCGAAGCTGGCAATGGCACTCAGTGGCGACTCATCACTCGCGAGCAAAAACTCTTTCGACAGGAAGCTGAATCGCTCCTTCGCATTTCTCAAGAACAGAGCCCCACCGTCGTGCTCCTTGAACCTGGAGAGCGGGACGGCACTGCTGGGCAATCGTCGTCCTTCGGTCGAGGCGACGCCTGGGTCCTCGGGTATCGACCCGGACAACTGGAAGACTCGTCACTCACTGCGCTCGCCCCCATTGCCATTGATCGCTTTGTGGGAAACGACCCGGTGGTCGATCGCGATATCGTGATCTGGTACGGCGCGCACTTTCGTCATGACTCAGATGATGACTCGGGAGCATCCCATATCTTGGGCCCCACCTTGAAAGTCCTCGTGCCCCCAGTTGATCCTGCCGCAGGATTCTGAAATAGTCGCCAAGACTGGTTTCAGAATCACGATGATAGGAGGTCGGGCTTCCTCCCGACAAACGACACGGATGGCACCACAAACTTGGATTCCCCTCATGGAATGGGGCGCTCGAATCACGCTAGCAGTTTTGGTCTTACTGTCTTTTTTTTCAGTCGCACTGATCCTCGAAAGGCGAAAATTCCTGAGACGTAAAACCGACCCCGTCTCGCTGACGGACTTAAAAACCAGCCTTCGTAAGGGCCAAGCCCTGCCAGCTCTTACTTCAGAGAGCGTGATCGCAAACTACTGGGCGCTTTTGTCTCAAGAACTTTCAGATTCGCCCTCAGACGTCATCGATCGAGCCACCCGAAGCTTTTTGTCAGAAGAGCGACAAAAGTTGGAACAAGGGCTAACTTTTCTGGCAACCATCGGATCAAACGCTCCTTTTATCGGGCTTTTTGGAACCGTTCTGGGCATCATTCAAGCTTTCGGCGAGCTTTCCGCGAAACAAGGAAGCGGCAGCTCTTCGGTCATGTCGTCGATCTCTGAAGCGCTCATTGCAACAGCCGTAGGACTGCTCGTGGCCATTCCCGCCGTGATTGCTTACAATTTCTTTCAAAGGCGCGTGCGAGAGATTCTGACTCCCTGTGAAATTCTGCGAGATGAGTATCTCGCCTTCCGGCGACAGAAAGACTAGCTCATGGCCGGCTCTGCTCCAAATCTCTCTGACTCCTCTGAGCATGGCGATGCCGTCATTAGTGGCATTAACGTGACTCCGTTTGTCGATGTCGTCTTGGTGCTGCTGGTGATCTTCATGATTACAGCACCCGCGCTGCTCAAGGATACGCTCGGACTGCAGCTCCCCAAAGCCGCTACCAGTGAAGGCGCAAAGCCCAAGGCGCTTGCCATCGCCATCAACGAACAAGGACAAATCCTCATCGAGGGAGCCCTCTCGAGCGAAGACGAGTTGCGAACCCGAGCTCGAGCGGCCCTCGAAAGCGACCCCGCCACCCAGGCTCTGATCGCTGCTGATGAAAACTCTCGGCACGCAGCCCTGGTGCTAGTCATCGATACGCTGAAGTCGGTGGGCTTAGAACGTTTTGCTCTTCAAGTCCGTCGCAAAGAACCATGAACGAACCCTCCTCGATCATGCCTCTCGCTTCGCCTTCGAACACCTCGTTTCCCCCTCCCGACCCCTCTCGCTCTCGAGAGTCGTTATCCTCAGATCGGCGGCAGGCACTCACTCAATCTTTTGCAATTCACTTCGGATTGTTCCTTTGCTTTTTTGCAGCAGCATTCCTGCCTCTATGGGTCAACTCCACTCCCCCATCCGAAAATCTACCTCTGGAAGTCATCGACGCCCCGCGAGCTGCCCCCCTTCCGCTTCAGCCTGTTCGTCCTGAGAGAACCAAACCCCCAGAGTCCCAGAAGAAACCGCGCGCCATCTTTGG
>JBDLQW010000028.1:0-9791 GCA_039800365.1 Pseudomonadota bacterium
CCTCTGGTGCCCTCGAAAGAGCCAGGGTAAAAGCCTGTGCCGCGCGCTCTGAATCCTGGGTCAGTAACCAGGCAAGACCCTTGAGATTCAAGACTTCTGGCAGTTTTGAGCTTGTTGGAAAGTCTCTCTCGAAATCTTCTGCCAGCTGAATCACTTTCGTGAAGGCCGACTTCGAGTAGAGGTTCTGGATCTCGCCATATCGGCTTCGATCTGCTGCAATCGGAAGAGGCGCTCTCTCGCTTCCACCTTCTGATGAAGAGACGCCCGACGAGCGTCCTGTTTGAGAGGATGCGACTCCTCTGAAGTCTGCATGCGCCCAGTGAGACGCCATCAGAACTGGACTGAGCCCAAGAAAAATCGCACCTGAGCGCCAAGCCTTAGAGATCGGGAAGCGATAACCCATATCCTTGGTTGTCGCCTCTTTCGATTCACTCAGCCAAAGAAATTTTTCACTTTCTCGAAAAAGCGGTGATGCAGCGGGTGCGATGACTCTGCACCGAGTTCGTCAAATTTCCGCAGGATCTCTTTTTGCTCGCTCGAGAGTTTCGAAGGAGTTTCAATGAGTACCCGAACCAGCTGGTCGCCCCTGCCGTACCCACCCAGGTGTGCAATGCCCTTGGCTTTGAGCCTGAAGGTTTTGTGAGATTGCGTTCCAGCAGGAATCTTCATCGTCACTTTGCCTTCGAGGGTTGGCACTTCGAGTTCGGTGCCGAGGGCCGCTTGGGCAAACGTGATAGGAACATCGCAAATGACATCAGCGTCTTCACGAGTGAAAAAGTCGTGCGCTAGAATATTGACGACGACATATAAATCTCCTGACATGGCACCGCGCTCGCCAGCTTCGCCTTCGCCGGTCAGCTTGAGCTTTTGTCCTGAGTCGATTCCTGCAGGAATTTTCAGCGAGATCTGCGATCTCTTTTTTGATTGGCCGGTGCCCCGGCAGCTCGAACAGGGATCGGTAATCATTTCACCCGAGCCAGCGCAGCGCGGGCAGGGTTGAGAGATGGCAAAAAACCCCTGTTGAAAGCTAACCTCACCACGTCCGCCGCATTGGGTGCAGGCTACTGGTTTGGTGCCTGCTTTTGCACCTGATCCAGAGCAGGGCTCGCAGGCAACGGTCTTTGGAACTGTAATGACCTTTTCTGCCCCAAAAGCAGCCTCTTCGAAGGTGATGTCGACGCTGGTGCGAATATCATTGCCCGGACGTCCTCCTCGTCGACGCCCTCGGCCTCGCTGGCCTGCTCCGCCCATCTGACCGAAGATATCTCCAAAGATGTCGCCGAAGATGTCGTTAAAGCCGCCAGCCCCTCCGGCAAATCCTTCGAAGCCCCCGCCGCCCGCTGCCCCGGCATTTGCAGCGTGTCCGAACTGATCGTACATTTGGCGTTTTTTGGCGTCTGATAGAACCTCATAGGCTTCAGAGAGTTCTTTGAACTTCTCTTCGGCCGCTTTATCTCCGGGGTTCTTGTCGGGGTGAAACTGGATGGCGAGTTTGCGATAGGCTTTTTTTAAGTCGTCTGGCGAGGCACTTCGAGCGACGCCCAAGACCTCGTAATAGTCTCGTTTGGTTGCCATGTTGGTTCTTCGCCTCCAGAGGCAGAATTAAAAAAAGGCCAGTGAGAGTCGTTCTCTCACTGGCCCTTCTGTTTTTTTTAGACTTCTTTGAAGTCTGCGTCGATCACGTCGTCTTTCTTAGAGTCAGAGCTGGTCTCAGCGCCACCAGGGGCTGATTGCTGAGCTCCGGCCTGTTGATACATCTGTTCTGCCATCTTGTTAGAAGCAGCCGTAAGAGCTTCTGTGGCTTTCTTTAAAGTATCGACGTCTTTACTTTCGAGGTGTTTTTTCGCCTCAACCAAAGCGTCTTCTACTTGCTTCTTCGCGTCAGCAGAGACTTTTTCGCCATTATCCTTGAGGGTCTTCTCAATCGTGTAGATCAAGCCATCAAGGGTGTTGTGTGCGTTGACGACTTCCTTGCGTTTTTCGTCTTCGGCGCGATGTTCTTCAGCTTCACGTTGCATTCGCTTGATTTCTTCTTCAGAAAGTCCGCCCGATGCAGTGATTTTGATCGACTGCTCTTTGCCTGTGCCCAGGTCTTTGGCGCCCACATGAACGATGCCGTTAGCATCGATATCGAAGGTCACCTCAACTTGAGGAACACCGCGGGGAGCTGGCGGAATGCCCACCAAGTCAAAACGTCCGAGAGACTTGTTGTGTTCTGCAAATTCACGCTCACCCTGCAAGACGTGAATCGTCACGGCCGATTGATTGTCGGCGGCAGTTGAGAACACCTGAGACTTCTTCGAAGGAATGGTCGTGTTCTTGTCGATGAGCTTGGTGAATACGCCCCCGAGAGTTTCAATTCCGAGAGACAGAGGAGTCACGTCTAGCAGCAGAACGTCTTTAACATCTCCCTTAAGAACGCCCCCTTGAATCGCCGCGCCAACGGCGACCACTTCATCCGGATTCACTCCTTTGTTTGGCTCTTTTCCGAAGATTTCCTTCACCTTCTGCTGAACACGGGGCATGCGGGTCATTCCGCCGACCAGAATCACTTCGTCGATTTGCGACTTAGAGACCCCTGAGTCTTTGATGCAGGTTTCGCATGGAGCGACCATCTTATCGATTAAGTCGGCCACCAGAGCTTCGAGTTTTGCCCGAGTGAGGGTGAGATTCAGGTGCTTTGGTCCCGAAGCATCGGCAGTGATGAAGGGGAGGTTGATGTCGGTAGACATGGTGCCGGAAAGCTCATGCTTTGCTTTCTCTGCGCCTTCCTTCAAGCGCTGAAGCGCCATTTTATCTTTACGGAGATCGATGGATGTTTCTTTTTTAAACTCGTCCGCCATCCAGTCGATAATCCGTTGGTCGAAATTGGCGCCGCCCAAGAAAGTATCGCCGTTAGTCGCTTTCACTTCGAAAACGCCATCGCCCATTTCGAGAATCGAGATGTCGAAGGTGCCGCCGCCCAGGTCAAAAACGGCAACGGTCATGTTCTTGCCTTTTTTATCGAGACCGTAAGCCAAAGCGGCTGCGGTAGGCTCGTTGATGATGCGCTTCACGTCGAGGCCGGCAATCCGTCCGGCATCCTTAGTGGCCTGGCGCTGAGCATCGTTGAAGTAGGCAGGAACCGTGACCACAGCCTCAGTGACGGGTTCACCCAAGTAATCTTCAGCGGTTTTCTTCATTTTCTGAAGAACGAGCGCCGAGATCTCTTCCGGGGCCATGTCGCGATCGGCGGTGTGAATCCAGGCGTCACCGTTTTTCGAGCCCACGATTTTAAATGGAGCGACTTTAGTGAATTCAGTGACTTCTTTTGAAGTGAGTTTTCGGCCGATCAGGCGCTTGGCTTCGAAAATGGTTCGATCTGGATTGGTGACTGCTTGGCGTTTCGCAGTTTGGCCGACAAGTTTTTCGCCTGATCCAGTGAAAGCGACAATGGAGGGAGTGGTATTTCCGCCTTCGGCGTTGGCGATGACCTTAGCATCTCCGCCTTCAAGGACGGCAACGCAAGAGTTGGTGGTTCCTAAGTCGATTCCGATGATTTTTCCCATAAATTCCTCTCTGGTAGTGATTGAACTAAAATGATTTCGAGATGCGGCTTGTCAACTTTTGTGAGCTAAGTGCTTAAAAATTAAACGCTTTTGGTTTCAGTGGACGATGGGCCTGAGCTGACGACCACTCGAGCGGGCCTGAGCAGCCGACCGTGCAGCGTGTATCCGCGCTGATGCTCCAGCACGATGGTGCCAGCAGGGGCTTCTGCTGCTTGCTGCCCGACGGCTTCGTGAAGATTGGGATCAAAGCTTTGGCTGGTTGCTGTTACGGGTTCAACGCCGTGCTTTTGGAAGGTTTGGGTGAGTTGATCCAGCACCATTTGGATTCCGGTTCGAAGGTTCTTGTCGGTGCTCTCAGGAATGTGCTCGATCGCTCTTTGAAGGTTATCAGCGACTTGAATGAGGTCTCGAGCGGCGTTTTCGAAGCCAAATTTGACGAGATCGGCGCGCTCACGGGCGACCCGCTTTTTATAGTTTTCAAACTCAGCATAGAGATAAACATACTTTTGCTGCTCGTTCTTCAGTTGCTCTTGCCACTGAGTTGATTGCTGGGTCTCGGGCGATGGCTGTTCTGAAGAGGACAGGGGTGCGTTAGGGGGTAATTCGGACACGGGATGCTCCTTACACGATTGAGGCCTTACTATGGGGTCGAGTGGTCGGTCGTCAAGTCATGCCAGAGCGGCAATCACTTGGTCAGAAAGGGCAAAGCCACGTGAGGTCAGTTGTAAGTAGTTCGGCTTTTCAGGGTGGCTCTGGAGGAGGTTCTCGAGGATGAGCTGCTCGGCCTTACTTTGTCTTGAGGGGGTGTCGAGCCAGAAGGTGGGAAATCCTTCTGCCAAGCGTAAAGCAAGCATCCACTTTTCGAGGTCGGCCTCAGCGGCCGTGAGGGTTTCTCGCCACTCGATGGGGAGTTTTCTTTCTTCAACGAGTCGGGAGTACTTATGAAGGGAAGAAACGTTTTTCCATCGACTTCCATGAGTTCCTTGGCCGGGGTCGAAAGAGTGGGCCGAAGGGCCCAAGCCGAGGTAGCCCAAGCGCTTCCAGTAAGCGAGATTGTGTCGTGCTTGTTTGCCTGGTTTGGCAAAATTTGAAATTTCGTAGTGTTCGAAGCCCTGCTCGGTCATCCAATCGTGGATGAGCAGAAGATGGCCGAGCTGCTCGTCTTCAGGGGGCAGCTCGCGGTACATTCGATGAGTGCGGGGCAGTGTGAGGAGATAACAGCTGAGATGGGTAATCGGAAAACGCGTGAGCGTTCGAAGAGCGGCGCGAAGCTCTTCCTGGGTTTGTCCTGGAACGCCACAAAGCAGGTCGACCGAGACGTTCTCGAAGCCCGCTTCAAAGATCGAGTCGAGGCTTTTTAACGCGCGCTCGCTTGAGTGGACTCTACCCAAGCGTAAAAGCAGGTCATCATTGAGCGCCTGCACTCCCATGCTGATTCGATTCACTCCCAGAGCGCGATAGGCTCGTAGACGATCGATATCCACTGAAGAAGGATTAGCTTCCATGGTCCATTCAGTTTGGGCGGTGGTTTTTGTCAGGCTCCACAAGGGCTCGATGGCTCGGGCCATGGCTTCAGGGGGCGTCATGCTCGGAGTGCCGCCTCCCATGAAGATGCTTTCAAGTTCTTCGTGCAATAGGGGAGCCTCAGGCTGATCTTTCAGCAGCTGGATTTCATCGCGCAGGGCTGATTCGAAAAGCAGTGGGTCGGAAGCCCCTGTTCGTTCACGGCCAATCGAATAGAAGTCACAATAATGACACTTGGTCTCGCAGAATGGAAAATGCAGATAAAGCGAGCGAACTCCAGGGCGGGGCATGCCAAGCTTCTAACCCGCGAGAGTTCTGGCGGCCACTCTCAAAATGGGCCAGAATCAGAGAACTCATGAAAATACCAAGCGATCGGCCTTTTGAAGAGCGACTGAGTAACGGCATTCCGGTGATTTTCCAGCACTACGACGGAGATGTGGCGTCGATCTATTGGTGGAACCAAGTGGGAAGCTGCGATGAAGCCAAGGGCGAGGAGGGGTTTGCCCACTTTTTGGAGCATATGCTCTTCAAGGATAGTGGCGCAAAAGAGACGGGGGCGCCCTCGAGCGGCAAGACGGCACGGGCGATTGAGTCGCTGGGGGGAGAGATCAACGCGTATACGTCGTTCGATCAGACGGTCTATCATGTGACTTGCTCGGAGCATCACTGGGAGCGGGTGCTTCGGGAGTTTTCGGTTCTGGCTCGGCCTCAGCGGTTTTTGCGCGATGATTTCAATCGTGAGCGCGAGGTGATTTTAGAAGAGCTTCGCAAGAATGAGGACTCTCCAGAAAGACAACATTTTCAGGCGCTCTTCAGCGCGACTTACAGTCGGCATCCTTACGGTCGACCGGTGATTGGTTTCGAAAAGACCCTACGCGCTGCAAGCGTCTCGAAGCTGGAGTCTTTTTATCGGCGGAACTACGTAGCGGGAAGAATGGGGCTGGTCTTGGTTGGTCCGTTGCTGGATTCTAATGGCACTCGAGTGGCCGAGCTGATGAAGCTGCTGGAGCGGTATTTTGGTTCAAGCATTTTTCCGCGTAAAGAGGCTGCGCGATCGAGTCGTTCGGTGGAGCCTGCAGTTCAGCGTCAGTTGCGAGTGATTTCCAAAGAGTTCGAAGTGCAACTGCCTTCAGTGAATTTCGCCTTTCGAGTGCCGGGGCTGTCTCATCCTGATTTAGCGGCGCTTGACTTGCTTTCGGGCGCTTTGACCATGGGAGAGAGCTCTCGCTTGTACCAGTCGCTTTTTAATCAAAAGGCCCTGGTAACGGAAGTTAGTGGGGGTCTTTATGTTCCAGATGATCCCGGGATGCTGTACTTCCATTTAGACGTCGACTCTTCGGATAAGATTCCCGCGGCTCTCGACGAGACGTTTCGGCTTTTGAGCTCAAGCCGCGATAATCCTCCGGATCAAGCGGAGGTTGAGCGGATTTTGGCGCATGCCGAGAGCGATCGACTGTACTCGCTTCAAACGGCTGATGGAATTGCTGGCCGGCTCGGCTTTCTTCGCTTTGTCGTGAACGACATGGGGTATGACGAGAGGTATTTGACGGAACTGCGCGGAACGACCCCAGATCGTGTGCGGGCTGTAGCTCATGAGTACTTAAGCTTAGGGCGAATGAGCGGGGCCTTTTTGATTCCGAAGAAGTCGAGAGATCAGATCCGAGTTGAAGTCTTAGAAGAAGTTGCTCGGAAGTACTTTCCTGAATCGGAGCTGAAAGCCTCGAAGGCCGTGGCAGCAGAATCTCGTTCGGGTACGGCGGCCTCGGCTGGCTCGGCTAAGCGAAAAGGCTCGAAGCTGGATCGGCCGTATTCAGAGTGGACTTTGCCGTCTGGATTGCAGGTGGTTCACCGCGAGCGGGCGCAATCGCATGTGGTGAGTGTTCAAGCGGCTGTCTTGGGGGGCTTGAGGTTGGAGCTCGGTGACCCACTTTTTTCAGCTGAGAAGGACTGGGGTGTCAGTCAGTGCCTTGCCATGACGTGGAACAAGGGAACGGCCCGTTTAACAGCCAAGCAGATCGCCCAGATTATTGAGGGGAAGGCCGCAAGCTTAGAAGGGTTTTCGGGGCGAAATACCGTTGGCCTTCAAATGACTTCTTTGGCCAAGGATTTTGCAGGTCTTCAGGACGTTTTTGATGAGATTTTGCTTGGGGCCACTTTTCCTGAGGAGGAAGTGGGTCATTCGCGACGGGTCATGGAGGAGTCGATTCGTACCGTTGAGGATCACTCAAGTCAGCTCTGCTCGAAGTTATTTTTAGAGCAACTTTATCAAGAGCATCCCTACCGGCGTCCGGCCCACGGCAGTCTTGAGAGCGTCTCGGGATTTCACTCGGGCCAACTTCAATCTTATTTGAACCATTGGCTGCGACCCGAGCGAGCGGTGGTTTCGATTGTCGGACGGGTTTCGAGATCAGCTGCTGAATCATGGATCAGTGCCCTCAGTGATCGCTGGATGAAAGCGGGCTCTCGAGAGTCGCAGCGGAAAATTCATGAGACTTTGGCTGCAGAGCCTCGCTTGTCTGGCCCACGCTGGGTTGAAAGGCGACTGGGAAGAGAGCAGGTTCATATCATCGTCGGCGGGCTTGGCAGTACTCTTTCGGGGCAGGACCGAGATGCGATTCGGATCTTGCACACGATTTTGGGAGGACAGAGCGGCCGATTGTTTGTTGAGCTGCGAGAAAAGCAGAGTCTTGCTTACACTGTGTCGCCCATCGGATTTGAAGGTGTCGAGTCCGGCTATCAAGGGGTGTATATCGCGTGTTCTCCTGAGAAGGAAAAACGCGCGATTGATGGGATTCATGCGGTTTTAAGAAAGTTAGTAGACAAGGGGCCGAGCGCGGCGGAGATGGCCCGAGCCAAAGAGTACTATCTGGGCCGACGGGCCATGGATCTTCAGAGCGATTCATCGCTTACCAGTTACTACGGTTTAGAGCGGATCTACGGATTACATCCACCCTCTGACCGCGAGGCGAGATCGCGAATTGAGAGCGTTTCGGCCCGCCAAGTTCAGGACGTCTGCCGAAAGTACTTGGTGGATGCCCATCTGGTGACCGCCGTAGTGGGATAGGGAGGGCCTCGAATGCAGACGTGGCTTTCTGCTTTCACGGCAATTTTCGTAGCGATGGATATCGTGGGAACCCTGCCGATTTATTTTAAGCTGACCGAGCAGATGGATGAATCGGAGCGTCGGCGGGTCGTCGACTTCTCGATTTTGGTGGCCCTGGTCACTGCGTTGGTTTTTGCCTTCCTCGGACAAGGGGTGTTTCGATTTCTCGGAATCGATGTTGCAGACTTTCGTGTGGCAGGGGGCTTAGTTTTGCTCTTGATCTCGCTGGCCGATCTAGTCGGCAGGCCGGAGCACGAACATCGAATCACGGGCTCATCGGGCGTGGTGCCGCTAGCAGTTCCGCTGATTTCCGGTCCTGGGGTTTTGACCGCTGTCATTTTGCATATGGAAAGCGATGGTTGGCAGATCGCTCTCTCGGCGCTTCTCAGTAATTTCGTGATGGCCTGGGTTTTGATGCGTAAGTCGTCGCGGGTTTACCAGTTACTAGGAAAAGATGGCGCCGTGGTTTTGTCGAAGTTAGTCGCGCTACTTCTTGCCGCAATCGCCGTGTCGATGATTCGTTGGGGATTGGTTGATATGATTCGGGCGGGTGAGCTATCGCGTGGTTGATGACGGTTCTACGTGTTCTTCGTCTCGCTCTTCTTCGAAAGTGCATTGGTACTGGATTTTCATCCGTCGAAGAATGCGATGAAACGTTTCTTCTCCATCGGGTCCCGAATAGTCGATGAAGCTTTCGCGTACGGATTCCCAGGCTCGAACAGAAGGGCCCGAGCGAAGGGCCGCTTCGAGCTTTTTAATCAGGGCGGGATGCCGTCGTGCGGGAAGAAGATCTCGGGTGGTGTCAGCAAATGCCTTGACCTGACCGTTTTGATGAACAGCCGCTAGAGCCTCTTCAAACTTGAGGCGATTTTTAAGAAATTGAGAGCGTTGGTGACGGTAATGAGCGAGGGCATCGGGAACGTCTTCGGTGGACTTCAATCGTTCGATTGAGGATTTGAGCGTCGCGATGCTTTCGGTCGAAGGAGTTTGCTCGGGACTGATCTGGTGCAAGGCTCTTAATTGTTTTTCAGTGAGGCCGCTTTCTTTTCCAGAGAGCTCACAGGGCTGACCAAAAAGAAGCACGGTAATCGATTTTGTGGGGCCGCCTAAAGCGGGCGCGCAGAGAGTGATGCATAGAAAATTGAAGCTCATCAGCGCCGAAAGACGCCATGCTGCGGAGACGTAAGTTGCTGGAACGTTTTGTTTCGAGCGCATCAAGACCTCATTGGCGATTTAGAGTATGGCTTTTTACCCCAGCAAGCGCAAGGCAATGGCCGATGAGCTATTGGCTTGTGCAAGGATTCCCGTGCCTGCTTCGCGCATGAGACGGGAGCGAACAAGTTCGGCCGACTCATAAGCGAAGTCGGCGTCTTTGATTCGGCTGTGCGAATTCGATGCGTTTTGTTCCGAGACCTTGATGTTTTCTGCAACCGACTGAAGTCGGTTTTGAAGGGCTCCCAGAGAGGCTCGGCTTTCGCTGACGGAGTTCAGGGCGTAGTCGAGACGAGGGAGCGCCATGCGCGCATTGTATTGGCTGAGAACGTCAACTCGCTCGAGCCCTAAGGCGCGAGCGGTTTGGGCTTGATCGGCGCGGTTGAGTAGCACTTGGGACGATT
>JBDLQW010000029.1:0-16734 GCA_039800365.1 Pseudomonadota bacterium
TTACTCTCTGAGGCCACTCGCTTTTCGATGCCCTTGAGCTCTTCCGCCCAGGGTGTGTTGTCTGGAGCAACGGTTCCGAACTTCAACACCGTCTTCGAATAAGCCTGCGAACTGAGGGTAAGCGAGGCGAAACAAACAGCAAGCATCAAGCGCTTCATACGACTCCCGGCGCCCCAAACTGGGGCTTCGTTAGATTCACTCAAAAATTTCGGCTTCTTTTTCGATCAGACGCTTGGCCTTGGCCTGCTCGAGGCGGTTCTCGGGCTCAAGCTCAGCAACCAAGTCAACCTTAGCAGCAAGTACCGAATTCAAAACCGATCGAAACGCCTTTCGGTCTCCTCGCTTACGCAAGAGAATGTCGGCATAAAGGACTTGGGTTCCCAAATATTGGGGATGAGCCCGAATGCTCTTCCTAAAAAAAGACTCACTCTTTTCGAGACTTCCGCCAAAAAGAGCAGGTAGAGCGGCATAGTAAGCCCCCCAGTACCGATCAGGCGCACCATGAAAAAACTCGGGGTCAAGCGCCTGAACCCGCTCAATCATTTTTTTGATTCGAGTCTTGTATTTCAAAGCGGTCGAGATGTTCGAATTCTTGGCCCACTTACCAAGATTACTCGCGGTCCAATAGATGGCCTCAATTTGGCCACGATCGAGCGTCTCGAGCGCGTCCTCGACCGATTTTTTCTCGTTCTGAACCAAAGCACGAAACTGAGGCTGGGTGGCAAGCGCCTTTTCGCCCCAAGAGGCGCCGATTTCCCAATAGCTCTTTTTCGCCTCGAGCTGTTCGTCCGGAAGATGCGCGTCGGCCAAAAGGTAATAGCCGCGGGCTAAAAAAGCCTGCGCCTCGTAATGCTCGGGATTGGCGCGAGCGATAGTCTCGTATTCGCGCAAGGCTACTTCAAGCTCCTCACGTCGGAGTCGATTCTTCCAATGCAATCGAGCCGACTCGAGAAGGCGAGTCTCCTCTTGCTTGCTCAGCTCAGATCGTGCTGCCTCTTGATTCCACCCCGAGATCCGCTGAAATGCGCAGCCCGAAAAAAGCAACGCACCAAAAACTATGAAACTGACGGATCGTATCGATGTTCTCATTTATTGCTCCTTCTTCGAAGTTCAGCAGCTTAGGGCTTTAATAGGCTTCGCAGCGTTTCAGTCCATCCCGTTCTTTGGGCAAACTTCAGTCCGGCATATCGGGTCGAGTAGCGGTCAAATTCGAAAGTTGAACTAGGAAGCCAAATCGAAACGCCTGTTGCCCCTGGGTGACTCGATGACGCCTCAGAGGCTACTGTGTAGGCCTGAAGCGCCTGAAGTGCATCTCCAACAATCACCTCGTCAAAGCCTTGCACCTGGAGACCCAGGAGATTTTTTAGGAAATCGCCCAGGTCGACGTAATCAGCGTAATAAAATGACTGCGCTTTTCCGATGACATCCGTGATTTTTTCACGAGCGGCTTGCGGAAGAGCACGAACCGCTCCCCCGAAGACCTGAATGGCTTTCTCAAGCGCCGCCAGCGCCTGGATATTCACCACCGAGAGCGTGATCCCATCAGCTTTATTGCCATAACCTTCGCGATAGGTTCGAGTAAGGATTCGGCCCAGCCCTGCGCCGTCCACTCGTGGATTCGCGGCCCACTCGGCCAGAAGGCGGTCATAATGCCAACCGTCCCCCGGCTCGAGCTCCTGCGATCCCACAAAATAGCGAACCGAGTCTGACATTTCTGATGCCACTTCAACCATACCCATCAGGCAGGCATCGCTTCCATAGAGCTCGATTTTCTTTCCGATACTGCTCGATGCCTCAGTCATGGCCTGACCGAGCTGTTCAGTGGTGATCACGTTTCCAGAAAGATCGTCCGAACTGATGTCCTGAATAGATACGCCTGCACGACGCAGACGATCACCTAAGCTGTGCCAGCCACTACCGTGGTTCCAAACATCTACAAATATTTTCTTCGCGGGATAGTGCTGCACGCCCCAGCGAATGAACTCGATTAAATTATGATAATCGCCCATATCCACTGCGGGCATCTCTTCGAGAACCACTGAGCTTACCTGATTCGGGTCTTGATCTTGCGTCACGAAAAGCCGCTTCGTGTGCCCGTTGTTAAGACTCGCCCATTGCACCACGACATTGATATCGGAAGTAGATCCGACCTTCTCCATCTCATTGATATCGGCTTTTCCGAAAGGATCGAGGTTGTTATGCCCGTTCAGAAACACCAAGAGTGTCCATTCTTTCTCTTGGGCTGTCTCGACTTTGGTTTTGGAAGTGGCAGCAAATACGTTGCCCTGAAAAACAGAAAGGACCGCAAGAGATAAGATCAAAAGACGCATCGCCACTCCTCCTTGAGTTTCGAGTGATGCCTGCCACGAGCCGCATTAACCGTCCTGGCCAACGCTCTGATGAACTGGTTGATTCAGGATACCACGAAGCGGCCCCTTCGAGGCAAGACGGGCCACAGCCTCATTTAAAAATGATTGCATTCAGGTCATAGCAATTGCGGTCACCCCAACCTGAGTGCACAATGAGGGCCTCGCTTTACTCGCGGAGAAGACTCAATTATGCGCCTTGGTCGTGTTGCAGTCATCGGATCAGGAATCGCTGGGATGTCGATCGCTCGATTCCTGCAGCCCCACTCTCAAGAACTGATGATTTTTGAGCGTGAACCCCGAGTCGGCGGCCATAGTCATACCATTGACGTAGGGCAGAGCCGCTTCGATACCGGCTTTATGGTTTATAATGAGGTGACCTATCCGCACCTCACCAAGCTCTTTCGTGAACTTCAGGTTCAAACCCAGCCCACAGACATGTCTTTTAGTGTGCGACTTGACTCCAGCGACTTAGAGTACTGCGGCTCAAGCCTCAACCACCTTTTTGCACAAAGAATCAACCTTCTCAGGCCTCGATTTTGGAAACTCTTGCTTCGCATTCAACGTTTTAATCGCCAGGCCTTCGCGCTTTTATCGGAAAGCGGCGTTAACGAACTGACGTTGGGTCATTTCATTGAAAGTTACGGATTTGGCAAGGACTTCCTCGAGCAGTTCCTGATCCCCATGAGCTCGGCAGTATGGAGCACACCAAAAGATCAGATGCTCGCCTTTCCTGCGCACACGCTCATTCGCTTTTTTCACAACCATGGGTTTCTTGGCCTTCATACCCAGCACCCCTGGAGAACGGTAAGCGGCGGATCAAGATCTTATGTCGAAAAACTCATTTCGCCATTTCGAGATCAGATTCGCTCGGGCGACGCCGTCGTGTCGATTCGTTCCGAAACCCGAGGCTCTAAAAACGAACAGGTGATTCGCACCAGCCAGGGCCAAGAACAGCGCTTCGACCAAGTAATTCTGGCCTGTCACGCCGACGAAAGCCTCAGACTCCTTGAAAAGCCAACCCCAAGAGAACAAGAACTCCTCCAATGCTTTCGCTACCAATCAAATCCCACGATCATTCACTCTGATCCTTCGGTCATGCCGAAGACTGCACTGGCTTGGTCATCGTGGAACTATCGAATTGATGCCCATGGCAGAGCCTCAACGCACTACTGGATGAACCGTCTGCAAGACCTTCCACTAGATCCTCCCTATTTTGTGACGCTCAACGACTCTGGCATCGTGGATTCAAACAAGATTCACCGAAGACTGAATTACACTCATCCTCTTTTTGACCTACCCGCAATACAAGCGCAGGACCAGTTACCGCAGCTCAATCGCGAGGGGCTGGGCTCAGGACGATTCTACTGCGGAAGCTATTTCAAATATGGGTTTCATGAGGACGCATTGAGCTCGAGCGTCGCTCTTGCCAAGCTGCTTCTAGGAGAGTCGTTTTGGAGCTAAAGCAAAGCTGTCTTTATGAATGCCACGTGACTCATTCACGGCTCGCCCCTCGTGAGCACCACTTTGGGTACCGACTTTTTTGGTTTTGCTTGGACCTCGACGAGGCGGCTAGGCACCTCCCTGAAAGGGGATGGATGGGAACAGGCCCTTGGAGCCTCTATCGTTTTTCTGAGAAGGATCACCTTCCCCTCAGCGGGGCCACTGGCTCTGACCTCAAGAGCAGGCTTCAAACCTATCTTGAATCACAGTCCATTCGCTGGGACGGCTCGCGCGCTTCGCTGGTGACACAGCTTCGCTTTCTGGGCTACGTCTTTAATCCCGTATCGTTCTATTTCTGTTGGAATGCCGACGGAAAAATCGCGGCAGCCCTGGCAGAAGTAGGAAACACTTTCGGTGAAATCAAGCTCTATGCTCTGGGACCTGAGCATTGGAAAGCGGACTCGGTAACAGAGTCGGACGGTGAATTTCGATTCGAGACACCAAAGTTTTTCTATGTCTCTCCCTTCTCAACTCTCACCAGCTCGTTTGACTTTCGCCTACGTCCCCCGAGCGAAAAACTTTTTTGCCGAGTAGACACCGTAGAGCGAGATCAAAAAATTCTGATTGCCACTCTCAGCGGGACACAGGCCCCCCTTAACCGACGGCATCTGTTTTTAATGACTCTACGCTTTCCGTTCGTTACTCTGGGCATCATCTCAGCGATTCACTGGAACGCCTTATTGCTCTTCTTGAAGCGAATTCCTTACTTCAAAAAGGCTCAATCGCCTGAGAATCAACGAGGGGCATTGAGACTGAAGACCTAAAGCCAATGCAATTCAGGAGGACACAAAAAGAATGGAAGCCGCAGTTGAATTCAGCACGAACAGTTGGTTGAGAAAACTCTTCCTGGAAGTCCTCAAACCCTGCCGTGAGGGCAGTCTGACGGTCAAATTTCCCGAAGGAGCGACGATTCGATTCGGCGCTGAGGACGGATCTGGGGTTCAGGCCGAGATCACGATTCACTCGGAGAATTTTTTCAAAAGAATTGCCCTGTTTGGCGACGTGGGCTTTGGCGAAGCCTTCGTCGAAGGCGAGTGGTCCTCACCTGAGGTATCGCGAGTGATTTGCTGGTTTCTTTCAAACCTCGAAAACACCCCAACGCTATCGGGAAGCAAACGACGCTGGTCTCCGGTGAACCTCATGGGAAGCTTCCATCGGCTCTATCACCTGGCACGAGCCAACCATCTCGAAGGATCTCAAAAAAATATTCGAGCGCATTACGATTTCTCGAATGAATTCTTCGCTCTTTGGCTCGATCCGACGATGACCTACTCATCAGCGTGGTTTGAAACCCCTGAAACCTCACTAGAAGACGGCCAAATCGCCAAATATGAGCGTCTACTCTCGAAACTTCATCTTCGTCCCGGCATGACCTTATTAGAGATCGGATCAGGATGGGGAGGACTCGGGATCTTGGCGGCACGCAAGTACGGCTGCAAAGTCACTTCGCTCACCCTATCGAAAAACCAACTTCAAGAAGCTCAGCGGCGTGCTGCTCAGGCAGGAGTGGCTGACCGAGTTCGTTTTGAGCTTCAGGATTATCGCAAGATCCGAGGCCAGTTCGACCGGATCGTCTCGATTGAGATGATTGAGGCGGTGGGGCATGAATTTCACGAAGATTACTTTCGTCAGTGCCATGACCTTCTCAAGCATGATGGACTAGTGGCGATTCAAGCCATTCTTTGCCCCGACACGCGATATGCACAGCTGAAGAGCCGAGTTGACTGGATCCAGCGGTACATTTTTCCAGGAAGCCTCCTCCCTTCCTTTGGCAGAATCCAAGAGGCCATTCGGAATACGGGAGATCTCGATCTCTTTTCGTACGAAGAAATGGGACTGCACTACGCCGAAACCCTTCGTCGCTGGTGCAGCACGATGATGGCAAAGCAAGAGGACGTAAAAAAGCTCGGCCATGACGACCGTGAAATTCGACGCTGGCAGTACTATTTTCAATACTGCGCTGGCGCATTTCAAATGCGAAACATCACGGTGGCACAACTCGTGTTCTCTCGACCCAATAACCCTACCCTCATTCCTCAGTAAGGTTTCTCATGTCACTTCAAGATTTTCTGCTTCACAACGACCTGGTACCCGATGGGTTGATCCGCATGCGAATCCGCGCATTGCTCCGAGACCGCTTGCATGAGATTTCAAAAAACACCGATAGTGAATTCGCCACTATCCTCAAGCGCTCTCCCTTGGCGGTTCACACTGCTGATGCCAACGAGCAGCACTACGAAGTTCCCACCGCGTTTTACTTACGAGCGCTGGGACCTCGCCTCAAATACAGTTGCGCTTGGTACGAGACTGGTACCGAGAGCCTCGAAGACGCTGAAGTTGCCATGCTTGAAAAAACTTGCGAGCGCGCCGAACTCGCTGGACTGCCTGCAGGTTCGAAGGTTCTTGAACTGGGCTGCGGCTGGGGCTCACTCACCCTGCACATGGCAGTGCGCTTTCCTCATTTAGAGTTTACCGGTGTCTCTAACTCACGCACTCAAAAAGCCTTTATCGATGCCCAATGTGCTCAGCGGCAGATTCAGAATGTTCGCATCATTACGGCAGACATGAACCAATTCATTCCGCCAGAGGCGGGCTCCTATGCTCGAGTCGTCTCGGTTGAAATGTTTGAGCACATGAGAAACTACGAGCTCCTCCTGAAACGAATCGCGTCTTGGCTGACTCGGGATGGAAAGCTTTTTGTGCATATCTTCACGCACCGTAAGAACCCCTACCTTTTCGAAGTTCGAGATGATTCAGACTGGATGTCGCGATACTTCTTTACTGGCGGACAGATGCCTTCAGATCGGCTCTTCTATCAATTTCAGGACGACCTGATCATTAAAAACCACTGGACCGTAAACGGTCGGCACTACTCGCAGACTTCGGAGCATTGGCTTCAGAACATGGATTCGAATCGCGAAGAGATCCTCGCTCTCTTTCAAGCCACCTACGGCCGGGGGAACGAAACTCGGTGGTGGGTGTACTGGAGGGTATTCTTCATGGCCTGTGCTGAGCTCTGGGGATTTCGCGATGAGCATGGAAAACTAGGGGAAGAATGGCTCGTCTCGCATTACCTCTTCGAAAAACCACGCTAGAGGATCACCATGGCCAAAAAGTCACGGCAAAGGACGGGGGTCGAGCTCACGGGATGGAGCTTCAACGGCAACGGCCGGGCCGAGCTTGGTTTTTTCCTGATTTGCGCGTTAGTTCCAATTCTGATTTGGACGCTTTTTTTGGGCTGGAAGCCCTCAGAGGTCCTCGGGTCACATGATAACACGCTGGCTTTGCTCCAGTTCAAGCTTCTCTCAGAAGGCGGGAATTGGCGCCGGGCCCTCTATCAATGGTGGAATTTCGGGGGTGGAGATTTAATACCCCTCACCGGAGTGATTCCGCTCACCCAGCTGTTGCTCTGGCTTGGCATCAGCCCCGAATCGACTCTGACGATTCTCAATTTCTTTGGGCATTCTCTTTGTGGCTACTTAGGGGGCCGACTGGTCATTGAAATTGCCGTTTGGAATGCCGCAACGACTGAGGGGAGTGCATCTATCCAGCGGTTTTCATTGCCACGAGAAATCAGCCTCGCAGCCCTCTTTTGTTTTCTACCCTTTTTTGCTTGGCGAATTCCTTACGGCCACCTTTTGATTGTTGCAGGAAATTGGGCTTATCTCGGCTTTTTGCTCCTTCTCATTAGCGCTGCTAATCGAACCCTCAGCCGCAGCCTCATCGCCCTTGTGACTCTGGCGATGCTACAGATTCTGCCCGCGCTCAGCGCACAAACGCTCATTTACTCAATAGTATTCGGATTTCCTCTCTTGGTCTTTGTTCTCACCAGCAAGAACTCGGAAGCATTACGAACTAAAAATCGTCGCCATCTGCTGGCCATTTGCGCGATTCCGTTAATTGCTTTTTTCATCAGCAGCCCCCTGTTCTGGCTCATGTTCCGCTTCGCTACAGGGTCAGAAGCCATGCGAAGTTTAAACGCTGAGCCCGTGATTTACTCATACGTCACGTCAACGCTTCGGGATTGGATCAGCTCGCTTCCTTGGAGCTTCGCCCCGACGACCCTCGAACGACAGGACTTTCTCCATCACGAAGTGAATTATCCTATCGGCCCCTTACTGATCCCATTTCTAGTATTGTCTCGCCGACGTGCTCCTGTCATGGCCGTCCTGGGCTCAATAGCAGCCATTATTGCACTCGCGTCTCATTGGCCCATTGTATCTGACGTCATTCTCAAGACTGCTCCCATTCTCAAGAGCTTTCGAGTTCCTGCGCGGGCCTTTGTGCTGATGACCTGGCTAATCTCGATCTTTGGCGTGGCTAACCTCATTGAAGCGCTCTCGATTCGCCCGAAGAGGGCATGGAACCCCAGGGATGCCGCTTGGATTTTTATTCCTCTTCTGCTTCTTGTGATTGGCGCCACCGAAGGAGACCCATGGCGCGCGCTTGCTCGCGAAGCGCTGCTTTGGGGCGTTATCGGAACGGTGAGCTTTTTCGTCTGGCTCGAGCGGCATCGCAAGTCGGAATCCTCAAGCCCGAGCTCCTGGCCAATCTCGAGGGTACTCACGATTCTAGCGTTAGGTGCAGTGCTCTCTTTTCAGGATCGCCGAATTCCAAATCTCAGACGGCAGGAAGTCGAGACTCTTCCAAGAATGATTCATGACGAGATCATTCGAAAAATGCCCGAGGCGACGAGCCCCCTTCATCGAGTCTTCTTGATGTCTCAGCTTCCTTCTTTTCAGGTAAACACGGGCGCAATCGCCGGATTAGGGCAACTCTCAGGTTACTTCGCGGCTCCTAAGCGATTTCTCACACTGGCCTATGGCCTGAGAAGCGGACAGCCCCCGGACCCCAGCACCAGCGTTTATGCCTCAAATCCGGAGGCCCCAGAGTCCAGAATTGTGGCCACACTCTACAATACGCGCACGATTGCTTCGTTTGAAAATCAGCAATGGAATCTTCGTCCCTATCTTCCCGCAATCGAAAATGGAGCGAGCCCTGCCTGGATCTCGAAGTCGGTCCGAAGGATTGGCGGCTGGCCCGAGCTTTGGAGCACCCTAAAAGCCACCGACTCCGCTGGTGCCGAAGCCTGGAAAGCACTTCGCGAAAATGAAGCACTGGTTTTAGACTCTGATGCCCCAATAGAATCCCAAGCCCTACCCTGCCAATGGAATGGCGCTCCACCGACGGTACTACCATCAACAGGTTCCTCCCCGGCTCAAGAGATTGCCCTCCAAGTCGAAGGAACTCAGGGAAACTGCATTCTCACCGTGGCGACCACTTATTCGCCTTCGCTTCGGGTTCGCTCCGGCTCGCACGAGCTTCGCACCTTCCCGTCTTATGGTGCTCTCCTGGGAGTGGTCCTCACTGCCGAGAACACGCGTGAGCCGCTACGAATTCGTTCAGACGCGAGTATTCCTTTAGCAATTGACGTGCTTCGTGCTCTGGCGCTTCTAGCTCTAGCGCTTCTCTTGATTTATCCTGTTTGGAGAACCCAGGAGCTCGAATGAAAATCTCGGCCAATGCGCTCTCCCATCAGGGCCTCGTACGTAAGAACAATGAAGACTTTCAGATCACCGATGTCGATCTTGGAATTTTCATCGTCTGCGATGGCGTAGGAGGACACGCCTCGGGCCAAGTGGCGAGCGCGCTGGCGGCAAGAACCATTCACGAAACCCTATCAAAAAATCGACCGGCCATCGAAAGGGCAAGAGCCAACCCCTCTCGCCAGACTCGCGAAGAGCTGACGCTCTTGTTAGAAAAAGCTGTGCTTGCGGCAAGTAGCGCCGTTTACCAGAAGTCTCTAGCAGAACCGGAACATCGGGGAATGGCTACAACCGCAGAGATTTTGCTACTTGCTGGTAGCTACGCCATTCTGGGTCATGTTGGAGACAGTCGTGCTTATCTCCTTCGCCGAGGGGCTGTGACCTGCCTGACCAACGACCATACGGTTGCCAGCGAGATGGTCAGAAACGGAACGTGGACCCCCGAGGAGGCTGCGAAGAGCAAGTATTCCTCCACCCTCACACGTTCGGTAGGGCATCAAGAGTTCGTTCAAGTCGACTCGCTTACCGTTGAGCTCACCACCGGCGATACGATGCTATTGTGTAGCGATGGGCTCTCGAACTACTTTCAGAAGGGTACTGAGCTTGGCGAGGTGGCACGCCGCACCGACTTTCAGAAACTTTCTCAGGCGCTGATTGATTTTGCCCTGTCTCGAGGCGGAGGCGATAACGCAACCGCCCTTGTGCTTCGGGTCGACTCGCTCAAAACCATCGAGCCCGATTCAGAGAAAACACGCCCCATTCACCCTCACGGCTTGGATGCGATTCAAAAAATCGAGATCGTTAAAAAGGTTCCGATCTTTCAATATTTTGACCCTCGCGAACTCAACCGGTTCTTGTCGTTGGCTCACGAGGAAACACTGCCAGCATCGACTGCTCTTCTGAAAGAAGGAGAAGTGGGGAATCAATTCTTCGTCATTTTATCGGGCTCAGTCAGCATCACAAAAAGCTCTCAAGAGATTGCCATTCGTAGTCAGGGAGCTTGCATCGGCGAAATGGCGATTATTGACAATCAGCCTCGATCAGCATCAGCAACCACCCGAGAGCCCACGAGTGTTCTAAGATTTTCGCAAAAAGAAGTTTTTGACCTCATGAGAAAAGATGCTCAAATTGCAGTTAAATTTCTCTGGGCACTCAGCCAGGCCGTGAATCGATCGCTACGTGAGGCATCCGACCAACTGGCAACCCTGAAGGCAGAGGGCCGCCCTTCAATAGAGAGCTTTCCTTTCCTGCTCGAAAGCCCTACCATCTAAGCCGTTTCTCGCTCAAGAAGGGCCAACGTTTCGACATGAGCTGTTCTTGGAAAAAAGTCATAGGGCTGTAGCAGGCAGATCCGATAGCCGAATCTCGTGGCCACTTCGAGATCTCGAGCCAGCGAGCCAGGAGCGCAAGAAAGATAGGCCCAGCGCTTGGGCTTATAGCTCGAGGTAATCCACGAAAGCACCGACGTCTCTAGACCGCTACGCGGGGGATTAACGAAGAGAAGCCTTCGAAGCGATCCGTGAGCAAGAGATTCCTGCGCTGAAAGCCAACTCTGAATCTGAGGCAACCGATGCTCACATCGACCTTTCAACACTTCAAGTCGATCACTTTCGATATTTTTCTTGGCACAGTCGATCGCTTCACTCGAAAGCTCAACTCCGAAAGCGGATGCACCTGCTGAAACCCAGCGCTTTAACGACGAGCCTGTCCCGCAGTAGAGATCCACCACAAGAGAAGAAGAGTCAGGCTGCAAAAACTCTTGGGCTAAATTTAAGGCCTGCGAATAGAGCTCGGGTAAGAGCTGCTGAAAACTCTGCGGCCCATAATAAAAGCCCCGCTCATCTTGAACTACCGGATCTCCAAAAACCAGTAACCCATCTCCCGATGAAAAGACCCGATCTCCAGCGCTCGGATGAAAATTCAGAAAAACACCCTGCACTCCCTCGTGAGCAAGCAGCGACCAATCCACAACATGGGTCCAATCGGCCCGAAACTTCCGTGAGCACTTCACGACCAGAGTCACCAACGCTCCCGAGACCACCACGAAAGCCAGCGGAAACCCCGCGGGATCGGGCGGCAAGAGGTCGCAGAGGCGCCGCAAGACCCTCCGCACTCGGGGTGAGTGAGTCGGACAATCGGGGATTGCCACGATCTGGCGCTCGGAAGCGCGAAGCCTTGTCGTGGCAGGGTCGAGAAATCCCAAGACCCATCGCCCCTTCTGAAAACCTGCTCGCAAACAAGTTCGCTCGCGATACCCCCACCGCCTGGGCTCCTCGGGGCCCACGACATTCTGGAGCACCTCATTCGAGGGCTCAACGAGCGCGGCCAAAGATCGTGCCAAAAAAGCTTGTTTTTGGCTCAAACTTGCTTCAGCCGATTGATCACGGTGAGAGCAACCAGGACAGGACTCAGGGCAGCCAGGACCTCGCATGTTAACCAAATTACTTGTCGAGGACTCCTCCGTCAAAGAGCTGCCACCCAAAAAGTCTCGCGTGAACTTGAAATTGCGCGTTATCCTAGAAGGATAAAGGGGAATCCATTCTCTCATGCGGATCCTGGTTGCCTTTGCTCATCCTACAGCAAACGACGTCGTGGCCATGGGCCTACGTTCCGAGTTCAAGGCCAAACTGCAGGTTGCTCAGGACCGTGAGGAACTGGCCGGAATTTTCGCGGGCGTCAGTTCTGTTCCCTATGATTTCATTTTTTGCGATTACCCCGGAAATGCAGAAGTGATTGGAAGCTTCATCGCGAAGCGAAACATGACCACTCCTCTGGTGGTCTTCACTGGCGACAACCAGGAGGTCGAACCGATCCCTGGCGACCCCCAAGTAGTGGATTGGATCGCGTGGTCAAACTGGCAACCCAAACTTCGTCCAATCCTCGAAGCTTTTATTGCCCAGAGCCAAGGCGGAGAACTTGCGGACACCAGCGAACAGGAATTTAGCGAAATTCGAACCGGCCTGCTCATGGCAGCAAGCCCCTTACCAGCCGATATTTATATTCGTCTGACTCCCACCAAGCACCTGAAGCTCTTTCGTGAAGGCGATGCCTTTGACGAGATCGATTACGATCGATACGTTCATCAAAAGAAAGTCGTTCACCTTTTCATCCACCGAACAGGCCTAAAAGCCTTCGTTGATCGCCTCAGCCAGGCAGTCACGCTAAAAATCAGAACAGGAATGTCTGCTACCGAGGCTACCGAGCTCTCGCGAGATGCCCATCAAACCGTACGCTCTCTGATCATGCGTTGGTTTCCCACCCAAGAGGCCACTGATCTCATTAAGACTGACCTCATGCTGACCATGCAGGCCATTGGAAAAAACCCTCGACTCAAGGATATCCTGAAAAGGGTCATGGAAAACGCCAGCGCCTACCTCACGGTTCATAGCGTGGCGCTTTGCCAAATTTCTTGCACGCTAGCCAAGGCTGTGGGCTGGGGCTCACAAACTACGTTTAGCAAACTCCATTTCGCATCTTTTTTTCATGACATTACCGTCGACGATGATGAACTGGCGATGGTCGATGACAAACTCAAGATCGACGAGCTGAAGAACACCAAAGGCGAAGAGACCATTATTAAGTACCTCGCTCATGGATCGAAGGCAGCCGAACTGAGCAGGCAATTCAATGAAGTTCCTCCTGATGTTGATCAGATTCTGATCCAGCATCACGAAAAACCTGACGGAAGCGGCTTTCCGCGTAAGATCAATCACATGCACATCGCGCCCTTGTCGGCGATCTTCATCATCGCTCATGACATGGTCGACGAAATTTGTAAGAACGGCTACACCTTCGACTTCGGCGGTTTCGTTCAAACTCGGCAGAAAAAATACAGCTCAGGGTATTTCAAAAAAATCATGAAGGCGATGGAGCACCTTTAAGCCTCTTGATAGAACGAGAGATCCAAGCCCCAGAGCACTCGGGATCACGGAACACTCGGAAAGAGCCTCGCTAAAAATGTCAAAACGTTTGACAGCAGGATAGTCTAAAGACATCCCTAGGCTTCAACCGCACCCGAAAAAACCAGGAAAATGACCCAAAAACGATGAAACTGCAAAGCATGCGAGGGCTCAAAATTTGGCCTGGCTCCTGCAGCTAGTGACTCGGTACTCGATCAAACCTGAAGGAGAGCCCAAAGATGTTTCCACGATCCACCGCTGCACTCTGGATTTTAGCCTCGGCACTATTCGGGAATGCCCTTCTCGCTCAAGCAGCAGAGAAGCCCCTCTCTACCGTCCTGGATGGAACCATCATTGAATTTTATCGCGACCTTCCTTTGACCGAGAATCGAGAGAATCGACAAAGAACCATGGAGACGGAATTCAAAAGTGGAGACCACGCCTGCCGCATCTCGGTGTCGACGCCTCCTCGATCTCGTCCGATCATCGCCCCCGGCTCACGATACGAAGCCAAGTGGAAGGGCTCTCGCTTAAGCCTCATCAATCGGGCAACTCAAAAAGTCGACGCGACTGTTGAATGTCAGAAAACCTATCGCAAGACGTCCTTCGATATTTATCCAGGCAGCATCGCCGGGTATCGACCGCTCGAATCCGAATTACGAAAAGTCCTTCCGATCAAGATCGTCGGTGACTCGATTGTCGCCTATCCGCTTGGAAGCGAAGAAGCTCGGGCAATCTCAAACAGCAGCGAAACGAAGGTTTTTGATGAGCCCGCCCGATCGTCCTTCACCGAGCGCGATTCACGCCGTCAGGCTGAAAACCCTAGCCAAATCTACTCGAGTTCGGCCAAGTAAGGCTAGAAGCGACCTGAAAATCCTACAAACGGATTGAGATCATCTGCAGCTTCAGTCACGCCGATATTTGCTCCGAGGTCAAATCGAAGGTTGTCTGAAACCGGAATCAAGATTCCAGCATCGACCGTGGCAACCCACTCTTTGCCGGCAGCTTTTTCGGTTTGGCTATAAAGCTCAAGATACCCTTCTGTTCCTAAGATCAGATCGTGTCCGACTGTGAGCGAACTGATAAACTGACCATGGTATCCCCGGTCGTCTTCGTTGGCGATAAAATCCCATTGAATCATCGACCCAAAAGAAAATCCGCTAACTCCGTCGAAGGCAAAAGGAAGAATCACTCCCCCCTCCGTGCGCTTCTCTTCGCGGGAGGATGCCTTAGTAGGAATCTTAAGATAAGGCATAATCCCCAAGGCGCTTGGCCCTCCATCGTTTCCAAAAATATTGTACTTAAACCGCAGGGTCGTATTGCCATAGCCAGACGAAACAGCGTCTTTGGTGACCGTTTCAAAAATCACCTGTAAATCAGACCGATTGGTCGTTCCCACTTTGGCGTTAAAAATGTTCCAGCCGTAAGTGCTCTGCCCTTGATCGCGATTCAAAATGAAGAGATCAGTCTCGAACTGAAAATGACCGGCATCCACCGTATAAGGGCTCTCCGTTCGATCTGGACGATCCGTGATAAACTCACGCATGGCGGCTGATGGAGTCGGATTAAAAAGATGATACTGATCTTTCGATGCAGCCTGACCTAAACCAGGAGCGTCACGATCCTCAGCACTCGCATCAACAGTGCTGCCCAAAACCCCCAGAGCGACTGCAAAAAAAGTCGCCAATGCTTTGAATAAATTTCGGTCCTGAGATTTTTTTGCAGGTTTTGATACCACACTCATCTTGATGCTCCTCGGGTACAGAGACGGGCTTGCTTTCTAGCTTAGCCCACCTCAGGTCTTTGAATGTCGCGAGACCTAAAAGCTAGCACACGAGGTCACGAAAAAACAAAAACTCTCGACAGCACTAGCGCCCTAAGAGACGACTTCATTGATGGGAGGCGACTTTTGAAAAATTGGATCGCATGGTGGTCCCATAAAAACTGGAAGCGAAAAGCACTGCCCGTGTTCGGAGTTCTGGCCTGGTGGAGCTGGCTGCATTCGATGGGCGGACTAAACAACGACCACTTCGTTCTTGGTCTTGCGCTCTTGAGCTTGGCGTACCTGGGGCCAAAGACCGAGGCGCTTTTTGACCTGCTTCTTCCGGCAATCCTGACGGTGATTCTTTACGATAGCATGAGGCACTATTCTCATCTGATTCGCTCATCGGTCATTCATGTCCAAGAACCGTATCGCTTCGACCAGTTTTTCTTTGGTATTCCAACCGCGTCGGGGAAGCTCACTCCCAATGAGTGGCTGCAGAACCACACTCACTGGTTTCTGGATCTGATTACCGGCTTTTTCTACCTGACTTTTGTTGGAATTTTCTTAAGCATTGGGCTGTATTTTCGCTTTGCCCTTCCCAGCATCAACGTCAACCCGAGTCTCAACCGAGTTCAAATCCAGTCGCGAGCTCAATCGATGTTCTGGGCTTTTTTCTGGCTCAATATGTTGGGCTATAGCACCTACCATTGGTACCCAGCGGCTCCTCCTTGGTACGCTAGCCAGTACGGCCTCGGACCAGCCGATCTCTCCGTTGCACCGAGTGCCGCGGGCTGCTTGAGGTTTGACTCTCTTCTCGGAACCCATTTTTTCACAGAAATGTATCGACGTTCTGCAGATGTTTTTGGTGCGATTCCCTCACTGCACGTCGCCTACCCCCTGCTTTCTTTGCTTTACGCCATCGAGCTAGGCTCCTTGCGAGTTTTCGCGGCATTTTTCTATGCCATCATGTGTTTCTCTGCAGTTTACCTCAACCACCACTACATTTTAGATCTTCTTTGGGGCTCAGGGTACGCCACAGCTGTCTATTTCGTGATGAAACGCTTCGCTAAAACTCAAACCCCCTGAAGGATCTTCAGAACCATCAGAGATCTGAAGCTCGAACCCAAGATTAGCTTGCGAAGACAAATTTTCGATGCAAGGGGAAATTAAAAAACAACGCCACCACGAGCGAAGTGACCACTTTCGACCCTAAATACTTCAAGCCCACGACATCCGTCAGCAAGAATACCCCCGCAGCATTCAAGGCGAGACTCCCCAAAGACACCAACGCGTACTTTCGTGCCTGGCTGTTCCAATGGGCATCTTCCACTTCAAAGCTCCAGTGGCGATTCAGAAGAAAGTTCGTGACGGCCCCCACCAGGGCTCCGAAAACGACCGCAGCCAGATACCAAAGCTTCGCCACTTCTACCAAGCTCCACAACGTTCCAAAATCGAGTGCAGTAGCCACCAGCGCCGAAAACTGCGAGCGTCGAAAACTTTTCCATAGTGGTAAATGAGATTCTCGTAGCATCAACTTCTCACAAAAGTCTTTTCCCGCCTGGCCCTCAGAATTTTCGAAGGTCTCCTGATGGCTCAGATATTGGCTACCCAAGCGACCACAGCCAGGACACCCACCCCGGGGTAACTCACTTGCT
>JBDLQW010000030.1:0-2930 GCA_039800365.1 Pseudomonadota bacterium
GAGGCACTTCTTGCTCGTTTCGAGCAGATCAAAAAGGAGCTAAACTCAAACAAAACAGGCTAGCCCTTCACTGCCTGTGACTCACCGCTCCTCGGTAACACTTACTTTTGAGGCAATACGGTCACACCATCTTGGGTCACTAAAAAACGATTATCCCATCCGCCACGAAATTGACGTCGCTCACAGTCCACAGAGCGACTCAACCCGGCGAAAATTCCTCTCGAGCTTCCTCTTGTTCTCGGTAAACTCGAATTCGATGCGTTCCATGATCAAAGCTTCAGCTCTCAGCACCCTCCCTCCATTTGTGATTGCCATGATCGCCTACTGGATTACTTGTTCACGAACTGTGAACGGTGGAGATAGCGGCGAACTCGCGAATGTGATCTGGACCTTAGGAATCGCACACCCCCCCGGCTACCCGCTCTACACCATGCTCGCCCATCTGTTCGCCAAGGCTCTCCCGTTTGGTGAGATCTTATTTCGAATCAATCTGTTTTCGGCTTTCTGCAACGCCCTTGCTGCAGCAGTCGCCTCGGCGCTGATCTGGGACATTACCCGAGACCGCTTCGCAGGATGGTTTACAGCCACGTTAATCGCGTTTTCGCCCCTGCTTTGGCAATACAGCGTTCTCACCGAAGTCTTCGCGCTCAATCAGCTGATCATCTGCGTCTACTTGCTTCTTTTTTGGAAGCTTCACAACAACTGGGGCGCCACTCGCCTTTGGCTCGCATTAGCGTTTACAGCGGGGCTCGGAGCCTCTCATCACCACACCTCGATTCTGATCACCGGCCCCTTACTCCTGTACGGCATCTGGAGCGGAAGACAGCAGCGCTCGATGCTTCGATCTTTTCTCTTGGCCGTTCCGATGGGCCTCATCGGAATGCTTCCGTACGCTTATCTTCTGATCGCCTCGCAGTCGGTGCCCCGAATGGCTTGGGGTGATACCAGCACGTGGCATGGTTTCTTGATTCATTTCTTCAGAAATGAATACGGCACCCTTCAGCTGGGTAACGAACAAACCGGCGATAGCGGACGGATCTTTTACCGACTCTGGCATTTCTTGCTCGTTCTTCCGGCAAATAGTTTTTTTGGAATCGGAGTTCTCAGTGCCTTCGTGGGCTTCAAGTTCGCTCCTTCCAAATTGATCAAGAGGTATCTGATTGCCACGGCGTCAGTCTTTTTGTTCTCGATGCTCTTTTTTGCTTATCTGGCGAATCTTTCGCTTTCACTACCACTCGGAATCGACGTGCAAAGCCGCTTCTGGCTCATGCCCTTGGTTTTCCTTGCCATCGCGGCGGGAGTAGGCTTCACCTCGCTACCGTACCGAAAGGTCTTACTGGCCCTCGCTGTCGTCTCGCTCGGCACCTGGGGGCTGATCTCTCAAAATCAAAGAGATAACACGATTTTTAGGGACTTCGGTGTTCGCGTGCTCGAGTCACTGCCCCCAAACTCGCTGCTTTTGTTCGAGGGCGATCATACTTTCGGCACTTTGTACCATGCGCAAAACATGCTGGGAATCCGCCGCGATGTCGACGTCGTTCATATGAACTTTTTGACTCGAGGCTGGAACCGTCGTTGGGCAAAGGCCAACTACCCTCGCCTGCATCTTCCTCGCAAAGGCGACGGCAATTACGGAATGGGGGGCTATAATCTCAAGGATCTGGTTGAGACCAATCGGGCACCGGGACGAGAGATCTTTATTCTGAATGCCATTCGGCCCTGGGACCAATCCTTGATGAATGACTTTCGAATTCTTCCGTGGGGTGAATGCGTTTGGATTGTTCCCAAGAGTGTTTCAGAAAACGAAGCTCTGCCTTATTGGGTGAACGCAAGCCAGACCTACTTTTCGAAGTTCTCGCACCACTGGACCGACGAAACAGTGATTGGAATGACGCCCGGTCAACGCTGGGAGAATATCGTTTTGGGCGATTACATGAACGCTCGCCACAACTTTGCGGTCACAGCCCTTGGCGCCCAACAGGTAGATATTGCGATTCAAAACTTCGAGGCCATTCAAGGACTTTTCGGAAAATTCTATCCGCAGTTTTGGAAAAACCTCGGCCTCGCCTATCGACAGAAGGCGATTACCGACCCGTCTTTTGCGGGAAAAGTGGTTTCGGCCTGGACTCGTTACCTCAGGGACCAGCGCGCTCCTGATCCTGAAGCTCCTTCGATTGAAGCTGAAATCCAGCGGTTTCGACTGATCGCTGAGCAGCCTCCTGGAGCTACGGGCGCCCTGGCGCCTACCGCAGCGACCGCGCCCGCCACTGGGGCCGCGACAGCGGCATCAACTTCCCGTTCCTCTCGTCGTTCATCGCCCTGAAGACGAAACGCCGGCAGTGGAACGCCCGCTAACGAGTCGTTCCGAAGCGAAGCCCCACAGTGAACCAAAGATCGGAATACCTCGAAGCCTCGGAGGGAACCGTCGAAAGGGCTCGCAGTTGGACCAAATAATGAGCCCCGAGAGCGAGCCCCATCCCTGGAAGAAGCGGCAGATCAAACTGCGCGCCTACCAAGGAGCCAAAGGTCCATGCCTGCATTCCGGCCTCTGGTGTTCCCAGAGCAAGGTCGTAATACCCTCCAAGATCGAGCTTGAAACCTGAGGCAAGGCGATAAGCGAAGACTAACGGTAGAACAAGCGAGCTTCGGGACGATAAACGGGGCGAGACCACTCGACGATCAAAAGTCACGCCACCGAACTGCAGATTCCAATCTTTAAGAATTCTTTCCGAAAGTAAAAAGCCATATCCAATTCCTAGATTCGAGGAAGAATAGTTATTTCCTTGATCCGCTAACGTACTACTGGTGGCACTTCCTAACACCAGCACATCCAGATCAGCTTGGGCCGTCGAACCGACCCACGGTAAAAGCAACAGTAGTCCAAAGGCTAGTTTCGAAGTCTTCATCCTGCGATCCCTCCGGGATTGCAT
>JBDLQW010000031.1:0-42384 GCA_039800365.1 Pseudomonadota bacterium
CCTCGATCAACTGGCTGCCGAAATTCACGCTGCCCGATCCTCACCCTAAGCTTGCTTCTGAAGCCAGACGGTGTTCACCGGGCTGCCTCTTGATCCCAACCATTATCTTCTTCAAAGACCACTCGTACTTCTTCTTGATCTCCGGGGGCAAAGCTTAAATCATGAAACACGATCGCGTTGAGTCGCTCGTCGTAATACCAAGCACCCGCGGTGCCCGGTAACCCCGCTGGAATATCGCGGCCCTGATACACCACTCGAAGGGTTTGTAGCCGAGGCCGAGCGTCTAAGAAAAGCCGAGGTGCCACCACACGCTTGACCAAGTCTTTGCCGAGATCAGCCAGGTTCGCACCAAACTGCGAGCTACACAGAGGATAGGCTTTTCCCTTCAAAGCTTGAATGAAATCGCCATACCGAGAGCCTCGAAGCGTCCAGTTGGTTTCCTGCGGATTATCTAAACAACCGAGGTCATTCGTCCAAAAGATACCGTAGCCGACCACATCGGCCAAATCCTGATGCAATGCTAGCCGATTGAGGACAGAAGGAACGGGTTCGTCTCCTTGCTCTTCGGCGTCGGTGACCAAAATCACCGCAAGCGTCGAGCGCGGACGAATGAAGTCGGGAGAGACCCGCAAGGCTTGAAGTAAAGGATCAAACCCTTCCTCAACTGCAGCGCCCGAAGTTCCTAAACGGCGTACTGCATTCTGAAACAGTCCGATATTTCCGGGAGTACGCGAGGTGAGCTCCTGACCCAGACCAAACCCAATATAGGGAGGGTCGCTCTTGTCTGTTGAAATCAGGCCCATCTTCCAATTCAAAGGATTACCGCTTTGAGCGAATTGATTCAAAAAAACACCGATATTCGCAATCACATTGGCTTGATGCGTTCCCATGCTGCCACTATTGTCGATCACCCAGAGGATATCGACGACCGAGTTGCCTTGAAGCTGCTTCAGCTGATGCGTGACATCGCTGACTTTGGCCGCTGGAGGCTGAAAATGATACAGCAAGCCCGGATTCTCACAACCCGCGAGGGCGAAAACCCCGAGCGCCAGCGACAGAAACGAACTCACTGATCGCCTATTCATCGCTCAAGCCCTTTCAAGCACCGCGCTTCGATCAACCCTTGCACGCGAAAAAACTCATCCGGCCAAAAAACACCGTCGACTGGAAAAATCCACTTTCCCGCAGGAGCTTGTAATTCGTTCTGAGCCGAAGCCGAGCGCTCAGCACTCAGAGGCGCGCTTTGTGACGAGCGAATCTGATCTTGCTGCGCTCCCCTGACTTCACCCGATTGAGGCGCTGCTGCCAGCTGAACTCCACGAAGCTGATTCAGAAGCTCGATTTTCACGAAGCGCATTTTTCGAATGGCTTCTTCAAGCATCACCTTTTGAGCTCTCCACTGCCGCCGGTACTCTGATTGAATCGCCTGACGAGCCCACTGCGTTCGAGCAGCTAAAGCCGACTCAGCAAGTTTCCAGTGCGACTGTTGACCCACCACTGAAGGAAGCGAGCTTGCCACGCTTCGCGCCTGCAGTTCTGCCAAACGCGCTCTCTCGGCTTCAAGAACTCGCTCTCGCTTTTCAGCCAGAGTCGAGAAGGCATCGATTTCAGAGGGAGCTGGAACTGACGAGGCACTGAGCGCTTGATCAATGCGCTTAGCCCAACCCCCGTAGACGGTCTGAAACTCGGCGAAATCTTTCTGAACTCCGCCGTAGGAGCAAAGCTTGAGATTCGAAATGGCTCGTACTACCGGAATCTCAGGATGAAACTGCTCGCGGGTGGCCGGAGTACTGAGCGATGCCAGCTCTCCTCTTAAGCTCGAAACCTCTCCGCGACGCAATAAAACCCAAGCCAGCTCCTCACGCGCCGAAAGAAACTCGTGAGCCGAGTTCGGGATCTTTCGATAATAAATCTCAGCTTCTTCCCAAAGCCCCGCTTGAAACAAGAAACGGGCGATCTGAAGCAAATGTCCCGAAACCTTGGTAAGGTTTCCCTCAGCTTCGAGAGCTTTTTCAGCGTGAATTTTCAAAACGGAAGCCGCCCCGGCTAAATCGCGCTTTTTCGCCAATCCCAGAGCCACAGTCTGTGCCAAGGGCAAACGATAGGCATGGCGCGCAGGCAACACATCAAGAAGCGTGCGCCCCTGATCGCCTTTTCGAAGCCACGCCGCTGCCTGAAGAGTCGCGATAGAGGGAAGCGACCGTGGATCCAGCCGCAAAAATGCCGTCATCACTTCTGGAGGTGCTTCAAATCCTCGAGAAAAAAGCGCCTCGTCAAACGAGTCGGTGCTCCATTGCGGCCAACTCGCTTCAAAGGCGCTGACTAGAGCCACAGGAACGCCGGGCTTCGACCAGACGCGAGACGACTCGCTCAGTAAACGCATCCAAGACTCAACTCCCCACTGAAAAGCCCCCAGCTTGAAGAGCGCCCGCAGGTGCGCCAGCTGTGCTGCCAAAACAAACTCTGTGGGAACCTGCTTTTCGATTCCTCCCCAAAGATGAGCAGCCCCTTCGAAATCTTGCTTCAGATGCAAGGCCACCCAATGATTCACTTCAGGAGAAAGCGTGGTCTTTGCCGCTTGCCACGTAGAATAAAGCTGAATCGCGAAGGGATCATCGAGCTTCCAATTCGAGGAGCTCTCGAAAGCATGTGGTGCTTCCAGAGCCTTTTCAGAGGAGACTCCTGCGCCCCGAGTTCCCTGCAAGAGCAGGTCAGCCCCGGTGCCGCTTGCCGCGCCTGCCGGAGTAGCCACCAAAAACGAGGTCAGCGACGCGATGCAAGCCAAGGGCGAGGCACGAAGAACGGGTTCGCCAGCCCAGCGCGCCCTCACTGGATCACCCCCGCGTCGGCAACTTTACTTCCCTCACCCAGCATCCATCCGAACTCGAGATGGCCAAGCCAGTGCTGGGTAATCGATGATGAAAGCCTTCGTTCTTCGCGATAGATATGATCTTTAAATCCCAAACGCACTAAGCCTGAGCGACCTAACCAGAAGGCAAACCCCAGATCGAGCGTCGCCATCGGCGCTGCCCCGCTGGGCAATCCCACCACGCCACCACCCACAGCAACATACTGATCGAAATAAAGAACCTGGTCGTTGGTCAGGCGAAATTTACCGTAGAACGTATTCAAAGCCACCTCGCCTCCTGCGCGATAACGCGCGTAAGCCAGGTCTGGAACAATGCCCTCACGTGACAATAAGAGCTGTGCTGTTTCTGTCAGCGAATTGAAGACCTGCCCCCCAAACACTCCTAAGCTCCATCGATCATTGAAATGATACCGAAGACCTGCCTGAATTTGCTGAGAGTCTAGAAATCCCGAATTCGTGAAGTCACGCGAGACTCCCAAACCCAGCTCGACACGACCTTGGAGAGGATTGAACCGAGATTGGACGCTATAAAGCTTCTCGGTGGAGATCGACACCGGCGAGCGGTTCTCTGGAAGGTTTAACCACTGCACTTGATCTTCAAGCGAAGGAGCCTGAGTTGACGTCGCTCCAGCCTGACCGACAGTCAGCACGGCCAAAATTCCCACCCTCATTTTCCAGGATGAACGACTCATCGAAGCACCTCCTCTGCCCAGGTTTGCGCCAGCGATTGATCTTCAGGGCTTGCCATCACGAAATCGCCCCATTCGACTCCGGATAAAATCCATCGCTGAGAAGCGATTTGGCATCGAACGATGATGGGCAACTCATAAGCAGGCAACGAAGGCACGGGGGCATAAGCCAGCGCCAGAAGCTTTTGGCAACGACCGCCAGTCTGCTCCAGGAGAGAAGGATTGGCACTCTCAGGCGTCAATCCGCCTCCCAGCCGCACTTCGCCGCGGGGAAGACTCAAGCCTGATCCCTGAGAAACGCGAACAGGAAGAGCTGCAAGGCCTGGAAAACTGGCTCCTAGAACAGAACCGATTCGTCCTTGCCACTTCATCCCCTCGGCTTCAAATCGCTTCCAGAAGGATGACCCCAAAGTTCCCAGGCTCGGACTCTGCACGACCACCGTCGCCACGCCCTCGATCGCAGGCTTCGCTGCGGCAAGAGCGTCGGGATCAGCCAGAAGACTCGTGCCCAGAACGACGACTTCACGCAGCGCCAGCATCCTTTCATTCAACTCTTGAAGTAGCGGATTCACGACTTGCGCGCCTTTGAAAACTCTGACGCTTCCTAAGACCTCAGCATCCCGAAGGCTATCGCCCAGGACCAGGACGCGACTCCACGAGCGAGGTAAGGCCTCAAAGCCAAAGCTTTCGGTTCGCTTTCCGCCTTGTGGAAGCCGAACCTTCAAATTGAATTGTTTAAACCCCGAAGCGCGCGGGCTTAAGATTAAGGCCCCCGCCTCATAGCGAACCTCAGACCGGATTGACGCTGGTTCGATGCTTACTGAAAAGGTGCTGCCTCCCCCATTGGGATTTCGAATCGACAAGGGAATTCGAAGCGAGGTTCCTTCGCGAAGGTACTGCACCCGACCTAGTTCCCAAGACGAACGATCAATCTCGGGCTCTAAGACCTGCTTTTCAGCCAAAGTGACGGCAATCGATTTGCGAGCGCAGCGGTTTTTTACCCAGCTGGACGAACCAAAAACACAAGCACTGACTTGCAATGTTACTGTTTTTCCCAGCTCGCTCTCAGGAATGCCATGCCAGCGAATCGCAGTCTGTGTGGTCACGCCGTCTGACTTATTTTCGATATCCAAGGTTCCAAATGCCGGACGAGCCACCGTCACTTCTGGAGTCGTCTCAAGATTAGGGTCTTGCGAAAGAACCTGAATCCTGACGTCATCTCCTTGCTGCAACGAATCGGGGGCCGAGACCAGAGGATCCATGCGACGATCGATCACGCGCCAGTCGACCGCCGACACTGTCTTTCGACCCGAGGGCCCAATCACGATCGCTTCGCCTTGCCACGTCTTTGAAATCACACCATTCGAGACCGAACCACCCCGTCCCACCAGGTCGAACCCTGGCTCGAAGTGCACTTTAAACTGCGTCGGATTCGTAAGAACGGGCGCAATCGTCACTCCCGCAGGAACCCCGGCGATCAAGAACTGAAAGGGACCCTGAGGCTCATCAAGACTCGCGATCTCAACAACGGTATCGAAGGCAGTTCCTTCGGTCATCTCTAGCTTCGGAGCCTGCCAACGAATCTCGACCGGGCGAATGACATCTCGAACCTTGAGCTCCATCGTTCGTTCGATCGCCGATTGCGGTTCAAGCGAGCTCGATAGCAGCACCTTAACAACATAGCTGCGCATGCCCCGCAAAGGATCTGTTGGATCGTTTCCTGCCGAAAAGTCAGGCTGCCACTTCAAGACTCCTGTTTTAGCATCGAACTCAGCTCCAACCGGAAGGTCAGCGACTGCAAGCACTGGTACTGCAGGAGCCGGCACATGAGCCTGAATCGTGAACTCGGTCAGCACGCCCTCTCGCAAGTCGAGCTCTTCAGGAACATCCAAGCCCCAGGGCTTCTCTACGGGACGCTCTACCGGCTTCTTTTCAGCGATGATTCCTTGCGAGGGCATCGGATTCACCTGACAACCACTTGCGATCACTACAAGAGCAAGAAACGAAACTGAGGCTCTCATGACGTTCACCCTCCCACCGGACGCAGCAAGAACGGATACTGAACCTGAACAGCAACTCCACCTAAGGGCTTTGGAAACTTCCAGCCCATCATTTGTTTTGAAATGCAGCGTTCGACCCCCTCGTGTCCGAGCGAGCTCTTGGCAACTTTCGCGAAATCGAGTTGTCCCGCGGGCCCAACTTGAAAACTCATGCTGACAGTGCCTTGAATTCCTGGCTTTTCTGCAAGCCCTTGCTCGTAGCAGGCCCGAACTTGGCTTAAGTACTTGGCGATGGTTGCCTGAATGACTGCGCGATCTAATCCACCCTCAAGAATCAAGTCTTGAGAAGCCGCGAGCGAAGAGAGAGCCCGCCCTTCGCCCGAACCCACCATGGCATTTCCATAACCGCCTTGACCGCCGCCGGCACCTTTAGTGCCGACCCCCCCAAGTCCCGCGACGCCTGAATTTCCAACGGTCGTGCGCTTCACCCCCGCGCCCAGTCCCGCTAAGAGCTCGCCGCCACTCCCTTGCTGACCACCTCGGCCGGCACCGGCACTTCCGTTCAAGCCTGTCGTGGCGCCGCCCAGGGCCCGGTTCAAGTTCGCGCTGCCCAACATGCCCAAAAATCCAAGATTTTGGGCAATAGCACGCTTCGTTTGCACGCTGGCTTTTTGAGCTGTTTGAGGAATCACGTTTTCAGAGATCGGATTCACCACGGCAACGGCCTTTTGGCGTTCGGGAAGAACCCTAACCGTCACGGGCTCGATCACTGGCAGAACAGAAAGCGACGCCCCGGTGCGAGAAGAGTCAGTACCCCAGAACCGTCCAGAGATAAAAAACAAACACGCCAAAAGAGCCGCTACTGCCAGTCCCTTCTCCAGCGTGCGCTCTTGTTGCCCTTCGGCCTGGGACACAGCTTGCGCAAAAACACCGCCGTCTGAAGCGGGTGCCACTTGAAGCGTACCCATGGGAGTGTGCAGATCCCAAAGCGCTTCAGACCTTGGAAAAACTCGACACGAATCCATCGAGCGCACCAGCGTGCCTCGAGAATCTCGAACGACTTCGAAACGACAGATCCAATCGGCATCGCCTTGAGCCTGCGATCGCTTGGCACGCAGCCGCCCACTGCGAGCCTGAAGATTCAAACGCTCCAACGAGGCATCTTCCGAAATCCAACCCAAAAGGCGATGCCATCCAAATCGAAGCGAAGCCCCCTGATCTGAATCTGATGGCGCCCCTAAAACTTTCAGAAGATCTCCAGCTTCCGTTCGAAGAACCCAACGATTCATCGGCGTGCCTCCGTTGCTGTAGCGTTCGACTCGAACTCAGACTCGCCCAAATCTAAAGCTGCATGATCTAAGAACTGGTCTCGAAGACGAAGTAGACCATCAGAGGCAGGATCGCTATCGCCCGTCACTACGCTCATCTCGGCACGCTTCATCTGTCCTTGAATCAAGAGCTCATCAAAGCGAATCTCTTTGCCCGAACGGTATTTCACTGCAGTGACAGACTCAGTGCGCTTTTCAGTTTGAGCCTCGACCCCGGCCGAGGCGCTCGCATGATCCGCTCTCAAGTCGAGTCCCAGTACCAGCCCCAGAAAAAAAAGCATCGCTCTCTGTTGATCGAATCTCATCGTGATCCGCCTCCCGTCTGCAAGCGTCCTTCGAAGTACTCTGCCAATCGCAAGCGTCCTTGCTCGCGGTACGCCTCTCGAAGCGCAGTCAGCGCTTCGAGAGACTCTGGGTTTTGATGTAAGGTCTCGAGAGCTGCCTCGGCGCTCTTGATGAGCTCAGAACTCGACCGACTCTGGGCTGCCGAAACACGGATGCGATCATCCGTCACACCAGCAGTGACACCAGCCGTTGCGCCCGAGCCAGCGTTTGCGACCGACTTCTGAGACGCCGCAGCCACAGCTTGAGCATAAACTTGAGCTTTTTCATCAAAGGGCCGAGCCATCAGCTCTAAGCCGTTCTTCAGCTCGGCCACCGACGCTTCGGGAAGCGACTCAGGAATCGGGCTTTTTCGGATCTCTTGGGCAAACCGCTCATAAGCTCCTTGAAGAACGGCTGCGAGTTGCGCGCGAGTGTCGTTACCGCAACGAGGGAAAAACTCATCAGCGCGCTTTGCCACGCGCGCTAACGCTGCCAACCGCTTCTCGAAAAGCTGACGCGAATTCCTGCCGTAAAACGAAATCAACTCGCTCTGCTTTAAACTCGTCGAAATCTCTGCAAGCACCAGTTTCGCCCACTGCGGGCCGGTCTCAAACGAAGCAGAGAAAAGCTCTTTTCGAGAGCTCGGGTTCCCTTTTCCCTGACCCTCGAGCCATTCCGAAAAACGTGCCCGCGCCCCAGAGCCCATGAGCGTTCTCAAGATGGCATCCGAGGCAAACCCTCGAAGCAAGTCAGAGTGATCGATCGCCATCGCGAGCCATAGGCGCTCTTGCTGCTCTTGCTTTTCAGACAAACGCGCACCAAGCGCTGCCTGATGGCGCTGCCGCTGGCTCTCTTCCAGTTTTCGAGCAACCGCTGCGCGATCACCCGCAAGCTCCCAAAGAAGCGCCTGTTTCAACAAATCCGCTTCGGGCAAAACCTGAGCTGCTCGCGCAAAGTATCCCGCAGCTTCAAGCTCTTGAGCGAACTCAGACTGGCGCGACTTACCCATCAACTCTAAAACGGCCAGGAGCGAAGCCTGATCTCGGCGCTTCACACTCAGCACTCGAGCGTTCTCGCACGACTTCTCGGCAAGCACGCCGCCTCGACAAAACTCGACGAAAGTTGCTAGAGCCTCTGCCGTTTCACCGCTTGCCACTGCGCCTTGAAATCTCGCCTGCCGACGAATTTCGGCCATATCTGCGAGCTCCTTCGCGAGGGCGGCGTCTGCTTTCAGCGCAGCAGAGTCTCGGGCCCAAGCAGCATCGAGCCAAGCGTTCGCACGGGCAATCAAGGCCGACCAGTCCTTGCGCTGATTCAAGAGATCGAGCACCAAGTTCTGAGCCTGAATTGCCCAACGATCGGGACGAGCCAAACCCGAAGTTTCGAAACGAGCCAGCTCTTCGAAAAGACGAAGCGCCAAGTCTTGCCTTTGAGAATCAAGATGAGCTTTAGCCAGCAAATACTTGTACTCGCGAGACTTTTCTCCTGCTGGAGCCCGGGCTACCAGTGCCGCCATTTCTTCGGCGATGACTTCAGGCAACCCCTCTTTTTGAGCGATCGAGGCTCGCCATTCACGAAGCGAAACCGAGGTAGGATCTTGAGAAATCCAAAGAGCCAGCTGCTCGAGCTTTCGCTTGGGATCAGACTCTGCTGCAAGCCATCCCTCCTGAAACTTCAGCCGCTCGGGTGAACTTGAAAAAAACGAGAGATAAGCCAGCGTCGTCTGCTGAAAAACCGCCACCCGTTCTTTTTGGCTGATTCGCTCGCCATCGAGCTGAATCACCAACCGACGTAAAAACTTTTCGCTCTCCACACGCTCTGACTCAGTTGCAGCCTGAAAAAGCCGCGCTGCGCTCTCAGAGGACAGCTCAGCCAAAGTTGCCTGAAACGCATCCCAGTCACGAGCCCCGTAGCGAAGCTCGGCCAAGCGCACTAACCGATGCAGCCGTGGCTCGCGTCGATTAACTTGGGCTAAGACTTCCGCGCCCGCCTGCGTCTGTCCTCCAACCAAAAACGCTTCGGCTAAGTCTGCAAGCAATGCCGGACGCCCGAGCTTCTCGGCAAGCGGTTCCAGCTTGGCCATCGCCTCGCGAGCACGCGGACGATCGGCCCAAAAAACAAGATAATCGCGCAAAGCCTCTTCACGGATCTGCCCGTGAGAATCCCAAAGCCCCAGCTCTAACTCTCGCAAGGCCGCTTCATCGGCAATCCCGCCTGAGGCCTGACGGAAGAGCCAAGCGCGCTTGAAGTGAATGTAAGAACAGAGGTCACCGCCTTGGCAAAGCTCGAGGGCAAGTTGATACCACCGTGCTGCATGAGGGGTATCGCCACTCTCAGCTAGTCGAAGCGCTGCTTCACGGGCAATCTCGATCGACTCTTTCTGCTGAGCCAGCGTCATCCAGAGCGCGACCGATCGATCGACTTGCCCCAACTCGCTCAGCAACCGAGCACGCTGAAAATCAATCTTGATTCGCGCGAGAGCACCGGGATTCGCCCGGAGTGCCTCATCAAAAAGGGCTAGAGCTCGAGATTGTAAGCGCTGCCTTCGAGCGGGATCTTGCTGAGTGAGATCTTGCCGCGAAACTCGCGACGCCTCTTCAACCAAAAGATCGGCAAGCCGAAGCGTCAGAGGAATTCGAGAGGGATCATTCATCGCTAACGAGTCTCGAAGCGACTCGGTTTCTCGAATCAGGAACTCATCTGCCTGAGCTGACTGAGCGCCGTGGAGTGCTGCCATCGCCGAAACCACCCAAGCGACGGCTCGCGCTCGCTCGCGATTCTGCTTCGCAGAAGCTTCCATCTTTTGAGAAACACCCCCACGCCACCCTGCCCCCCGACGCGCCATCAGCCTTTTCCTCCCCCTGCTCCCACGACTGCGAGCTGGATCGACCCAAAGGCCTGAGACGGAAGCATTCCCATAAACCGCGAGACCACGGCGCTTGAGACCGACTGATCCGCCTGAAGCGAAATTTCACCTGGAAATTCCTGCTGCGGATGCGAGCGCTGCCAGATTTCTCGCAATTGCGACAACCGTTTCATCAAGGGCTCGGGGCGATCTAAAAGCTCCTCGGCCGAGCCGATGAACTTTTGATCCAGAAAAATCCCTGCACGAGAAATGGCAAGAACCGGGGCATCTTTAAGCTCGCGCGAAGTCGCCGAGATAGGAAGAGTCACCCCCTTCGCCACCACCGCAAGCTCCGGAGACGCCGAAAAGTTTTGAAGCAGAAAAATGACCAAGAGACTGAACATGTCGACCATCGACGTCAGCATCAAACCCGCAATGAGGATGCGTGCTCGCTTCTTTCGCTGATATTGCCGCGCGACCAAGTGCCGCGAGAAGGATCGATCGCCCAAATTCTGGCTTTTGAGATTCATGCCCCACCTCTGAACGCGCGAACGCCTGCCACTGCAGAATCGCGATTCGCCGGAACGACTCCGATGTTCACGATCTGATTGCGACGAAGAGCATCCATCACTCGAATGAGATCACCGTAAGAAACGGCAGAGGACGTCGTGATCATGGCCGAAGAAATCGTGGCAGGATCACCCGAGTGAGCCGTCACAAATGCCCCCATGGCTTGGGCAAGATTCTGCGACAACTCCTCGATCGAAGCCGCCTTGAGCTGTTGTTTTTCAACCAATCGCCCGTTCTTTTTGATTACCCAGTCGAGCGCCGTCGAGTTTTGCATCGATAGCTCGACTTCGTGAGCTTGCCCCTTCGGCGCAGCAGCCTGGGTGCCATGGCTTTGTTTGACTTGAAGCGAGCCCACTTCAAGCCAAACTGCAGTCATCAATAGAAAACAGATGCACATCGACAAAAGATCGATGAACGACACTAAGTTCAGCTCGGCATCCAAGCTTTTCTTACGACCGGAGCCTGAGCTCCCTCCCACTGATACCGCCATAGCACCCCCCGTGAATGGTCTTGAAACCTTAGAGCTGCGACTAAACGTTCAGTTGAGGCGCAGGGTGCCGGTGCGTATTGCCACGATTGAGATGCATGCCAGAAGCCGTGTTTTCAGCCCCGACAGCCAGAACCGTGCGATCAGATTCGGTCAAAAAGAGGAGATCATTGAAGATCTCGGTGGTGTTCTCAGTCAGTGCTCCGATCATCTTATCGGTGCGGTTCTGAAAAATGGCGAAAGCCACGAGTGCGGGAATCGCCACGATCAGACCAAAGGCCGTGCAATTCATGGCTTCAGAAATCCCTAAAGACAACATCGTCGCGCGGTCAGCAGGGCTGGCCGAAGCCACCGCTGCGAAAGAGTGAATCATCCCAGCGATCGTTCCGAGAAGCCCCAGCAACGTTGCGACGTTCCCGAACATTCCCAAAAATCCGGTCCGCCGATCGATTTGAGAAATTTCGCGACTGAGCGCCTCATCCATTCGAGCTTGCAACTCATCGTCGCCAGCGCCGGTAGCGCGAAGCTGACATCCTAGCGCCACGATTCGAGCCAACGGAGAAGCAGTCGCCATCGCCGCAGTATGAGCAAAATTCTGCGCACTCACTAAATCGCCTTGCGCGATTTTTTCGAGCAGCTGCTGACGAAATCCGATCGGCAGTTCTTTGGTCTTTAAGAAAAGAGCGTTGATCCGCTCATAGATAAACGCAATCGTGAAAAGCCCAAATCCCAGGATGAAGTACATGAACACTCCACCCTCTTGAAAACTGCGAACGATCCCCATCATGGTGACCCCCTTCATTTCGCTTCATCATCGGCTCTGCATCGCGCCCCCTCTCAACCTTGAGAAGTCCCAGGCGCGCCGCTGGCTCTATGAGCCGACTTTACTTTGACTGCTGGAAGCAAATCTGAGCGTAGCCGCCCGCAACCCGGTTGGCAATGCCGCCCGGTAGTTTTCGACTAGGAAAAATCATGAGGTCAATTTTCTGACGGCTCTCCTGCGAACCAGATCCAATCTGCAAGAGCCCCATAGGTCGAGTGGTGCACGGGCTCGGCAAGCCGAAGCTCGGGCTCGAGCTCGCTTTTTGGATAATCGCTCGCATCGACGAAACGAATCGACAAGAGGCGATGAACGCCTGAACTTTGCGCCAGAAGACGAGCAAAAACGCCATCGAAGTAATCTGAATGAAAGCTGCCCGTCACTAGCACACGAAAAGCAGCCGCCCCCTGCATCAAAGCATCCGCCATCACGGCATCGGTGAGGCTTTGAGCTTCGAAATAACGCCCCACTTGCTCGGGAGAGGCATGCCCGCCAGTCATGACCGCTTCGAAACGCTCGCGATACCCCACTCCTCCGAGCGCAAACCCAGGTGGCAAAAGCGCCGGATCTAAAGCCGAGATCCCCCCACGCACCACAGGAGCTTTCTCTTCACGCGAGAGATTCACCCCTCGCAACTCAGCCCCGATTTGAACCCCTACCTGAAGAATCGGAAGGTAGCTGCGGTTCCTGCCCTGCCCCAGAAGCCGGTCCATGAACTCGGCATCACTGGTCAGGCCTCGGCGGTAGTTAGACCAATGCCCATCGATCACTCGCTGGTCGCGCCGATTCAAAAACTCCCAACCTAAAATCCACTGCTTTTTTTCATCGCGATTGGCTTCCCAGGCTTCAGCAAGCGCTCGCGCTTGCTCGAGTTGAACGATTGGAGTGTCGTGCTTTTCTCCTAAAACCAAAACCTCAAGCCCCTGTAGACGCTGACGGCGCTCTTCGACGCTCAGCCATCGCCCTTGAGCAACATCGAACACTCGGCCTGACCAGGCCCTATCGGTTAAAGACGCTCGAGCCTCCCCAAGCCCCCGAATCCCTGACGGGTGTGAAGCCGCCTCGGCGCCCCCCATTTGCCCGATCACTCCTCCGATCAAAGCCGCCACAACCATGCCGATGCTCATTCTGAAACGCATGGCGCTCGACCTACCCCAGGCCAGAAAAACATACCAGGCGATTCTCCGGATTGCTCTCGAGCCCCGAGTGTGACAACACTCGCACGATCACGATCAAATCAGATCCAAAGGACTAAAAGCATGAAAACCCTGACTGAATTTTCAGCATTCGCCCTGCGAGAAGCCCTAGCCAAATCGAAAGAAATTCGCGCCAGCCTTCAAACCGAAGGCAAGCCCGAGGAAGAACTGGCAACCGCGCATCAGGAAACGTTTCATGCTTTCTTGAAAGAAAAGTTTCGTATTGAAGGCGAAAAGCTCGATCTGTTCATTAAAGCCCTGGAAGTGGCTGAAATGAAGCCTCGCGAGTGGGAAAACCTCAAGCGTATTGTCGTTTACACGCTCACCGAAGGAGAAAAAGCACCCGGGCATGTGGTGCAACGAGAGACGCACGCTTTCGCAGCTGAATACCTCGCTTCGTTACGCCCCCAGAAAAATGACCGCCGAGAAAGCGGAAGCAAGCATGGAAAAGGCGACGGAAAAGGCAAGCGCCGAGGGAAACGCCGAGGCGACCTCAAGGGCAAACGCCCTGACGGCCAAACCGAGCGCCGAGGAGCCAACCCTGGGGCAAGCGACCGGAACGCTCAGGCACGTCCAGGCGCCCCCGGCAGCGAAGGTGCTCGTTCAGAAAAGGGTCGCCCCCCTCGACGTGATGGTCGGACCGGCCGGCCCCGTCCTCCCCGAGGAGAGATCGCCCCCGGTCATCTTTCAGTAGAGCAGGCGGCTCAAGCTGCAGCGAAGTCGACGGGGATTCGTCCGATTGAAAAGCCCTGAGGGGGCCTCAGCGTAAGAATCTCCAGGGGCCAAGCGGCTTTCGATCTTCTCAGGCTCGACTCACGCTTGCCCTTCTTGCGTTACTTGCGACTTACGTGCGTGGGGCTGGCTTGATCGACAGGATAGAGCACCAGCTCCTGCACGTTGACATGCGACGGACGAGACGCCACCCAAACGACTGTGTCGGCTACATCTTGCGCGCTCAGTGGAGTCATTCTCTCGTAGACGGCAGAAGCGCGGTGTTCATCGCCCTTGAAACGCACGGCACTAAACTCGGTCTCGACCATGCCCGGAGCCAGCGTCGTCACTCGCACTCGGGTACCTAGAAGATCGAGGCGAAGGCTCTCGCCCAAAGCATGAACGGCAGCTTTGGTTGCCGAATACACGTGACCTCGAGGGTACATCCATCTTGCGGCAACACTGCCCATCAAAATCAGCTGTCCCGAATTGCGCTCCAAAAAATAGGGCAGCACCAACTTCGTGAAAGCCAGTACACCCTTGAGATTCGTGTCAATCATCTGGTCCCAATCCGACCACTGAGCGTCCTGAAAAAGGTCTAAGCCCAAAGCCAGTCCCGCATTATTGACCAGAACCTCGACCTCTCGAAGCAAATCGCCGTGCGTGGTGGCCAAAGAAAAAATTTGCGCCGTCTCCTGAACATCGACGGTTGCCGTCTCGACGCGAACACCAAAGCGCTGACGAAGCCGGTCAGCAAGCGCCTCTAAACGCTCACTGCGTCGCGCTACTAAGAAAAGAGCCTTGCCCTTTTGCGCGAATGCTTCTGCGCACGCTTCGCCAATGCCACTACTTGCTCCAGTAATCAGGATCATGCCCCCCTTTTAGCAGAAGCACGAAGAAGGGCAAACTCGCGGCCGCCCTCCGACAACAGAGCTCGACCACTGCGGGCGGTCTTAAAAAATGAAATCATCTCAACTGGGCCCGCCCTTTATGATTTGCTGATTTTTTCAGGAAATCGGCCCTCAGCTCGTCTGAGCAGCGAGTCAATGTCCGAATTTCAGTCTATTTTGGCGGAATCATAATTCCGGGGACCAGTTTAAAATGATCCCGATTATGCTGCTTCTTGCAGTCGATCTTGGGCTTTCTCGCCATAGGGCAGGCAATGCCACCCATCAGGCTTCGAATGCGTGCTTAAAATCAGAGTGTGAGCATCACCCTTGACGAAAGACTTCAGGGCCATCGCAGGAGAACCGTGCTCCTCAGCAATCGCAACAAATTCCTCAATCGCCGAGCGAGTCACATCACCTAGAAGTTTATAGCGCCGGTCATCGATCGAGAATCGAAACACAGCCACGACTCCCGCCCCGCGCACCACTTTGTGATCACCACTCAGCTGAACGGCACGCGGCTTTTCTTGAAGGAATCTTTTAAAATAGGCCAGAAGCTCATCTTCAGATCTTAGGAATAATGGGATGCTGCTCATGGACGGTCGTTCTCCTCAATTCTTCACTCTGATCGGCAAAATTCCGACGCTCCTTTAATGGAATCTTCTCGATCTTCTAAACCCTATTTTAAGCGTTTTTGGCCACAAATCGATGTGTCACTAGACTCCTGTCTGGTTCTTAGACACCCCGAGCCCCACTACACGCCGCTAACCCTCTGAGATTCCAGCAAATCCGTTGCGCCCTCGTGTGGCACCCCGATTGCTCTCTGGGGCCGCAACTTATGTCAGATCCGCGTAGCACGTCGAAGCCGTCACCCCCTGAAGCCAAAGTCATTTCACTTGCCGAAGCAAGGCAACTCCGCTGGGCAGGAAGCCGCGAAGAACACTATGCTTATCAGGCCCGAATCCTAGGCATGGATAAGCTCGCTCTTTTAGAAGAGATGGTGCGCTTTCAGCAGAAACGCTCGGAGCGCGGCGAGCTCACCCCTCAAATGATCCTTCAAGGAAAGTCGCTCTTCAAAGCGCTTGAAGAAAAGGCAGAAACCGAAGAGCTGCGCTCACTGGCGCGCTCTTACCGAAGACACCTCGAGCATGAACTTGCTGCTCGTGTTGCTACTGACGGCGAATCAGCAGACTTCCAATCAAAACGCGCCGTTCCGCACTCCCCAGGCGAAGAATCCCGCTAAAACCATTCCATTTTCTCCTCGAGCCGACTCTCTCTCTCTCCCCCTAAAATCTTCGGCTCGAAACATCAGAGCCCCGAGTCCGCTTCCGGATTCGGGGCCCTGAAGTCTTTCATCGACTAACGTCTTATAGAAGATTCGAAGCAAGCTCTGAAAGCTTCGAACGCTCACCCTTAGTTAAGGTGATGTGCGCCGCAATCGACTCTTCTTTGAATTTTTCAACCAAATGCACCAGACCATTATTCGCCGAATCGACATAGGGATTATCGATCTGGAAGCTATCGCCCGTCAGCACAATTTTGGTTTGATCGCCTGCCCGGGTGATGATCGTCTTGATCTCATGAGGAGTGAGGTTCTGTGACTCATCGACAATGAGGTACTGCTGCGGAATCGAACGACCACGAATATAAGTGAGCGGCTCGATTTGAAGTAGCCCTTGATTCATCAGCTCTTGGCAGCCCTTGCCTGCACCACGCTTTCCACGCGCCCCTGTGGCTCCGAATAGAAAATCGATATTATCGTAAATGGGCTGCATCCAAGGATTCAGCTTCTCCTCGATATCGCCAGGCAAAAATCCGATATCTCGACCCAACGGAAACACGGGACGAGATACGAGCAGACGCTGAAAAACGCCTTCATCAACGGTCTTAGCGAGACCCGCCGCAATGGCTAGCAACGTTTTACCCGTACCGGCCTTACCAACCAAGCTCACGAGCTTGATATCGTCGTTCATCAACGCGTCGATTGCGAACGACTGTTCCGCGTTCTTCGGAAAAATGCCCCAAAGCCCTTCTACCGGCTTATAGAGGGGAACGATGCAATCCAGTTCCTTGCTGTATCGTCCCATTGCCGTATGGGTGGGATTGGCAGAGTCTTTTAGAATCACGTACTGATTGGCCTTCAAGGCCTCAGTACGTGCCTCACGAACGGCTCCCGAATAGGGCAGCCGTTTTTGAGCGTAAAATTCATCGATCAAATGCCCATCGACATCAAGCTGCACTTCACCTGAATACAGCTGCTCGGGTTCGACGCTCTCGGGTTCGTAATCCTCCGATAGAATGCCGAGCGCATCGGCTTTAATGCGCAAATTGACGTCTTTGGTCACGAAAACCACAGGACGCTTGGGTTGATCTTTTTTGATCGAAATCGCCAAAGCCAACATCCGATTGTCGGCTTTATCCATGGGAAGCTCCATGGGCAGCGGGTTGATCCCACCCAGTTCGACGGTAACCACTCCGCCGTTAGGCAGGCGTACGCCCTTCGAAAGCTCGCCGTCCTTACGCATATCATCAAGGAGGCGCGAGAACATTCGCGCATGACGGCCGTTCTCACTCATATCGCGCTTAAAGCGGTCGATTTCTTCAAGCACAACGATCGGAATCACGATGTCGTTGTTTCCGAATTTGAAAAGCGCTTGTGGGTCGAAGAGCAGCACGTTGGTGTCTAGGATGAAAGCTTTTCTCAAGGGCGATCCCTCCTCTGGTGTCGACAGTTTGACCGACGGAGGCAAGGAAACTCAAGAACAAACCCTACGGATTTGAAGTCGCTCCCTCGAGCACAGGAATGGCATTCGGCTCCGGCAACAAATAAGGGCCAATGAGAGCCTTCCATAAAGCATAGCCCCGAGCATTAAGATGAAGCTGGTCCTCACGAAAAATTCCCTGCAAGGGCCTGCCATCTTCGCCTAGCATCGCGTGAAACACCGGAATGATCTCGAAACTAGACCGCTCACTCACCCCAGCCGCAACTTTCGAGTTGAGATCCCGAAAGGTCTCGAGCAGCCACCACCTCGCAGGATTCGGGGCGAGTTCGATCCACGAAATTCGTGTCTGAGGAAAGGAGACGCGAATCTGATCGAAGAGAGTCGAGAGATCCCTCAGCACTTGATCGTTGGACTTCCCCGCGCTGAGGTCATTGGTTCCGACATAAATCACCACTTGTCGCGGCGAATACCGGTGCACCAGCCGAGGAAGCACCATCAAGAGATCGGAAGTCTGGGCACCGGCAATTCCTCGATTCAAAACCCGATAAGCGGGAAAGTCGCCCCTCAATCCTTCCCAGAAGTGAATACTCGAACTACCGATAAAAACGATTCCTCCTGGCGCGAAAAGCTCGCGTTGATCTTCAGCTTCAAATTCTCGAAGACGATCCGCAAACCACACCGGCGGTATGGCGCCTGCCTCAAGCTTTTCTGAGCTCAGATTTCGAGCGACGCTCGAATGAAGGGGCCGAGCCACTGGGCTTTGAGCACAGGATACCAAGAGCGAAAGAGAAACGAGCAGGAAGGCCTGACGCCCCTTCGGCCCAAACCAGCTCGCTGCGCCCTGACGCCCCTTCGCGACCGATCTCATCATAGTCCAAACCTCAGCGCCAAGCGCAGCAGATACCGACGGTCGCCATCTTGATACGCCGTGCCCCCCAGCTCTTCGGCATACGACGCAACGGTCACCCGAAAAAGCCAAGCATCAAAAGCGGCTCCATAAGAAAGGTAGGTCTGGTGAATTCCGCCGAAAACACTGACTCCGGGTAAGACCCACTCTAGTCCGAAGTGTTGGCGTTTCCTCCAATCCATCGATCGATTCAGATAGGCGTGATCATAAGCAAAGCTCAACGACGTGATGCCACCCCAATCATAGCGTGCCCCTAAACCAACGCTGAGATTTCCGGGCTGGGTATCTGCCAAAGACCCACTGAAATCCATGTCTCCCGCATTGATGAACGAACTCGCTACTGACCAGCTAAACCGATCGTTCACTGCTCGAATGAACTGAACTCCCGCGTCCAAGCCATAGCCGATTGAAAACTTACCCATGAGTGAATCTAAAAGCGCCGAATTCGCGGTTAACAAAGTCGTCAGCGGCACGTCTTTATACCCGCCCTTGCGCCAAAAGACCTTCCCCCCCAACCCCACTCGCAACTCAGAGCCATCAACAGCTGCCGGCTTGGCCGAACGTCCCCGCCGAGGGCGACGTTTCTTCGGACCCGACAAGTCCACGGTTGTCCCCCAAGCCAACTGAACACCATTGGTCGACTGATACCCGACCGTGTACTCAGGATAAGACGGATTTTGCGCATAAAAACCGGCCTGAGCGTCGAGTAAAATGGCTGCGCCGAAATTCGGGGCCGTGACTGCAGCGACGTACTGACCGTTAGCGTAAATATTTTTTCCCATCAAAACATTGAGCTTGTCGAACGTGAAATTTGAAAAGGCCTCTTGCATCGGACCCACAGATGAGTACGTTTCGCCAGAAATCGCCAAATCCCCCGTCAAATAGTGCAAAGTAAAGTCGCGGTTTCCAGCCATTTGCGCAGGATTGGTGAAAATGCCTTGAATGGCTTCACGGTCCTCGAGAGGTAAAGCGATTCCTGCTCCGCCCATGCCTTTCATACGAGGATCGCGGTAAAGATCTCGCAGCTCTTGACTTGCCGCTAACGCCGTCACGCTTGAAGCGCTCGCAAGCATTGAAAAAATAGCAAGAGGGGCGAAAGTTCTCCGGCTCATCGCCACCCCACGAGCGCGCTGTTCATCACATTACCGATCAAACCCGCTGCCGCACAGGCCTCGACGTCCACAGTCGTGGGAGTCGCTCGAGAGCAAACCGAGCGGTGACGAAGCACCGAGGGGCAAGACGAACAACTGACTCCACAAGCCGTGCACCCCGCCTGACAGCCCACATCGAATCCAGCTGACGCCACTGTCATGGCGGTGGTGATTCCCGATAGCTGCGAAACAGAAGCCCCCACCTGAGCCAGTGAATCGCTTAAAGTAAGCAGCGCCGAAGCATAGCCACAGCCCACATCATCGATTGCCGAAAGCGTCGACCAAGGCAACGTCTGCTGAGGAGCCCCGAGAGCGTCGGGGTTGCCATAGCGTTGATGAAGCGTGCCGATCGTCGCCATGGATATCAGCACCAAATAAATATTCGCATCGGTCGTCAAATCCGCCATTTTCAGCGAGCCCGGGTTGTACGGATCACTCAACAACCGGAAGGGATCAAAAACGACGACATCGTTTTTCAGCCAAGCCAAGAGCGCATCGCTGGCAAAAAATGCAGACTCGGCTTTGTTGTCGGTGGCCACCGAAGGAAACATCAACGTGATCGCGCGCCAAGGACCCGCAGTGGTGAGATCTGCTTGAGCCAGTTCGTTTAAGCGCTCAAAAAAACCAATCCCCGTTCGACATCCATGAGCAGCAGCACGAAGCCTGCGAATCTCATTACTGGTCGCCGACGAATGATAAACCTTTTCAGATTCAATGATGGCAGTGGAACAATCACCTGCATTCAAGGCCGAATTGATTTTGGAGATCGCGCCCGAGGCATCTGCTGAGCCATCTCCGGGCACCAGACAGCCCGAAAACCAAAAGCTCGCCACCGCAACGGCCACAGAAATTCGATGCCTCCACAGGTTCAACCCCGTGAAAAGCCTCCCTCGCTGAGCGGCCTGATCGTGCTCTTGAATAAGACCTGGATCGGAGCTCCCGATCTTCTGGATCTGGGAATCCGGGCTGTGACGATCCGGCTGCTTCGCATCCTGCCGCTGCTCCACTGGGCCTCCTCTGCTGGGGAGCTCTTCCGTCTCGGTCGCTCGTGGATCTCGGACAGGTTGCTACTTTTTTCGTCCTACTCGGTCAGGTTGATGTACTCAACCAAACGCTCACAGCCCACCTTCAACGTCGAGTCTTCAGTGGCAAAGCTCATTCGCACAAATCCCGGTGCCCCAAACGGCTCTCCCGGCACTAGCGCGACGCGCGCTTCGCGTAAGACCCGCTCGCAAAAAAGAGCCGCTGTCTCACCAGCTCGCAGCAACCTGCGCACCCCCAAAAACACATAAAAGGCGCCCTCGGGGACCACCACTTCTAGTTTGCCTGCTTTCGATAGAATTGCCAGCACGAGGCGACAGCGCTCTCGGTATCGCTCTAACTGTTCGGAAAACGACGACTCTGGAAGCTCTAAGGCGGCAAGAGCTGCCCACTGCGACAACGCACAAATGCCCGAAGTGCTCTGCCCCTGAATCGTACCGAGAGCAGACGTCAACGCAGCTGGAGCCACCGACCATCCGGTTCGCCACCCTGTCATCGCCGCTGACTTCGACATGCCGTTCACCGTGACCACTTGCTCTCGCAAATCAGGACACGCCTCAAGAAACGAGCAAAAGGGCTTCTCGCCCAAAGTAATGCGATCATAGATCTCATCACTCAAAATCCAGACCTCTTTGCCCCGAGGGTGCTGGGCAATCACAGCCCCCAAAGCTGCGAGCTCTGCCCGCGAATAAAGTGCCCCCGTCGGATTCGAAGGCGAATTCAAGATCAAGAGCTTCGCTCGAGGCGCGGCATCCAAGGCCGAGCCCAACTCTTCGGGGGTCATTCGAAACCCACGATCGATCGCCGTCGAAATAGCCACCGGCTCAGCCCCCAGCAACTTCGCCATTTCGGGATAGCTCAGCCAATAAGGCGCTGGAAAAAGCACCTGATCGCCGCTTTCCAAAACGGCCATCATCGCATTGAAAATCGCTTGTTTTCCGCCATTTGAAATCACGACATTTTGAGCCGACCATGCTCCCGATTGCGCGACCAGCGACGGCTGTTGAGCTGACGTTTTCCGTGCGATTGCCTCGCGAAGGGGAAGGATCCCGGATACCGGAGTATATTTCGAGCGATTCAGTCGCAATGCCTCGCGCACCGCTTCTTTTGACGCCTCAGGCACCGGAAAATCGGGTTCGCCCGTGGAAAGATTCGCAATGTCGATGCCCTGCTTTTGCATTTCCTGCACTTGAGCATTCAACCGAAGAGTGAGGGAGTCGGAAACCCCTTGAACCCGAGTGGCTAATTTCGCCATCTCAAGCCCCTCCTTTCTCAGCACCCAAACGCAACTGTAGGCGCTCAACCACCTGAGTGGGAACGTATGACGAAATATCGCCCCCGTATCGAAAGAGCTCTTTAATCATCGACGAGCTCACGAAATACAGGTCCTGGGAAGTCATCATAAACAGGGTTTCGGCGCCCGGATGAATACGCTTATTCATGCTGGCCATCATGAACTCATATTCGAAATCGCTTGCCGCCCGAAGTCCGCGAATCACCGCTGAAACATGATGGGCTTTGGCGTAGTCCATGATCAAGCCGCTCCAACGATCAACCGTCACGCCCGGACGATCGCGAGTCACCTCACGAATGAGTTCGACCCGCTCTTCGGCAGTAAAAAGCGGATTTTTCTTGTCGGTACCGGCGACGACGATCGTCACTTCAGAAAAAAGACTGAGGGCACGATCGAGGATATCGAGATGGCCATTGGTGATCGGATCAAACGAACCCGGGTAAATCGCCCTACGAGTCATGAGAAGGCTCCTCTCGTGCTGACTTTTCCGCGACTGGCAGATCTCCCGTCGGATGGTCTGCACTGACCTCTCGCCGATAAGTCGTGAGCATGCTATCGCCATAAGTTTTCTCACGGATCTTGACGAGCGCGCCACCGTTTTCAGACTGGCCCTTGCCAGGAAGTTCGACCCGATCGGGAAGCTCGGTCTGACGAGATTTGGTCTTGCCCCATTCCAGCACGACCTTCGCTTCTGGCGCGAGAAGCACACTCCAGTTCCACCAAGCTCCGGCCAACAGGTCGTTTTCAACTCCGAGCAAGTAGGGAGGATCGACCAAGACCACATCAAAAGGCCCAGAAGCCTCGAGCAAGGGTCCTGCCTTCTCAACTTTTTCTGAAATCACTCGCACCTGGCTCTTCACGCCGAGCTCTAAAACATTTCGCTCAATGAGCTGACAAACGGGCCGAGCTGACTCAACGAAAACCACCGACGCAGCTCCGCGCGAAAGGGCCTCGAATCCCAGGGTTCCCGCCCCAGCGAATAGATCAAGGACCCGAGCCCCCTCGATTTCAAACTGCAGCGTATTGAAAAGAGCCTGGCGCAACTTCGCCTGGGTGGGACGGGTCTTGCCCGCGTGTGGACCATCTTCTTTGGGAGAGTGAAGCTTGCGGCCGCCCCATTGGCCGCCGGTGAGTCTCAGCATTATGCCGCTTTGTTTAGCGGAATCCGAAACTCGCTGCCATCTGAAAGTTCCACTCGCAAGGAGGCATCTTGAACTTCGATTTGAATGGTTTGCGAGGGTCCCGTTAGCTCGAGCTTGAGCTTTAACGCCCCAACCACAGAAAGGCTCAGCGCACTCTCCGCAGCGGGTTCACGAGCGCTGCTGCTAGCAACGCCCTTCAGCGGAATCACCGGAGCTGGGGCAGGCTCAGGCGACGTAGAAGGGCTCGCATTCGGAGCCGCCAATTCGGCTTCAAGCTCGGCACGCCCCAAACCCGAGAGCATTTCCTCCATAGGAGCCTCAGACGAAGCTGCTGGCACATCGCCAGTTTCGTCGCCCGACTCCGCCTCGATGGCGTCCTCCACTCGGCTTCGAATTCCGTCCATTTCCTGAACGAGATTGGCCCAGTCGAGATCGTTAGCGAGGTTTTTCTGATCTTGCTCCGAAGAATCCATACTGGGTCGATCGGAAGTCTGAGACGGAATCTAAAGAAAATTCTTCAGGCCAAATCCCAGCTTTGGCGAAGGACGCATTATCCTATTGATTTTGCTGAGTCTTCGCCCCATTCAAGCAGAGCCCATCGGACTGATTTAAAAGCACCACCCCAGGGGTACCTCAGCCGCTCGTGGGCTACCTGGGGCGCTGAAATTTTGAGAGCGACCTGTGGAAAAAACCTCAAGCAAGTCAGACCAAACTCTGTTATTCCAGAACGCCTCTGAAAGAGTTGCCATGACCATCCGGGGGGATTCCAAAAAACCAAATGCCTTGCTCTACAAAGAGCATCTGCCGGGGCACGTGCATTCGAAGCCCGTCCCGGAAGGGGCAGCGCCCGTCGAGACCTCCGCGCAGCGGCCAGGTCTTCGCTCGTGGGTGCGTTTTTCTGAGTCGGCTGCAAGCACAGCCGAGCCTCCCCCTTTCTCTGCGCCCCGAGGTGCGACTCTCCAGCCCCCGAGCGCAGTACCTCCTTCAAGCATCGCAACGCCTGCGGCCCCTCATCACTCGTTCTTTGCTCCTACTTTAACGTCGCTGCTTTTGAGGATCCGACAGCACCTCGAAAACCTCCCGCAGCGCCTGCTGGACCTCAATCCCAGTCGGCGTGAAGCCATTTGCCACTACTTAGATTTCCTTGCTGGAAGCGCCCCCATCGCGCCCAATGCTGGCCGCCCGGCTCTCAACGCTACCGAACGACTTCGAACCTGGATCGACTGGCGTCACCTCAGCCCCTCACACCAACGCGCCCTTGCCGTTTTCTTTGAAGAAGTGGGTTTGATCCAGCTGGCTCAAGCGATTCTTCTGAAAGCCTGGTCGGATCGCGGCATCCGCAAATGGAAACGAGACGATCTCCTGGATCTCAACTCGGCACTCCACTTGGCGTTGCGACCCCAGGTTCCCATGGATCGCGATGGCTGGCAGGTCACCCGACCCAATCTCTATTCTTGGTTCAAACTTCCCCATGAGCTTCAAGAATCACTTTGGGCCGAGTTCTCTTCTTGGAGAATTCTGGACGAAGGACCAGACCTCCTGATCGGACTGATCGAATCGACGCGACAAACGTGGCCCGAGCGAGCTCGAGCCTCCGGCTTTGATGAGCGCCTCTACACTGCGCTCTGGAATCACACTCCCGACTCGGGCTCGCCTTCAATCCTCACGCCCCGCAAACGAAGTGGTTTCAGCCCCACGCTTCGAGATGGGGCTTTAGTTCGAAGCGGTCCCTCTCAATGTTCCTGGTTTGGCTACGAGTCGAATGCCTTTTCGCTTTTTATTGGCGAATTGAGCTTACTGTGGTGGGGGCCCTCAGCTCCGGCGTGCTGGAGCGTAGGATCAGGTCTCGAAGTTCCACTCACTTCTCAGCTCTCGCTCAATATTCCGACCACAGGAAAACCCCTGGTAGGCCAAAGAATTCAAGAAATGGAAGCCTGCGATATCGCCTGGGTGCAGGAAGAAGCCGTCATCCGGGGACATCACCGATCCATCGAGGCACAAACCTTTCGAGAAGCAGCCGATTCGAATCCTGCGCTGAAACGCTTACGTACCGGTGGCACCAGCTGCGGTCACTTGCAGGCTTGCGTCTCGATGACCAAGCTTCGCCCGGGGGGCCTGCTCTGGTGGCTCCGCCAAGAGCCCCTTCACGCATCTGATGGCTCTGAAGCACTTCAGTTCCTCCTCGACCGCGGCAAGCTCGTCGCCGAATGGGACTTCTCTGGTCTGACCCTCGGGTTTCCGCAAAATAGCCCAAAGCCTGTGCTTCCTCGCTACCTCTACCTGTTCGAGCGCGAAACCGATGTTCAGAAAAAGCTCGACCATCACCCACGACGCGTTTGGATTCGAGGCCAACTCAAGAGCCAGATCGAGATTCAACCGTTGCTCGAAGAAAGCTTGAAAACGCTGAATTTCGATTCCGAAGGGCTTTCCAAGAGTGTCTCGGAAGATTCTAAAGCGCCCAAAAAATCCTGGCAGATTCTGGTACAGCAGCATCCCCTTCCGCAGCGTGAATGGGCCGATCACTGGCCTGAAACTTCAGAAAACCAAGAGCTCGAAGAAGTGCAAGAGCTCAAGCGCCACTCACAGCCGCTCGCGTCGTTCGCCAATATCCGTAGGGGAATCGCCATCGCCTCGCCCTCTGCGCCTGCCTCTGCTCCGTGGCCAGCACGCAAGCCTTCCCCTCGGGGTTTTGTCATTCGGCCTCATTTTGACGGCAAAACTCGAAGCTTGAAAACCGAAGGTCTGCCTGCACCCGGCTCGATTCGATCGAATGCTTCAGCTCTGGTTCAAGACACCGATTGTTTCACGCTTTTCGTAGCCGATGAAGCTCTCGTAGCGCCTCTTCGATTTTTCCTCGAATCAGAACTGGTTCGCACTTGGCTCGACCACAAGGCCGCCCGAAAAAATCATCGTTGGGTCTTGAAAGAGCAAGATCTGAGAATTCTTCCGATTCCCGAACGACTTTTAGATGAAGCAAGCCCCAACCCCAAAAGCCTAGAGGCGAGCTTTGCCTTACCCTTGCCAGGAAAGTGGGAAAAGCTCGCAGCCGATCTCGCCATCGCCCCTCAAAAGGTGCGTGAAGAGCTTCAACGTCTTGAAACTGAAGGACGGGATCATCCGTTGGATACGAGCGGGGGCAAAACCAGCATTCGTATCCGAAGCGCCGTCTATGTTCGGGCCAGCCGAGTGCTCCAGGATCTGAAAGCGGCACAAGCGCAAATGGCCCATTTCATTTTGCCTGAAGGAAAAATCCTCTGGAAAGAACTGATCGGAACGCTCAGTCCACAAGACTTCGTGCCGATCTCGGTGCACCCGTTGCTAACGATTCGGGGTCAGATGCCGCTTCAAACTCCGATCACACATCTGTCAACGGTCAAGGCCCCTCAAGGCATTCTCATGGCAACCGAGGCCGGTCATCAACTGGGCCTCGAAATTCCAAATCGACTTTTGATGGAAATTCTCTGGGATCAAATTCAGGCCTTAGATCGGCCGACCTGGAGCGAAATCGTTGAATATGTTCGCGCTCCGCGCCGCTTAGAGACGCTCGAAGCGCGCGCCGCTGACTTGCTTCGAATTCAAGGTGAACATCAAAACCTGATTCAACACCTCTCCGGCATTTTGCTCGACACGCTTCCTGCTCTGATCGAAGCACAATAAGGTTCAACAGCGCACTGGCCATCTGATCAGATGGTTTGCCGCTTACTCGAGTGAAGCTTTTGAGAAGCTAAAAGAGACACCCACTCCCAGTACCGGACTTCAGCGGGCCGCCAACGACGATCGGTCGCCGCCCACGCCAGGTCGCGAACTTGATCGATCGCAAGATCGCCCTGAAGCAAAGCCCGATGAAGCAATTTGCCGAGAATCTGACCGAGGTACCGTGATGCCAACCAAAGCGCCAGACGCGGCTGCACTGACGCGCTTCCACGGATGCTCAAAATCTGCTCAGCGATCTCCGCCATGCCTACTGCATCTGCAGGAACAGGGGTGCGGCGATGTCGCACGCGTCGGCTACGCTCTAAGAAGCGCGCTTGCTCTTCAAGACCTGCAAGCGTGAACAGGCGAGCTTGCTTCTCATGCCAGGGTTCATCGCTTGATCGAAGCTCTTGATACCGATGTAAATGGTCCTCAGGCAAATCGCACTTTCGCCGCGGGTTAACGAGCAGGCTTCCGAAAAAGCCAAAAGCTTGGTCCATCACCGCCTGAAAAAAGGAGTCTGGGGTCTCACCGAAAAAGGGCGCGCGCGGCGATTGCCCCTTGGCCACGATAATCGCCGCTAACTCGGCAGCGCCATTCAGTGAGGGCGTACCAAGATAGACCAACCCCGTTTTAGGGACAAAGAACCTCAGATTGCGACTCACCAGTTCTTCGATCAGCTTTCGCTCGCCTAGAGCAAGCCGCTGCTCGCTAGCCAGTGAATCGACAAAGTCGGCACTGTAAACGCTCTGCACGGTTAGGCTCTCAAAATCGGTAGCGGGAAGCTTCAAAAAATCCGAAATCGCGTCGCCAAATACCTGCATTCTCGAAAGCGCATCACTCTCAAGATCGCACAAAAACTCATCATCATCGGCCTCGGGCCCTCCGGAGAGAGCTCGTCCACCCGAGTGCAAACGCAAGGGGCCAGACTGCGGAAAACGCTCGGCATCAGTACCCACTCCCTCGACCCAGCTCACGAGTGACTGAAGCTTGTTCCAGGGCGTGCTCGAAATGACATGAAAATTACGTGAATCCAATCGCCAAACATCGGCCAAGTGCTCTGCCCCTTTTCGAGCAAGCTTCCAATAAAGCGAGTCGTTATTCTGATGAACCACCACCCAAGAGAGGGGCTTTCCCAGCTCTCGGCGAGAGATCTCATCGAGGCTCGATGGCAAATGAGGGCGCCCCACGTGCAGCTCACCATACAGAACGACAATTCGCGGTCGAGCACTTCCGACCTTCAAACTCGCGAACTGATCGGTCAGCACTCCCGCAGCCCAACGATCGCGCTCACGAAGATCGCCACCACGACTCTCCTCGAGCCAGGATGGAAATTCACGTGGCCGATTGAGTGCCAGCATGCGAACACCATTGCGACGCGCCCAATCCAACAACGGCGCATAGTTGCTCCAAGGAAAGCCCCACTCTTCGCGGTACCGAATCTTCTCTAAGAAAGTGGCCGCATCCATGACTCCTGACTGATACGCATCGAGCTCGGCCTGTCGATGACTGGGCACGAATTCAAGTCCCAAGACCCAGTACTCTCCTTCACGAACGGCATCCTGAACCAAACGCAGCGCCGTTCGTTGAGCCTGACCCAAAGTGTGGTAATCGGCGATGAAAGTCACATCGGCTTCGCGCATTCGCAACGAGAGATCTCGTCTCGAGCTGGGTAGCAAACGCGCTGAGGATCTGCGAAAAGCCAGTTGATACGACCGCTCATATTTGACGATCGATCGAGGCAGCTCACCTACCAACCGGGCAGCCTCGGTCTGCAACGACTCGAAAATATTTTGCTGTAAGCGCAAGAGACGCCGACGAGCTCTCATGCCAGAGCCCCGCTTACCAGCGCCACGCGACAGGCCTCGGTAGCAGTCTTAGGACCTAAGCGGCGAAACTCGCAGTCGAGGTGCCAGGCGGCCGCAAAACCGTGAAACCAATCTCGCTGACGCTCGCACAAAAAATCGGCCACTTGCCGATCTTCCCTCAGCAGCAAATCGCGGTGTGGGCAAACCTCTGGAATCCAAATGACCTCATGAGGCGTCTCGCGCTCAAAAAGAGGCCTTCGCACTGCAGGAGCATCGACACAGCCCCAGGCGCTATGATGCCAATAAAGCACCACCGAAGACAGCGACGGAGCATCGTACCCCCGACGATCAGCGTCCTCACTCTTCGCAAAAAGGCGCCTCGAGTGCTTCTCTCCCCCACCAAAAAACCTGAGCGCCGCGTGAGCTCCCTGATCGCGGGCAATCTCGCTAGAGCGCAGCCGCGCCGAGTGAATTGCCGGATGAGAGGCCACCCAAAGCTCATGCTTGCGAACTTCAACAGCCAACTCTGCCAGAGCCTCCTGAACGCTCACTCGCCCAACACTGATCTCGCACCAACGAGAAAAAACAACCTCGCCACCTGCCCTATCGGGAAGCTCATCAAAAGAAAATTCGGGCAGCGATGCCAGCGCTAAAAAGCCCCGAGAAGACGTTTGAAAGGCACCCAGCAACTGGGGAGATAAGTGCTGCAACCAGGCGCGAGAAAGCCGATGCCGCTCAAGAATCCTCAGAAAAAAATCGATTTCTAGCCAAAGCGGACGACGCTCAGACCACGGCGACTCACGCATGCGGAGCATCCTGGGCGCCATCCGGTAGAACCGAGGCATCCTCTCGGCGATCCAACTTTCGATAAATGGTTCGAGAGGTGATGCCTAAAAGACGAGCGGTCATCGCCTTATCACCATCGGTGGCCTCGAGAGTCCGACGAATCAAAAGATCCTCGACATCTTTCAAGGCCGTTCCAATCGGAACCGAGATGCTCTCTCCCATCACTGGTCGCGAAGAGCGGCCAGCAGATAGCGCTCCGCTCAGCGTGGCTGGCAAGTCCTCGGGTTGAATCCATTCGTGCGTCGTAAGCACCACCGCGCGTTCAACAGCATTCGAGAGCTCACGCACGTTTCCGGGCCAGGGGTGCGCCTGAATAAACTGCAGGGCCTCTTCAGAAAACCCTAAGACTCGCTTTCCGTGCCGCTCGCGCGACTGCTCGAGAAACCCCTGAGCCAAGGGTCGAATCTCTTCAGGTCGCTCTCGCAAGGGAGGCACGTTTAAGACAATCACTTCTAAGCGATAAAGCAGGTCTTCACGAAATCTGCCGCAGGCAACGAGCTCGCGTAAATTTTGGTGGGTGGCGCCAATGACTCGAACATCGACGCGAACCGACCGCGTAGAACCCAGCCTCCGAATCTCGCTTTCCTGCAGAACACGCAAAAGCTTCGATTGAAGCACCAGGGGCATGTCGCCAATCTCATCCAGCAGAATCGAACCCCCATTTGCGGCTTCGAACAGGCCCATCTTCGCATGGTCTGCTCCTGAGAAGGCTCCTTTTTCGAAACCAAAGAGCTCCGACTCCAGTAAATTCTCTGGAATGGCAGCGCAATTAAGCGCAATGAACGGGTGAGAGCGCCGAGCGCTGAGCTCATGCAGTTGTCGGGCGATTCGCTCCTTGCCCACTCCGCTCTCACCCATCACGAGCACGGTAGCTTGGGTTTGGGCCACTTTTTCAATCTGATGGCGGAGCGCATTCATCGAGCTAGCGATCTCACCAGCACTACTCATCGTAGCCTCAGAAAAATGAGGCGCACGCGCCAACGCAGCTGCCATGGCATCCAGAAGCTGCTTTTTCTTGAAAGGCTTCAGAAGGAAATCGACTGCGCCGAGCTTCATCGCCCAGACAGCATCCTCGACTCCACCAAATGCCGTCATCAACACCACCGGAATTCGACAGGAAATCACTGATAACGACTTAAGAAAATCGATTCCTGTCATTCTTGGCATTCGCAAGTCGGTAAGAATCGCATGAATCGTCTCAGCCCCCTTCGAGCGAATTCGCTCCAGGGCGCTCTCGCCATCGCTGGCTGTAATCACTTCATAGCCTGCCCACTCTAAAATGCGACGAGAGGACTCGAGTCCTTGAGGATCATCATCGACAACGAGAATCCGCTTCATGAGCGCTCCTCCAAAATGATTTCGGGCATTCGACTCATGGTCGAGCCTTCGAAATCTAACGATGCTGGAAACGTTTTTTCAGTCGCGGCGTCAGCTGAAGGCAGCACGATCAGAAACCCTGCGCCCTGCCATTCTTGCTCGAGACCTTGATAATCGCATTCGATGCGGCCGCCATGCTCCTCGATCACGCGCTTCACCCAAGACAGTCCCAGGCCCGTACCTTGAGCCTTGGTCGTTGCAAAAGGCTGAAATAGATTCGCTCGAACCTCTGGGGAAATTCCAGGACCATTGTCTCGAATTTTCATCCAAATCGAGCCCAACTCGGTGACTCCCAAGCTCCATTCGATTCGAGGACCGCCAGCAGCCTGCCCCTTCGCCTCGACAGCTTGTAATGCGTTGTTCATCAGGTTGCCCAGTGCCTGCTCGATCTCGTCACGGTCGCCATGCACTTCAAGAAGCGCCCCCGATGGCCGCCGCCAATCGACACGAACCTTGCCGCTCTCACAAGCTGAAGCATAAGTTGCTAAGACCGACTCAAGAGCTTCTCCGAGATCAAAGCGGCTTTTCCTTCCCGATGACATCTTCGAGAAGTTTAAATAATTATCGGTAATGCTCGATAAACGATCGACCGACTCAATAATCGCGCTAAGCGACTGCTTCAACCGCCAGTCGCTCGACTGCTGAACCTGCTCGAGCGCCAGTTCGGCTTCAAGTCCGATCGAATGAAGCGGGTTTCGCACTTCATGAGCCACTTGCGCCGATAAACGACCGATTGCAGCTAGCCCCTCGGCTTCTCGCAAGCGTTCGCGTAGCCGTCCGAGTTCGCGAAGCTCATGGTTTTGTACCTCGAGCATCCTCGTTTGTTCTCGAACCATTCGCTCGCGCTCGAGTAGGGCTGCTGCCATAGAATGAAACTCGCGGGCCAGCTCGCTGACCTCGTCGCGACGGCCAATCGGAAACGCTGCCAAAAGATCTTTATCCTCTCGTCGCAGGCCGCGCTCCTTGATCTCTCGAGCCAGACGAGAAAGTCGACCGAGAGGTCCGAGTGCTCTTTCGGCAAACCACAGAAGCACCAAAGATAACAGCACCATCGAGCATAACGAAAGCTGAAGACCTGTTCTCAAAACATCGATTCGTGCCTGGGTCTTTTCGAAAACTTCACGAGAGAGACGATCCCATTCAGCGCCCATCCGCTGAGTACCTTGCGTCCAGCTCAGAAGCTCGCGATTCCAACGAGGATACTCTTCTGAAGCACGAGTCAGATCACCCGAATTCAAGGCAGAAGCCAAGGACTGGCTCCTGGCCTCGATTCGCTCAAGCCCCGTAGACATTCGCGCAATTCCTGAATCGAACTGGGCGTAGACTTCTCGAAGCTCCTCCACTCGAAGTTTAGCGAGCTGAGCTCGCGTACGCTGAAGCTCATCGCGAATCGTCTCGATGATCCAGCTCGAAGAAGCGTACTTGCGTGTGCTTCCCTCATGCTCCTGACGATCCACGAGGCCCGTCCACTGCGAGTAGCCCAAGTTTTTCTCTAGATCTCGCTGATAGGCTTGCGACTGGTTGACGAGCTGCCCGAGAGATTTGCCCAGCGGAATCCATCCGGACCTCAAGGCCTCCAGCGCCTGACTGACACCCGCCACGCGATAAAGGGTCCAGGCAGATCCGGTCACGCTGACAAAAATCAGAAGGCCAATGAAAATGAAGACTCGGCTCCTGAGGCTCGTTCCAGTAGGTAGGCTCACCCTCTTGAGCATAAGGGATCCACACTTGGGCTCAAGTTGATAAATCGTCCTTCCGATCAGAGGTGAGAAGGACGCGATAGGTGATTCCGCTAAGCCAGTCTCCCACACAACGCCCGACCATCACGGTCGTCACTGATCCTAGCCTCGGACGCGAACGGCAAGCTTCGCTGCTGAAGACCTGGGCTATGCTTCGAAAGATCGCCGATGTCACGATTTTGCCGACCAAGACCACTGAATTTCATCTGCTCGATCATCTCGAAAGGCACCAACCCCAGCTCACGCTTCTGCCGTGGCAGCACTACCTGAGCTGGAGTCGAATCGAAGGTTACTACGGCCTCACCCGAACCTCAGGCCCCACGATCGCAGGTTATTTCGGCGGCCCAACCGACCGTCAGGAAATTGGCTCGGTCAACCTCTATCACCGACTGATTCTCTTAGACCTGTTTAGCACCAGCCCTATCGAAAGGTTACGGCTGATCCACGCCCTCTTGCATGATCGCCTGCGCTCGGGGCTTCGCCCCCTCGTCAGCTCAAAAGCCCTTCGGTATTACGAGTCATGGAAAGGCAATCACCCTCCGGGACTTACTGTCGATTCGCTCGTCTCGCTACCTGCGCTTCGCGAAGCTCCCTGGAAAAACCGTCTCCCCTCGATTCAGCTGATCGCGCTGTCGCTTTGGAACTTAGCTTTTGAGGATGGTCGCGCACTAGCTCGAAGCGACTGGATCAAAAAAATCCAATCGAACCGAGTTCGAGCCTATTTCGAGCTCACACTCGACCATAATATCCTCGCGTTTCGAGTCTGCTACCAGCAACAGCCCAATTCAGCTCGATCGATCATCGAAGACTTTTGGCCCGACACGCTACAGGCTCATACACCGTTTCGAAGGATTCTCGAGCAGAACGTCGATCTTTTGCGCATTCATCCGATCGCCGAACGAAGTGAAATTGAAATCGTGGTGAGCCTATTCAAATCAGGGGCCAAAGAGCGCCCGAGCTCTGAATTGCGGTCGCTGTGGATCGAGCCCTTGGCGATGCACCTCGTAAAAGAAATGCCGTCGGCACCCGAAGACGAAGACAGCGATAGCATCCCACTTCCCTCAATGACCATGACGGGAGTCGACGAGCAAGTGATCGACCTGAATCGTGCGCAACGGCAAATTTCCTGGCTAGAAGAGCAGCTCGATGAACGCGACAAGCAAATCAAGGAGCTTCTGACCGGCGGATTGCATCAACCCAGCAAAAAGTCGGCCTGATTCAAAAAAACAGACTGCTTTTTGGGCCTTGAGATTTGACCAAGAACGCGATTGCATACTTCAGTGAACCGCGGAACAGGATCCTTCCTTACGGCGCTGCTTCTTCACGGGTTGCTGGTTTTGATCTTGCTGGGAATTCAGGCGGTGTCGCCTTGGCTCTCAAGGCCTGCTACCGAGCAAGCAAAGCCCCTGCTCGTCGAGCTCGACTCGAATACTCCTGAACCCAAGCGCCGGCTCTTGATCTCGAAATCACAGAAGACTTCACCAGCACCAGATCACGCGCAGTACTTTTCGTCTGAGAATCAGCGTGTGGCTCAGGAAACCCGAGCGCGCCCCCTACGCTGGCAAGATCTTCAATCTCCTTCGCTACGAAAGAGCCTGACTCGGTCGGGGCCAGCCCTTGAAGATCGCTCTGAATCACGACCCACGAGCACCTCGCCTAGCAATCCCTCTTATTCTGCCCGCTCTGAGCTTCAAGAACTTCAGGATTCGTCGTTACCTTGGGGCGCTCAGAACCTCCTCAACACCGTAGAGAACGTTCATTACTCGTTTTACTCGCGAATCTATGAATCGCTTGCTCCGATCTGGAGAAGCTATATTCGACGAGCGCCTCTTGAGCGAAGCCTTTCTCCTGGAGAGTACCGAGTGATTGCGAATCTCGTCTTAGACTCAGCCGGAAATCTCCTCGATGTTGAGTTTCAAGAACGATCAGACATCCCGTACTTCAACGAGGCCGTACGCCTTTCGGCAGCAAAAGTGGCACGTTTTCCGAATCCTCCAAAAAGTTTGATCGGCCCAGACCATCAAGTGCGCACGCGCTGGAGCTTTACGGTAAACGTTGATGAAAACGCGTTGTTTCGATTAGCGCCGCCCCGGCGACTCGACGCCGGTTGAACAGGTTATTAGGGTAAAAAACCAACAATAATCCATCTCCAAACCCCCCAAGTCAGCAACGCAGCAAGGACTACTTGAGTTTCGGTTTGCCGTACAAAAGCGCGCGCAGCCTCTTTCCACGTTACTGAGCCAGGATCTGTTCGCCGACGCACTTGCATGAATGCCTCACGAAGCACTCGCAAGTCTTCGGATTTCGCCTCCGAAACCTCTAATGAACGAGGCACCATCGTTTCGACTTGGTAGTAGAGATCTCGGCAGCGATTCAAAGCACCTCGACAGGAGTCGCACGCCATTAAATGATTCTGCAAAAAAAGACGTTCTCGGGGCGCGAACTCCTCATCCAAAAATCGTTGAGTCCAAGGCACCAACGGATCGAACTCAGGACAACTCGAGCGTCGGGGTGAGACCCCTGCAGCGCCTAGTGACGCCAGGGGTTTCTTCGGATCAGAACGCTGAGAGGCCAGATGCACGCGCAACTTCCAGGCTCTTGAGGCCACTTGCTCTTCCGAGCACCCCAAAACCCGAGACAAGCGAGGGTAACTCCAGCGCTCAGAATGAAGCCCCACAAGTAAAAGGCGCTCTTCGGGAAGAAGCCGAAAAAAGGGATCCTGAAGACGAGAGTTGGGAACTCGTTCCCCCTCTCGCAAGGCGCGCGCAAGCAAAGCGGCACTCGCACGTTCCAACGTGCGCTCAGGCGAAAGCCTCAGGAGGCCCACTGCCTGAAGGGTTTCCGCCGTGCGAGCTCGCGAGAGAGCCGGATCCACCCAGAGGGCCTGACCAATTTGTGAGAGTGCTCGTAAGTCCTGCCAGTCCATCCGCCTCGCCATCTCTTTCTCTTGATCCAGAATACGGAAGGCTTGAGAAACTGCCAAAACTTTTGACAGGTGTTTGAGACCTACCCCCAAGCTCTGTCGAAGCCTCACTTGAAACCAGCAGAGAGTGACCCGAAAAAAGCGCCAAAATTCTAGGGGTTAGGCACGAAATCGGCCATTCCATTCTGTCAGCCCCTCTTGGCCCCGGCATTGCACTACAGCTGGGTCGAGAGAGAAACGAGGAAACCATGAAGACTCTAACCGCAAAACCCCTCAGCAAAAGCGCCATCCTCTTGGCGATTCTTGTTCTTACGGCTTGTGGAGGAGAAGCATATCGCCCCAATACCTCGATCAACGGGGGGAACAATAACGGTTCCGGTTCAGGTTCAGGCTCAGGTTCTGGAACTGACTGGGGAGGCGGAGGCTCGGGCGGAGGTTCAGGTGGAGGATCATCGAACCCCATCACTACCGTTCCTGCAGTTCGTTATGACTTCACGGTCACGGGAAAAACTGGAACGGCTGAAACCTACACGGCCCCTGCAGTAGACACCGACAACTTGCTACAGGTTCGAATCACTGCTGCAGCTGCGGGGTCGCTTAGCCTCTCCTCAGGCGGGTATTCAAACTTTTCAGCCAACTACACTTGCGTCGAGTACCGAGTCGAAGCGCTCGGTCAGGTTCAGTCTACGGGGCTTTTGAGCGTCTCGGGAAATAGCTCGCTCTGCCCAGGAGCTCCGAGCTCACGTGATCTCGACTTCTCGGGAAGCTTGGCTAGCGGCCACAACACCGTGAACGTGAAAGTGGTTGAAGTACGCTACGACTTTTATTGCCAAATGTATCTGAATGGCTACATGCCCCACCTCAATTACTCTTGGGCGATGGCTAATTACTGCCAGAACGGCTATCCGGTTTATAAAAACCATACCGTTAAGGGGAAGATTCAGATTCGAGTTAACGGCACTCAGTTTTCAGCGAACTAAGAAAAGCTGTGAGCTCTCGGTCTTCAAGTTCTTTTGTGACCCGCTCTTTGGAGAGCCCCGCAACTCCTACGCGGATCGCTTGAAGGAGTCGAGTGGTGGACTTTCCGCAACTCTCCCAGAGCGATTGCCAAACGTCTGCGCCGGACTCGTAAGTCGCAAACTGAATGAGAGTGGCGTTATTCAGGGTGCGAGCCTGCGGCCAATTCAAATCCCGCTTCAGACGAGCGAGAACTTCACCTTTGATCTCAGACTTCTCGTCTCTCGATCGCGGTGACTCATAAACCTCCTTCAGGAATCGGTACGCCGATCGAAGGAGCTCTTTCCGTCGTGAGGCCGCTGCAAGCCCCTTCTGATACGTTTCTTCCCACTGCAGACTCGCTTCGCTTCCCCCCACGCGCTTCTCGCGCAAATACTCGAGCGTCAGCTTTTCTCCAAGAAACTGAGCAAGACTCTCGTTCAGGGTACTTTGTCCCGAGAGGTGAAGCGTCGCGTGCACCGACTCATGCAAGACCACTTCAGCTAAGTCACCCAGATCATCGACCTCTGGAATCATGGTCGATAGAATCGGATCACGAAACCAGCCCAGCGTTGAATAGGCGCTGGCGGGTCGAAGGTCGCTATCGTAGCCCTGAGATTCAAGCCCTTGACGAAAAGACTCGGCAGCATCTCGATCGAACCAGCCCAAATAGCTAAAGCCTCCGACCACCGGAAAAACCCAGCGTTTCGCCTCAAAACGCAAAGGCTCACAGGCACTCACCACCCAAACGGCCGCTGGACGTCTTAGATCGGAGTATTCTTCGTAGTTTCGAGTAGCTCTCAAGCCTACTCGCACTGCAAAGCGCTTGATTTCAGGAATCTCTTTTAAGGCTCGCTTGACTCGCTCAGAAACTTCTGGCCTACCCAGCACCTCATCAATCAGCCGGGCGCGATTACTGATCCGCAACTGACCTATTGCTGCCTGAATGAAGTAGCTCGGGCCGATCTCGCCTCCCCGCGGCGTCGAGCAAGCTGCAGTAGCCATAAGCAAAGCCGCAGCTAGACTGATTCGGGCTTTTCTAGAACGCAAACGATCCACCGACGGTGAACCCCACGTTATCTCGGTAAGTGCGAATACTGCCCCCAGTGAGATAACTCGTCACTTCAGCTCGAATTCCGAAGGTTCGCGTGATGTAGAATCGCGAGCCACCGCCGATCACGGCGGTAATCGAATCGGTTCGAGGGTTGGGCGATGTTCCATTTCCGTACTCGCCTGTTGCCTCGCGATTCAACTGACCCGCTCCTACTTTGAAGTAGGGCTGAATCCACGCGAAGGTAAAGAGGTTCTGAATCCAGTTGACGCTATAGACTCGATCGCGAAACTGCGTATCTTCATAGCCGATGATCTTGTTCCGATCGACCACGTCCTGAAACGACAGCTCGATACTGCTGACGGGGCTGAATTTCAAACCCAAGCTTCCACCCCAACGCCGGTTCCAGCTGAAATTTCCAGCACTGAAGTTCTGCCTCGTAAACGAGAAGCCCAGCGAAGCCTCAAAAAGCTCTGCTCGTGCTACAGGCTGCGGAATCAAGAATACGACCGACAACAACAAAAGAAACTTAATACCCGCTCTGAATACCCTTTTCATTTTGGATCACTCCACCTTGAGTCATCATGGTTCCACCGACGTTGGGATCCTTCCCAATTCCTTCAAAAGATTTTCTCGTTCGTGCGATTGCCGGGCCCGAAATGTTTTTATTAATCGCTGTTCGAGGGCTTCGGCTTCGCGAACCCTCGAATACTTCTGAGTTTTCTTCGAGCCCGTGCCGGCAAGCACCTTTCGATGAAATCGCTCTTTGAGCTCAAGCGCCTCGGCGCTCGACTCGCTTCGACGGTAATCCGCAGTCGATTCGCCAGCGGCAAGCTCGGCGCTGGTGCCCACGACCGGCTCTGAGGCGGGTGCGCGACCCGTCGAAGCGGGAGCCGCATGCTCGTCTAAAGGAACTGCTTGCTCGCCCTCAATTCCGCGCGTGAAAGTCGCTGGAAAAACCCGCCTTTGACGTTCGAGCGCCACTCGTAGCGCGCGAGCCATCTTTTTTTCAGGAATCGCAAGAGACTTCAAAATCGGCTTCAGCGAGGCGATCGTAATGGCTTTGGGCTGATCAGGAACCACACGTTCGTGATCGAGATCCAGAACGCTGGACTCTCCTTCACGCACCACCACTGAGTCTTCAGTGGTGAAGCGATTCTCAAGCGATCCGATTTGATCCAGCACCACCCACTGCGTGCGTTGCTTTTCAGGATCATACAAAAGCAAAGCCGATCCCATCTTCATCTGAGCCCGAGCGTTGGGAGTCAGCGCTCGAAAGGCATGATCATCCCCAAAGGCCTGCACATAAACCCCGCCCCGAAGTAAGCTCACAGCTGCATCTTGATCCTGAACCTGCACAAAACTCGAAGGGCTTACTCTCATTAATTGCCCCGCACGATGCCGAACTTCGACCCATCCCACGGTAGTTGAGATCCAGGCACCACAACTTACAGCCAGTCCCGCTCTTGCCTCATCGACATGAGTCCTCGATGCGCTCATGACGAAGACCTCGCCTGCAAATTGCTCAACAACACCACAGGGAACAGGTTGACTCTCAGGCGCCGCTGCAGTGGGCTCTGCTCGTAAGTTTTGGCTGCTCAACGCCCCTGCTACCAGCATGAGGGTCGCAACGAAAGAGGATGCCCCTTTAGTGAGTTTGGGCCGGCACACGTGCACGAGCACCTCCGTCATCCTGATGGGGGTTGATCCAACGCGCTTCGGGAGATCGCGGGTGATACTCTAAGAGCTCACCCAAGCGCGACTGAGCGACTTGATGATGACCACGCCTCTGGGCGACCAAGGCCTTCCAAAGCCTTGCCTGAGCCGCATTCTTAAGTTCAGAGGCACGCGCATCATCCTCGGCCACCCGCTCGATCGCTCGACTGAAGAATGTTTCAGCCAACTCCCAGTTCTTCAATCGGTACCACGCAACGCCCGTCATCAACGCATGACCCGAAGACTGAAACTCGGGCGCATCCGCGATTCCTGAAAGAAACGTGAAGATCTTGGCTGCCTTCTCACTCTCGCCACTTTTGAAGTAGCCCACTGCCAGCGCGTACAGCTGCTGAGGCATCAAGTGAGTGGGAATCACATAAGAGATACTTGCTACCGAGCGCGCTGCCTGGCTTCCCAGCTTACGAGCGAGCTGCTCGCCTTTTTCAGATGTCCACTCGCGGGCCCGAGCCTCGTGGAGGGCTGAAGTTGCTGCCTCAGCTCGAAGGCGAAGTTGAGTGTTTTCAAGCTTCAGTCGCTGATTCTCGAGATCGAGGCGACGAATTTCTCGAACGGTGGCTTGAAGAGACTGAAATGCCTCAGAGACGCGTGCCAAGAACCCCGATGAAGGGGCATGCGCGGGCTTATCGTGCTCAGCATGCGCGGGCTTATCGTGCTCGGCATGCGTGGGCTTATCGTGCTCGGCATGCGTGGGCTTATCGTGCTCAGCATGCGTGGGCTTATCGTGCTCAGCATGCGCGGGCTTATCGTGCTCAGCATGCGCGGGCTGATCGTGCTCAGCATGCGCGGGCTCAGCGCCCTCACCATGAGCTGACGAGGGCTTTTTCTTCAAAAAGAAGACACCGCCCCCTCCCACGACCAAACTGAGAGCGATGCCAATGGCCACGCCCTTCTTTTTAGCCCTGAGTTTTTCAAGCCATGCGCTCACAAGTGAACCCTCTTCAAGAGTCCGATCGGCGCAACGGCTATCAACCTTAAGAAAAATCAGAGGGCCCGAGAAAGTACTCGATCAAGAAACTCGCTTGAAGAGCTTCGACCCGAGTTCACGTCAGAAGCCTGACGCCCCGACTACTCTTCGAGTCACCCTCGAGCAAAAGCGTTAAGGACCTATCGGCGCATAGAGAGGAAGCATCACCAGCGTAGCAGCCGAAGACGGTTCTTCTGGCTTCTGACGCTGAGTCCCCTCACGATCGGCTTTCCGCTTCTCGTAAAGCTCCGACAGTTTTCCGTACGCAATGTACCCAGCCAACTGGTCAACAAAAGCGAACGCATAACCCACGAGCCTGAGCTTGGGCTGACCAGACTTTTGAGAAAGTCGCGTAAAGAAATCCATCGCGGCAACATCGAGCTGCACCTGGGCGTTCCCAATAATCGCTTCATAACTGGCATCTAGGGCCATACGGGCGGGGTCGGTACTATTTTTAACTAAAATCGAACTCGCTGCGGAATCGACTAAAGCAATCGCACCACAAATTCGCATGCGCTTTCCAAGGCCAGCGTAATACGAGGACACCCCAGCCATCAAAAAGGTCTCATTCGTCATAAAAACCAAGTTTTGAATCAGGTCTTTGTCCGAAAGGATATTTTTGGTTAAAACAATCGGATTTGGATCAAAAATGACGTCACGCCGATTCCAAACTTCTGCCAACAACTGCGTTCCCTGCGAAACACCAACGTAGGGTAATTGCCCAACGGACTCGTGGAGCACTTGCCCCGAAACCCTCAAAGAATGAGCAACCCATCGTGCCATCTGTCCGCGTGACTCAAGAGCGCGAAGCGCTAACGACACTTTTTCTCGAGCTGACACCTGGAAAGAATGCAGCGCTACTGCCGGCCCTCCGCCTGCACGACGACTGGACTCAGCCACTCGCTCACCCGCACGAGCCAATTGCTCTGCATACAGCTTGCTTGCCGTGGCTTCTGCTGTTTTTCCAGTGAGCTTCGAGCCGAGCCATCGAAATCCAGCACCGATTCCTCGGAAAATAGCGACCCCACTGAGGTAAAGCCCCACATCTCCCGCAGCCATGAGGAACTGCTTGCGGTACGCCTCATGGGAAAGAGTGGAAACGACTTCATCCCACCCATCACCAATAACTTGCAGCACGGCTCGATAGTCTTCATACATTCCGGGCGTCGAGGGTCCCGACCAAATCTTCTTGCGAAGACGTTCTGCACGAACATCCAGCTCAAGAAGGTCCATTTGAGCACGAAACAGATCATATCTCAGGCGAAACTCATGCGAGCGAACCAACGTCAAATTCTTGGTCACCGCATTGAACACAATGCCGAGAACCCAGCGGTTGGAAACATCAATCTGGTCAGCCAGAAGTTGACGAGCCACATCCCAGCCATCCGCATCCTGAGAAGACCGATCTAAGACCTCCAGTTGCCCCGAGCGCCCCAGGGTAAACCAGGCATCCATGCGAGAATCACCATCGACATCTCGAGCCCACAGAATTTCAGCCGAAGTATCGGGTAAACCGGCTCGAATCTCCTGGTGAACGACGGCAAGCTCCCAAACTCCCAGGGGGTTTCGCTTTCGAATGAGATCAAAGGAATGGACTTCGCCATGCTTTTTCAGAGTGTGTGACGAGCGAAACTCCTCGGGCGACGGCCCCGCTGCCTCAGCTAAACTCACAAAACAGAACGCCAAAGCGCTCCCAATGAAGAACCACTTGCTTCTCATGAGAAGCTGGTTCCTACGATTCCGAACCGATTTTGTCAACCATCGGGGTCAGACGAATAAAGCCTTTAACTCTAATTACTTAAGGAATTAGCGCAACGCGTTAGGCGCTACCCCCGGATTCTGCTCAACCCGGTTGCGCTGAGTTCCGATACGCCTCAGGTATGAAACTCAATCGCCCTGGGCGCGCCAAAAAGTGGGCACCCTTGATTTTAGGAGCACTGGCCCTGCACCTCAGCAGCGGCGTGAGCCCCGCTGATGCCGCTGGTCTTGGTGGCAGCACTCCTGCCCAACCGGCCCTCGAATTAGGCTACAAATTTTTCAATGGACCCAACCAAGCGACGGGCAGCAAAGGCAACCTTCAGGGCTCAAACGGCTACTTCCTCAACTTTCGCGCCGAGAACCGCAAAAACATCGCACGGCTGCACGCTGCAGCTCAATTTGAATTTGCCAGCGGATCAGCGCCTATCAGTGCGGCGGGAGCCAGCGACTCGTACACGCTGTACGGCGCTGCTTTCCTGCCAGGCGTTCACGTCTACCCCTTTTTGGC
>JBDLQW010000032.1:0-9558 GCA_039800365.1 Pseudomonadota bacterium
ATCCGATGGTCAAGCTGACTGCCGACCGCCAGCTTAAGATTTTTCCGCATGACGGCTTCTGGCAGCCCATGGACACGCTTCGAGACAAGCATCAGCTTGAGGCCTTGTGGCAGAGCGGAAAAGCGCCGTGGATGAACTGAACTGGATGAAATGAACTGGATGAACTGAACTGGATGAAATGCAACAAAACGGCGCAGCTCAGGGGTGCTCAACCGCACTCTTTCGTCCCCATCTGAAGCTCAGTTCTGGTGAGATCTGGAGTCGAACGCTTTAATGTTCCGAGGAGCTCGAATCAAAAGCCCCCTCCTGCCCACGAATCGATGGCCAAAAAGTGCTCAACCGCAAGCGGACGATGGTGTAAAAATACCCTGCCATGAAGAGCAGCAGATTTCGCTTCGTCTGGCCGAACATGCGCTTCTTGAAGCTAAAAGGCACTTCGGCAAGCCGAAGGCCGCGATTAAATCGGTGAAGCTTAAAGAGGATCTCCTCAATAATATCAAAATGGTCGCATCGCAAAATCAGCGGCTTCAGCATGCGCGAACGGTACAGCTTGAAGCTGTTGGAGACATCCTTGCACTTCAGGCCCAGAACGATTGAGTAGGTGAGATTGAGGATGCGACTCATCCAGATGAGCACGATGGGGTTCTCTGTGTAGCCGCCAGCAATGTAGCGCGAGGCAATGACCACATCGGCTTCCCGAATCTTAGCAAAAAGCTCTGGAATAAACTCCGGTGTATGCGATCCATCGGCATCCATGAAGATACAAAATTCACCCTGAGCTTCTTGAATTCCGGTGCGAACCGCATCGCCGTAGAGATTTCCACCACGACGGCGAACGTAGCGCGCTCCAAGGTCGTGGCAGGCCTGCTCTGTTGCATCGAGCGGCGTCTCAGTGTCAACGACCACAATCTCAAACGACACCTGCATTGAACGCAAGACCTGAGTGAGACGAGGCAGAAGGAGCCGAAGGTTCTCTTCCTCGAGATACGCCGGCATCACTACCGAAAGCTGAATCGGAGCCTCCGACATTCAAATCTCCTTCTGTGCCCAAGACAGGGCACTTCTCAAACCCGCAGCCTTGTTTGTCTTAGGCTTCCATCCAAAAAGTTTCGTCGCCTTACGGATGTCTGCTACGAAAACCTTCTGATCCGACTGCCGCCAAGGTAGGCGTTCAAACTGAAGCGAAACTCCCAGCTCTTGGTTTAGGAACTCAAAGAGCTCAAGCAGCGAGAGACTGTTCTCCATGCCACCCCCGATATTGTAGGCCTGACCAAGAGCGCGAGGACCAGCCTCGAGCGCGCTGAAATAGCAGTCCACAAGATCGTCTGAAAAAAGAACATCTCGAACCTGCTTTCCGTCGCCAGCAATAGTAAAGCGGTGCTTCGGATTGCGCTTCGTCTCAAGAGCCTGCTGAAGGAACCAACCCACCCAGCCTTGGTCAAAGGTTCCAAACTGCCGAACTCCGAAAACCGACGAATGCCTAAAAACCATCGTCTTGAGACCGTACATGCGATGGTAGTCGAGCATGTACTGGTCGGTGGCTCCTTTTGAACACCCATAGGGCGACTGAAACTCCAATCGAAGCGACTCATTAAATCCCTGCTCGTAGCCCTCCGCAAGGTATCGCGTTTTGGCCTCAGAAATGGGCACATCGAGCAGATCGCCATAGACCTTGTTGGTTGACGAATAGAGGACTCGTGCTTCAGGTACGTGGCGCCGAACAGACTCGATGAGGTTATGCCCCCCGACCACATTGATCTCGAAATCCTGTCTTGGATTCTCAAGACTCGTGGTCATTGCCACCTGTCCAGCGAGATGAAAAACGGCATCTGGCCTAAAGGTCCGAATGACTCCCTCAAGATCAGAAAACGAACGAGTATCAAGATGCCGAAACTCGAACTTCCCCAGAGTCCTCAGCCAATCGAGATTCTTGGATGCTCCGAAGCGCGACAAATTGTCCAGCGCCAGCATCTCATGTCCTCGGCCTATTCCCTCGGCCACAAGATTGGACCCGAGAAACCCGCATCCCCCCGTCACCAACACTTTCATCTCTCATCTCCTCCCACAAGGCCGTCCTGCCACGCGATCGTTTTTGAAAGCCCGTCTTCTAGACTGGTTCGCAGCTCCCACCCCAGCTCTGCAAGCGGACGAATGTCAATTTTCGACGCCATCACCTCATTGGGGCGATAGGGAATCGCACCGAACTTCGGTTCTGTAGAGACTCCAGGAAAAAGCTTACGGATTCTTTCTACCAGCTCGCGAAGCTCAATTGACACTCCAGAACCCACATCATACTGAACATATCCCTTCGATCCCATCAGCGCGTGCTCAAGCACTAGTCGATAAGCTTCCACCACATCATCAATGTAAATAAAATCGCGCTTCTGTCTGCCCGGCGTGAGGGGAATCTCTGCAACTCCTTGTCGGAACTGCTCGATGAGCCAACTGACAAATTTAGTAGGATCATCACCCGGACCGTAAAAGTGCTCTAATCGCATATTCCTGCAACTGAGCCGATCCGAGTAAACCTGCAACCAATCCAGGAGCTGCTTTTTAGAAAGAGAATACTCGTTCACCCCCTTCTCGAGATACGTGTCCGAATTAATAAAAACTCGCACGCCATGTTTTAAGCCAGCTTGCAAAAGCCTAAGGGGCAGCATGAGATTTGCTTCAACCATTTGAGCGACATCCACAGACTTTCGACCGTAGTCCGTAGCGCAGTGAACAATCGCATCAATGGGTCCAAAAAGGTGAAACACCGACTCTAACGGTGACTGATCCAGCTCAAAAAAATTCACCCGATCTAAAATTTTCGACAATCTAGTCAACTTTGAGGACGAACGCCTCAGTAGCACTAGCTGGTATCCCCGACTCACCAGTTGCGAGCAAAGAGAACTCCCTAAAAAACCAGTCCCCCCCGTAACAAGAATCCGCTGCGTCACCGAGCGCTTCTTTCCAGCAGAGCCCTTTGAAATTCTCCAATTTGCTTTAAAGTCCGCTCACGCAAATTTCCGCCACGATAAAAATCGGCGTACCACTCTGAAGTCGCTTTGACTGTTTGAGACAGGTCCCATTGGGGAGCCCAACCCAAAACGTGGTAAGCTTTGTCACAGTTCAATCGCAAGAATTTAGCTTCATGGGGTTGAGACGCTGAGTCTGGTGCAATCGCCCATTTCGCCCCTGTCCAGTGAGCGGCCATTTGAGACACCAGCTCTAAAACTGTGGCGCCCTGCCCGTGTGCCGGGCCAAAGTTAAAACCCTCGCCACAGTACCGTCCCGGATCACCTGCTGCACGAACCCCCAGAAGCAAGTAGCCTGAGAGGCAGTCGAGCACGTGCTGCCAGGGCCGAGTCGCTGAAGGATTTCTAAGGAGCACCGGCTTTTGCTCGCCCCAGCTTCTCACGCAATCGACGATGATTCGATCCTTCGACCAATCGCCACCGCCAATGACGTTTCCAGCTCGAGCAGTCACTACTGCAGGCCCAGTCGTGCTCGCGAGAAAGAATGAGCGAGCAAACGACGAAAAAACAAGCTCAGCGCAACCCTTCGAGGCGCTGTAAGGGTCTCGACCGCCCATCGCATCGTTTTCGCGATAAGAGTGCTCCCATTCGCGGTTCTCGTAGCACTTGTCGCTAGTAATGTTCACGACCACTCGAACGCAGCTAAAGTCTCGAACCGCTTGTAAAAGATGGGCTGTTCCCATCACGTTAGTTGCGAAGGTACCGATCGGATCGTCGTACGAAAGTCTCACCAATGGCTGAGCCGCCAAGTGAAATACCACCTCAGGCTGAAATTCCTCGAAGCACCGCTTGAGCGATGAAAAATCGCGAATGTCGCCTCGGTAATCCCGAATCTGAGAAGAAAGCCCGAGAACTTCAAAGAGCGAGGGTTGCGTGGGAATCAGGTCAGAATATCCCCCCACCTTTGCGCCCAGCTCGAGGAGCCACTGCGTGAGCCAGGCTCCTTTGAAGCCGGTATGTCCTGTGACGAGAACTCGCTTCCCACGATAAAATCCACTCAGGTCCGTCATAAGAACGAGTTAACACGCAAAACAGGCGAAGATTCAACGTGATTTCAAAAAAAACGGCCCGTATGCTGAGCCCGATGCCCAAAAAAAGATCACGCTCTCATCCAGGCCCCCCTGGCCCTAACACCCATGCCTCTAGCACGCCTGATTCCGCCGAAACAGGCTCCATCCACCACTTTGCTCGGCACTGGCTGTCGGGCGTCGGCGCAGTGCTTACCGCTCTGATTTTTGCGATTTTCTGCACTTACCTGATCGACACTCCTCTACCTGGCTGCCCCACAGAATTCTTTAGGCCTCACCTCATTGGCGACTGCAAACCAGAACCGCGGGAGCAGGTGGGTTATTTCGTCTTTGTTTGCCTATTAGCGCCCAGCTTTTTCCTGATTCGAAAGTGGTTCGAGCAAAGACGCTTTTTCATGACCTCAGAGCACCTCCCGCGCGTCACGATCTTCTCTCAATACGCGCTTCTCATTCTTTTCCTTGTATTTTCGCTAGCTCATCAGCAATGGCTCAGCTACTTCCCCCATCGACTTGGTCTTTTGGTAGGCTACTTTCTTGCTGCTTTTTTTACTCCTCTAAGCGCTTTTGCCATTGGTCTTTGGCACCGACTCGAGCACCTCACCGAAAAATTGCCGATTCATGGAATACTCTGTGTCGCAATCTCGGCAATGACCGTCTCGCATGCATGGATGACTGACGAAACCCTCGCAATCGCCCACGGCACCACTCAGTACCACATGGAATTCGTGCGAAATGAATTTGCAGCGGTGGCCTCGGGAAAATCCATTCTGGTAGACATTTTTCCGCTTTACAGTCGAATTCTGCCCTATCTGGCACAACCCTACTTCAATTACTTCGGCCTTACTTGGAATACTTATACTCTCTTGATGGCCCTGATGAATGCGACGGCCCTCCTCTGTTGCGCACGAATCATTCGCCTCATCTTCAAAAAGCCGCTCCATGCAACGGTAATTTTTTTATGTTTTTCCGGTCTTGCCGTCTGGCGTGATCCCGCCTTTTATAAGTTTTCGACGATTACTTATCACGCCATTGGACCGATCCGCATTCTCTTGCCTGCGATCACCCTCTGGCTCCTGATCGAGCACTTTCACTCGGGCCACCGAGTTTGGCGGTATTTATGTTGGATCGCCGCATCTCTCGGAGTCATCAACAATCCTGATTTCGGGCTTCCAGCTTTTGCAGCTGCGACCCTGACCACCCTCAGCCTCAACAAACGACGCCTCCCCATTACAATTGAAGCGGCCATATCCTTTATCGTGATTCTCCTGATCTTTGTAGGCGGCACCTGGCTGCGATCAGGAAGCTTGCCAGAGTTGAGTCGAGCGTTCGAATTTCAAAAAATTTTCGCCAAGCATGGATATTTTATGCTTCCCATGGGGGTTGGACTTCATTTCGCGATTATCGGCATCTTTGTCGCTGGTCTTTTTCTTGGAATTTCTCGGCTCGAAGCAGAAGAAAAAAGCCGGAACCCAGCACTAACAGCTCTCACCCTAGCAAGTAGTATTTTTGCTCTGGGTGCGACGACGTATTTTATGGGCAGATCCCACCCCAGAGTCACTCCAGCACTGTTTTGGCCGCTTGGATTAGTCCTCGTGCCCTTAGTCGCAATTGCCAAAGATTACCGATCGAGCTTACCTCGGCGAGCACGAAGCTTACTGAGAATACCACTTCTGCTCCTGGGAGCATTCCTGGTGGCAGGTCTACAAAACTTTCCCAACCCCTCAGATTTTCTGGAAGCGATGCGACAAGCTCAGAACGGAAACCAAGCACCATCGCCAGAGCTTCTCAGCGATCTCTCGATCTTGAAACAAGCCATCCCATCAAACTCAACAGTGGTCTTCATTCAACCAGCGGGACCCTGGCTCAGTCTTTACGGGGGATTCAACAATATCGCGCCCCAAGTGCACGAGGGAAATATTCTGCTGAAGAAACAACTTCTAGAAACTGTGCAAATGGCCAGGATCGGCAAGGCCCAGTGGTTTGCCTTTAAAGAGCCCTACCAAGACCTCCGCGATCTTCTCTTTAGTGAGGGATTTAGACCTGCAATTCTACTTCACTCAGGTCAACTCTGGCATCATGACTGAACACTTCTCACTTCCCACGAGTAAAGCTCACGAGGTCCGCCGAAAGTCCCCAAGAACGAGAGACTTCAGCAAAGATTCCACATGTTTTCTGAAAGCTGATGGATGCCTCACTCGACCTCTGGCTCACGGCAGGCCGGTACTCGAAGGAGTTCGAGGCTGAGATTCCGAAATTCTTCGGCCGAAGCACCAGCGGCCTTTTGGTCAATAGCGGATCGAGCGCCAATCTCGTTGCTGTATCGAGTCTGGGCTCGCGGCTCATGAAGCCTTTTAAATTGCACCCACTCGAAAAGGGCGACGAAGTCATTACCGCGGCAGCGGGATTTCCAACAACAGTCAATCCCATCATCCAGAATGGTTGGAAGCCAGTGTTCGTCGATGTTGACCTCAAGACCTTGAACGCGCTCCCGAAAACGATCATGTCTGCAAAAACCCCGCGAACGCGAGCAGTGGTGCTTGCTCACACGCTGGGAAATCCCTATCAAGCCAAGGTTTTGGCTGATTGTTGCGATGCCCTTGGGGCCACCGTAGACGGCCAACCGGTCGGGTCGTTTGGCCACTATGTCACTTTGAGTTTTTACCCCGCTCATCACATCACCATGGGTGAAGGTGGCGCCGTCATCGCTCGTGATGGAAAGCTTCGCCGAATCGCTGAGAGTATGCGCGACTGGGGTCGTGACTGCTGGTGCGAGCCCGGGCAGGACAACACTTGCGGCAAGCGCTTCTCGCAAACCCTGGGGCAGCTACCATGCGGCTATGATCACAAATACACGTACTCCAGCGTTGGTTACAATTTGAAAGTCACCGACATGCAGGCCGCGGTTGGAGTCTCGCAGCTAAAAAAAATCGACCGTTTTGTGCAAGCTCGTCGAGCAAACTGGAAAGCTCTAAATGAGGGCATCCAATCCTCTCCGAAGCTCAAAGAAGCCTTCACTCCAGTAGAGCCCACGCCAGGAACCGAACCCAGCTGGTTTGGGTTCCCGCTTCATTGCGCCGACTCGATCGATCGTGAAAGCGCCTTCTGAATGCGAAGCTTGAGCTAACCGTACTGACTCGTGATCGCCTCAATGCGCGGCAAGTCTTTGAAGGCGCTTTCGACTTCGACGAGGTTCAGTGGCACGAAGGAGACATTGCTTCGTTTCAGTTCCCAGAGGGAGCGTTCACTCATTTCATTCATGCGGCGACACCGGTGCGAGCGAGCGTCAATGACCACGAGCCGCTGCGTATGCTGGAGATCACCATCTCCGGCACTCAACGTACACTTGAGTTTGCCAAGCGGGCCGGTGCAACCCGCTTCCTTTTAACGAGCTCTGGCGCTGTTTACGGAGCGCAGCCGCCTGAACTTTACGGAATCCCCGAGTCGTATCCAGGGCATCTCAACCCCATGGATCCGAAAAATGCCTACGCCATCGGCAAGCTCGCATCCGAGCACCTATGTCGGCATTTTGCTTCTCAAAAAATGGCCTGCCTCATCGCCCGATGTTTTGCCTTGGTAGGCCCTGGACTGCCCCTGAATCAACATTTTGCGATTGGTAATTTCATCGGTGACGCCCTGGCTCGAAGAAAAATGATCATCAAAGGTGACGGCACTCCTTATCGCTCGTATCTGTACCCGACCGATCTGATGATTCAACTTCTGGCAATTCTGGTTCGAGGCGCCAGCTGCGATCCCTATAATGTCGGTCATCCCGAGGCCGTCAGTATTCGCCAGACCGCCGAAGCGGTCGGCACCTTAACCGATACAGCGTTTGAGATTCTGGGCGTACCTGAAAAAGGCGCAAGGGCGGTTCGATATGTGCCCAACGTTGAAAAAGTAGAACGCCTGATCGGAGATCAACGAAAGAGGCCTCTTCGAAGCTTAAACGCTTCGATTCAATCCACGCTGCAGTGGCACCGTGAGTTGCAGCTCTCTTGATGCCTGTAGTTCGCGGAATCTTGGGCTGACCAAAACTCCGAACCCTACACCCGAGCCCGTTTAAAAATGACCCGAGCGTTTCGAGTCGCATGAACCGCAGAAAGCCTCTGACGAAGCTCACGTGGAGCGATCAACTTCGAAATCCTCAAGTCGGCTTCCATCGCTTTCAGAAATGCTTCAGAGTCGGTACCAGCCTCTAAAGCACAGCGCTGAATCCACCGGTACGCCTCGTCTCGCTCCGCTCCCCGCTGAACTAACTCTAAAAGAATCGCCCCAGAGTAGACCTTCAAACCAGCACCTTCGAGGTTCTTACCGATCCGGTCTCGATCAATCTCGAGTCTTGCGACCACACCATCCAACCGCTCCACAGCGTAATGGGCCAAAATCATGGCATCGGCTAAGCCAACGCGCTCTACGGCAGAGTGACTGATGTCACGTTCATGCCAAAGCGCAATGCTTTCAAGACTCGCCAGCGCATACCCACGCAGCAGTCGAGCTGCGCCACAAAGGTTCTCGCTAGCAATCGGATTACGCTTATGAGGCATGGCACTCGACCCCTTCTGAGTTCGAGCAAATCCCTCACGTAACTCCGCCACTTCTGAGCGCTGAAGACCCCGGATCTCCGTGGCAATGCGCTCAATTCCACCCCCCAGAATGGCAAGCGTCGTTACCCATTCGGCATGACGATCCCTCGGAATGACCTGGGTTGAAACGGGCTCCACTTTCAGCCCCAGACGTTTCATGACTCCCGCCTCAAACCGAGGATCTAAGTGAGCATAAACACCCACGGCACCCGAAAGCTTTCCCACTCTCAGACGCTCGAGTGCCGCCTCAAGACGAGCCAAGTTCCGGCACATTTCCTCAGCGAAACCCAAAAACTTGAGACCAAATACGGTAGGCTCGGCATGCATTCCATGGGTTCTTCCCATGCAGGGTAAATCTGCCGTTTCTCGAGCCCTTTTCCTCAAGGTCTCAATCAACGCTTCAAGTGCTTTCAACAGTAATGCGCCCGCCTCTCGAAGCTGTAGCGCCAGGGCCGTATCTAAAACATCTGAAGACGTGAGGCCGAAATGAACCCATCGTCCCTCTTTTCCGAGTTTCGATACCAGCACCGTCACAAAGGCAATCACATCATGATGAACTTGAGCCTCTTCCCGACGAACCTGTTCGACATCGACGCCACCCTCCGACTCGATTCGCTTGAGTTTTCGAATCAATCGTGAGGCCTCGGCAGCAGGAATCCAACCCCGAGCCTGCATTTCTTCGCAAGCCGCTAGCTCAACCCGTAGAGCGTAGCGCCAGCGCGCGCGCTCTGAGAAAAGCTCGGCCATCTCAGGTTTACTGTAACGAGAAATCATCTCACTTGACCCTCTCCCTCACCGCGCACAGCCAGAGATTTCGCTCAAAAACCAACGCACGCCATTCATTTTTTGAAAGCACTCTGAGGTGAAAACCAGCTAAACGAGCCGAGTACGCTTGAATCACTAAATCTAAATCCGACTCGATCAACCCCG
>JBDLQW010000033.1:0-30823 GCA_039800365.1 Pseudomonadota bacterium
AATCAGTACGTTCACGGAAAAGTCACGCAGCGAAACGCGATCCTCGCCGTTGAGCGCTACTGCAAGGAACACGGTATCGATGAGCATCATTCGAAGAGAATTCTCGAAGTTCTTGAGGCCGAGCTCCATCATCGTCGAGATGTCGATACGATTTACATTCATCCGAATCCGCAGGACGCGCAGATGTTTTTCGGCGAACATTTTAGCCTGTCGCCACGAAAGTTGGCCGAAATGGTCAAGAGTGGGTTTCGGGCGACCATTGAGCGCTTAAGGAAGTATGAATTCGCCGATCGGACAACGGCGCCCCATGCGCCGGTGGCTGTAGATATTCCCAATCCTTTGGCACCCGATTCGCAATAGATCAGGGCAGTTGCTGAGATCGAAAGAGACTCTGGGAAGCCAGGGGAAAGCTGCGAACTTGGTGACTTGGGGAGGGTCCTGCAGCCGATGAAAAGCGCGCCGAAAGGTTCGCTTCGAGGAAGCGCGATCCTCCTTTTTTATTTTTGAGCCCTCGTGATCATCGGTTACGACCAGCTCATGCATCAATCTTGGCGCCTAGAGCGCTTCAGTGTTTTTTTGGTCGCGATCAGCTTCTTGTTGACGGGAAATGGGGCTCTTGCTGCAGAGTTGAAGGGCGTTCTGGCTCAGGCTTATGAAATTCAAGGTGCTCGTGACCGGGTGATTTTCACGATTGAGCAAAATTTCGGGGTTGATGGCTTATCGTCTCAGTCTTTTTTTCGTGCTCCCGATGGGCAGATGCTCGCCACTGAAAAGATGGAGTTTGATGCGGCTGGTGCGCCCCTGCGCTATACGGTGGATCACACTCAGACGGGCTCTTCCGGAGTTGTTGAAGTGAGTGACGGTAAACTTCGGTTTACGTTGCGCACGCCTGAGGGAAAAGTGCGTCACGCGGATGAAAAGCTTCCGGAGATCTGGGCCACTGGTCCAATGTTCATTCCGGTGGTTCGAAAGCATTGGGAGCGCTTGGCTCGCGGCGAATCGCTGCGTTTTCGATTTGCAGTGTGGGATCGGGCCGAGACCGTGGGTTTTGAGCTGTTTAAGGTTCGTGTTGAGAAAAAGACAGATGGTCATGAAGTCGTGGTTTTGAAGCTCAAGCCTTCGAGTTTCATTGTGGCGGCGATTGTTGATCCACTTTTCTTTGAAATGCGTCCCGACGGCAGTGCTCTCGAGACGGTTTCGGGAAGAACGCTGCCAAAACGTCAGGTGGGATCCGAGTTTCGTGATCTCGATGCCTACATCGTCTATCGGCAGAAGCCTTAGGGGCGGAGACCAGGGCTTGGGAGGCCCAGCGCAAAAAAATGGTTCCCAAATCACAGGTGGCTGGCTTATGGTCGGGTCCGTCGGGCTCAGAATGGCAAACGGCCTTCTAACGACATTCAAAATTTTTTCAACGGAGAGGTGGGAGAGTGGTTGAATCCGCACGCCTCGAAAGCGTGTTTGCCCGAAAGGGTAACGAGGGTTCGAATCCCTCCCTCTCCGCCATTCAAGTCAATAAGCCTCCCAGAGATGGGGGCCTTTTTTATTTCTGAGTGGCGTTCGGGCCGCCTTTCGGGTCAGAGTTTACCAGAACCCGGGCACCGTTCCGGCTGGGGTCGGGCGAAGGACCATGGCACACTCGACATCCTTCGGACAGGCCTTGCCCTGGTTCAGGTTCTCTACCCATTTGATCGAATCAGAAAGAGTTCTCCCCAGGTACTCGAGCCTCGTCTTGTCCGAGAATGCTCGTTCGACCGGCTGAAGACACCAGCAGCTCGTATTCTGTAATAGTGAGAAGGCCTGAGTGCCGAAGAGCTGTTTCTGGCCGCTGTTGATCAGATAGCGATCCAATGCCATTGCCATCATTTTCTTTTGGGAAGGATCGCCCAGCTCAACAGCTCTCTTCGACCATAGGAAAGCTTGAAAGAAGTGTTCGGGCACCGCCCCATGCTGAAAGATCAGCGCGGCCGCTCCAAAGTCAGGGGCGGATTTCAGGCAACCCTCTCCGAAGATTTCTCCGACTCGCATTCGGCGCACACGATCCCTTGCGACCACTTCGGGTGGAAGAGGTGTGGCCTTTCTGTCGTCTTGGTCGGCTTGCTGAAGCTGCTGGAGTTCCAGAGAGCGCTGCTGAAGAGTGACCGGATTGCAGGATCCGGAAATCTCCTGACCGATTGCCGGAGAGGCGTAGATCCATGATGAAAGAAGCAAACTAACGGCCAGGAGGCGCATAGGAGCAGCTTTAACATAGGCGTGCTAGGCAGCGACCTCTTTTTGCTGACCTTTTAATAGGGTCATGAGACCTTTTTTAAAGGTCATGATATTCTCTGGTCTTTTCGGTAATGAAACGGCAGCCAAGGTTCTCCTCTACCTGCAGGAGCTCGAATCGAGCTATCCGCGCGCCATAGCTGAGAGCCTCAAGCTTCCCGTGAGCCAAGTTCAGAGGCAATTAGAGCGCCTCGAGCGCGAGGGGGTACTGGCAAGCAGGCTTGTGGGAAAAACTCGCGTCTATCAGTGGAATTCACGGTGCGGTTATCTCTCACAGCTCCGCAGTCTGCTGGCCCGCGGTAGTGCCCTGCTTCCAGAGGAGTTCAAAAGGAGTTTCCTTTCTGAGCGCAGGCGTCCCAGAAGGGCGGGCAAGCCCCTTCCGAGGTCGAGATGATTGAACGCGAGACGACCATCGAACAGCTCGGGGCAATTGTCTGCCAAGCCCTGAAGGACGCTGGAATTGATGCCTTTCTGTCGGGTGGCGCAGTCGTGTCCATCTACTCGAACAATCAATTTGAAAGCTTTGACCTCGACTTCGTCAGCTTTGCCGATCGCCGAAAGATCAAAGCAGTGATGGAGGGCCTCGGTTTTCTTCAAGACAAGTCGCGCCTCTTTCGCCATCCCCAGTCGGTCTACATGGACGAATTTCCAGGAACGGCTCTGGTCATTGGCGACGAGCCGATCCGAGAGTTTGCCGAACGAGTCGTCGAGGGTAAGATGCTCAAGCTCCTGACGCCAACCGACTGTGTGAAAGATCGGCTCGCGGCCTACATTCACTGGGGAGATCGCCAAGGACTGGAGCAGGCCGCGCTGGTCGCGAGTCAACAGGCCTGCAATCTCTCGCAAGTAGAGAAGTTCTGTTAGGCTGAGGGATCAGTGAGTGCATTCCGGGAATTCGAAGCACGGCGATTGGAGCTCAGCTCCAAGTAATCGGAAACACTGTTTCAGGCCGCCTTCTTCATCCTGTCGAGGCCATCGAGAATAAAAACGCGAATCAGCACCTGGTAAGGAATGCCCTGCTTCGCGGCGAGCTTCTTCAGTTCGTGAATGGTGGTCTCATCCAAGGCAACACTGGTGGGCTCACCTGTATTCATAGTGACAGCGCCAGGCCTGAACGGAACACGGCTTCGATGTCTTCATTTTTGCTTCCTGAATGCTTCTTCGTGTTCGTTCGATTTCAAAGAACATCTGGCGCGCTTACCCCTAACGTTATCGTGGGGTGATGATGAGTCGGGCTAGGTCGTTCGCAGATCCTAAAAACCCACACCCCAGAGACGCCATGGGGCCTTGCCGACACCCAGGAGAGGGGCATTGAACTCTCGATCGTTTTCTAATCAGCCGGCCTCACGAGACTTTTCGCTTCGGCTCGACGGAAAGTCGAAGCCCGAGCGCATCGACGATTTTGAAGAACGTATCCAGACGCGGGTTTCCGCCATCGGATAGGACACGGTAGAGATTCTCGCGGTTCAATTCCGCGGACTCAGCGAAGCTCTTGAATCCGCGAGCTGCGGCGACCGATCGGATTGCAGAGAGGATTGCGGCAGGCTCATCGCCATTGTCCTCGAAGCTCGCGCGGATGTACTCGATCTGCGCCTCTTCGTCACCGCGAAGCGACTCGACCAAGTCATCCTGGTAGGAAACAGCAGCCTTGTTGATCTTAGTCATTTCTCGCCCTCCTTAAGTAATCAGCCCAATAGGATTTTGCCTTCAGAATGAGCCCTTTCGGGTCAGAGTTTACCAGAACCCGGGCACCGCCCCATGCTGAAAGATCAGCGAGGCCGCTCCAAAGTCAGGGGCGGATTTCAGGCAATCCTCTCCGAAGATTTCTCCGACTCGCATTCGGCGCACACGATCCCTTGCGACCACTTCGGGTGGAAGAGGTGTGGCCTTTCTGTCGTCAGCGTGAAGCCTCGACTGAGGCGCCCGATCTTCTGAGATCGAGCCTCAACAAGCTTCATTTTCCCTAAGATGGGCAGCAGATGCTTTCGCATGAGCCCATATTCTTCATCCTATCGGTGGAGCATGAAATTTCACCCGAGGGCCCATGCCGAGGTCCAGCCTGTCTGGTTCAAACATGAGGCAACCCCCTGGGCCCGATAATGGGCATATAATTCAAATAGTTAAGCCTATTGGCCGAGCGGCACTTGGTAGATATGGACTATCCAAGGCATTTGGATTATCCATATTATATGACCTTGGCTCCGAACAACCTTAAGGAAATCCTCACGGAATTGGACCGGGAGCTTGCCGCAGCCGGCGAAAGGCGCACCCTGGTCGTTTGCGGAGGCGGTGCCTTGCTTGCTGTGGATGTGATCTCTCGCAGCACCAGGGACATCGATGTCATCACGCCGGAGCTCGATCTTGTGCTTCAAAAGATTGCTGCGGAAGTCGGTAAACGACATGGGCTTGAACCCGGTTGGCTGAACAACGGCCCCGCTTCATTGGCAAACGACCTTCAACCGGGATGGCGAGAGCGAACGACGCCGATCTACCGGGGCCGCTCTCTGGTTGTGGAATCTCTAGGACGCAGTGACCTCTTGGCCACGAAGCTTTTCGCCTTCTGTGATCGTGACGACCAGGATCTGGACGATATTCTGCAAATGAGGGTTTCTTGGAGCGAAGTGGCGGTTTGGGGGGACTGGCTTTTGGAGCGAGATGCATCAGAGCTCTGGCCCGGCCGCGTTCGCGCTCGTCTGACAGTTCTGAAACAGAGGCTCGGCCATGAGTGATTTTTCTTCATTCGAACAACTCAAGCCGGAGTTGATCTCGCTGGGTTTTGCCTTTTATGGCGAACCATCATCGTCAGCGGCGGACCCTGAACGCACGATTTTGAGTATTGTTCGAATGGTTGAAAGTGAGAGGAAGCTGTTCCTTATGCTTCTCGCCTGGCTAGAAAAAGCGAGGGCGCTCGTTCATGTGGAGCGACTGAAGACACTGAGTCGAGAATTGCCCCCACGTTATCTGCCGGTGCTTGGAGCTCTTGCCCTGAAGCAGGTCAAGGCGGGAGATCGACGTTTCTCGATCCTTGTTTCTGTGGTTCAAAAGTCGATGCCACAGCAAGAGGCTCTCACGTTTGAGCAAGACTCCTACACGATTTCCAAGCGCGGTCTGGATCAGGAGTTTCTTGAATTCAGCATCCGCACCGCTGCGATTGCACCCGCGGATCAAAAAAAGGTCCTGACGTGGGAGGGCATCTTAACCAAAAATGCGTGGCTGCGGATGCGTGCGCTCATGGGGGCCAACTTTCGAGCGGACGTCGCCCATGTCATGACGGCCAAGCGCGCCGCAAATCCATATCAGGCCGCAAAGCTCCTGGGGTGCAATATGGAAACGGCCTGGCGACTCTGGAAAACCCTCGAGCTCGCTCCGGATCTGATGAAACTCGCCAGTTAAAATGGTCGGGCCCACCTTTTGGTTTCGCAAGTACGTTAAACTCTGCTTCGGCGTGCGCGCTGCCTCGGACCGACGATCAGGATGCTCTTGGGGGTGCCCTTGAGTTTCGACTCGAGCACCGATGAGAGGGTGCGACGTTCCATGACTCATCACTAACTCAAGGGCGACTGCGGCTTAATGATTTTGACCTACACAGTGGGTATAAAATACGTTTTCTGACCTATATGGTGGGGCAGGGTGAACACGACCGGCAAAACTCATCAAAGCCGGTCGCAATGAGATCGCCGCCAACTCTCGGTTATAATTGCTAAGTTTCGGTTTTCAAAAAGCTTCCTAGGAACACCGAAAGTTCCTCGAAAGCGTATTTGCCCGAAAGGGTAACGAGGGTTCGAATCTCCTCTACCTACAGCACCCTTTCGTGCGGGGGGCCGCGGGGGCCAAGGAATGCCAATCGACGAAGCCTAGCAAGGCCTTGCATCCTCTTCAGGATGTGGCGATGATTCACCGCATTTCAATGGCCCATCAAGGAGAAGACATGAATTCACAGCACGAAACTTCGATCAAGCGTCTGTATGAGCTCTGGCAAACGGGAGAGGTCGCTGCAATTGAGCGTGAGTTTTCGCCCAAGCTCACTTTTGAGATCAAAGGTAACACCCTCCTTTCTGGCAAGCACGACCGTGCTCAATTCGCGGGGCTGATGACCAAGATGAAGGAGCTTTCGGGCGGAACTTTTCGGTCTGAAATTCACGACATGTTAGTGAGTGATCGTCATGCCATGGTGCTTGGCACTTACAAGCTGAGTCGGGGTGGTGTCGCCTTCGAATATCGAAGCGTACAGGTCTGGCGTTTTGAAAATGGATTGCCGATCGCTGGTTACGAGTACCTTCGTGATCACGATCAATTTCACCAGATTTGGACGTGATCAGCCTCTCAGGCAATTGCTGTTGAGCTCGACGCCCTGGCATCTGCCTGCACAGTTTCGGGCGCTAGGGCTTGGCGCTTTTCGAGGTCGATCTGCCACAGTGCCACAAATCTCGAATCTCAAAAAAAGATCAGTAATTAAACTGCGCCTGAAGCCGCACCAGGTTTCCGCTCTGGTCGTTGTTGGTTTTCGAGGCGTCGCGGGTCAGGCGATCTGAAATCACATATTCCGCCGTGAGCTCAAAGGCAGGTACGGGCTGCCACTCAACACCAAGCTCCCAGTCTCTGACCTCGTAATACCGAGCATCCTGTTCGTGCTTTTTTCCTCCGTCATATTTCTGGTAGCGAACAAACGGAGTGGTCGTGATGCCATCACGAGAATGGCGCCACATGGCGGTTACGTACCCACCCGATAGATTCTTGTTGGTGAGTGCATTTACCGCCGGGTCATAGGCCGGGCCGACTCCCGAGGTCCATTCGGCTTCCAGGCCAAACGGTTGAGGGTACCAGATCGCGCTCAGCGCGGCCCGCGCATCACGCTGGTTTCGACTGCCCGAGACGCCAGAGCTGACGCTACTGACCACGAACTGCTGAGAATAGGCCTGAGCTCCGAGTTCCAAGAATTGTCCTGACTCGAGGAGAAACGGATAGCTGACTCGCGTGACTAGCATTCGATTGTTATTGGCTTCAGCTTTATTGGCGCTCTGGCCATTAAAGCTCCCGAGACCGAAAACGCCGTAGTCGCCAGAGCCCTTGAGGCCGCTATCGACCAGTGTTTTGAAGCGCTTTCGGATCTCGGCGGGAGCCCAATAAAAGGCAACGCCAAGATCACGCTCATTGGGCGCGGCACTGTTGATAGCGTCAGCACGATCTAGCATCAGTCGGTTTGAGCTCGACTGCAGGTTTGACCAGCCAAACGGAACCTTGCTCTGTCCGAAGCGCAGCCGAAACTCGCGATTTTCGGTAAGAAATAAGTCGAAATAAAGATCTCGCACCTGAAGAAGATTCAAGTTCTCAGAAGCAAGGTCAGGCTGAATGTAGACGAAAACTCTGTCGTGGACGTCACCTGAGAGGATCAGGCGCGCACGACGCAGAAAAAAAGAGCCGCCGTCGCCCCAGCTCTTGTCGCACTGCTCGCATTTCAGCTGGGGGTTGGTTTCAAGTAGGCGGTTGTATCTCACCTGCGTGTAGCCTCGCAGTGAAAGCTTCTCATACCAGTGTTTGGTGGCCGGGGCGGGCAGAGTCGTAGGTGTTGGAGCCGGCCCCGCAGCGCTTGCCGGAACTTCGGCGGCTTGGGCCGTCATTGCGGTTGTCAGCAAAATCAAAATGATAAGAGGCTTCATCCAAAATTTCATGGTGCCCGACTAGCATGGCCGCTAGGACGCGATTGTCAGGATTGTGTTGGTTTTGTTTGCAAGCCACATGCTTTTGTAGGACGCCGACCTCCATCGAAGACAAACTTTCCTTTTTCTTGGTTTCGGTCAGACTGGGGATATGAGTCATGCCCTATCTGCCCACCCAACCCTGCGTCTTCCTACGTCTGATGAGGCTGTGAGGCTTCAGCGATGGCGAACCTCAACGTTCTGGGTCATGCTTCTCGGGTACGTGGGCTATTACTTAGTTCGCGGAAACCTTTCGGTGGCCATTCCGCTGCTGAGCCAGGAGTTCGGATATTCGAATACTGATCTTGCAGTGATTCTCACTTTCTCTGAAGTGGCTTACGCTATCGGAAAGTTCACAACCGGTCCTCTAGCTGATCAAATTGGTGGAAAGAGGGTCTTTCTCCTCGGGATGGCTGGGGCCATTCTCTGTAACCTGCTTTTTCCCCTAAAAACGGGAATCGTTTACTTCACCACGATCTGGTGCGTCTGTCGGTATTTCCTGTCGATGGGATGGGGAGGAATCATCAAGGCCATCGGTGAGTGGTATGAGCCCGAGCGCCATGGAACGGTCATGGGCTTGATTAGTATCAATTTCCAGTTTGGCAGCGTCGTCGCATCAATCTTCTGCGGCTGGTTGATTGCGATGCAGGTGGGATGGAAGGGGCTGTTTTTCATTCCTGCGCTGGTAGTCGTCGGTGTCCTCATCTGGGCTGCGCTGGCAAGTCGTGAGACTCCGCAGGACGTCGTCCCCGGTGTGCGCTTTGGCAAGTCTGCGGGAAACCGCGCGTCGCTTGCCGATTTCGGTGGCCACGATGAAAAGGCTCCGCCTGCGCTCGAAATTGTTCGTCGTCTACTCAAAATCGATCTCTTTCGACAAGTGCTCGTCTTCAGCTTTTTTTCGCACCTTCTTCGAAGCATCTTTCTCTTCTGGACTCCTAAGTTCCTCGTCGACCAGGGCATGGGAAATGTGGGGGCGGCCTTGTCTTCGGCGGTCTTTCCGCTTCTCGGCTGCCTCGGAACGATTTTCATCGGATGGTACACCGATCGGCATTCGAAGAATGGTGATCGCACGGGAGTGATGGCTGTGATGTTGGCGGGGCTCTTCGTCTCTCTTTTGGCCATTTCGATTCTGATTCCTTATGGTGTGTCGAAGCAGGCCTGGATTGTGACGCTTCTGGGGCTCAGCGGATTCTTTCTCTATGGACCTTATTCGATGTCGGCAGGCGCGCTCACTCTGGATATTGCCGGGTCTAAGGGCGCGGGCACCTGTACCGGAATCATTGATGGAGTCGGCTATCTCGGTGGTGCGGTTGCAGCGTGGGCCGCAGGCGTTTTGGCCGATAAGCTAGGCTGGTCTCAGGTCTTCGTTTTTGTCGCGATTTGTGCTCTTTTTACGGTCTTCTGGACTTTGCATATGAGTCGCTCACATCATCGACGAGTTAGCGCGAGAGATTCTGCAATGGCAGGGGGGCGCTAGCATGAACCGCCGTGTGGTGCTCGCCGGAGGCCTCTTGATGGCAGTGCTTCCGTCATGTGCTTCGGGAGTAAAAGCGCGCACCGAATCTCGGATGCTCGAGATTCATGGACATCGCGGCTCGCGTGGAACCCATCCCGAGAACACGCTGCCGGCTTTTGAAGAAGCGCTGCGAGCCGGTGCCGATGTGCTTGAGATGGACTTGGGCGTGACCCGTGATGGAGTGCTAGTGGTCTATCACGACCAAAAGATCAACCCCGCGATCTGCAGGGCGGCCCGTGGCCCGACGAGGCCCGTGGCCATCTCTCAATTGAGCCTGCGGCAGCTCCAGGGCTTCGACTGTGGGGCACTCAGAAACCCCCGATTTTCGAGGCAGGTTTTGATCCCAGGAACCCGTATTCCAACACTGGATGAGGTTTTTGAATGGCTGCAGAAATCGAATCTCAGTGCGGCACGCAGTGTGAAATTCAACATCGAGATGAAAAGTGAGCGGGAACATCCCGAGCTTGCGCCCGCTCCGCAAGAATTTGCGCGGCTGCTCGTCAGGGCGCTCGAGCGGCACGGAGTTCTTTCGGGAACCATCATCCAATCTTTTGATTTTCGAACACTCGTAGAAGCACGAAAGCTCGCTCCCCATGCAACGCTTTCGGCATTGATTGAGGATCGACCGAAGGAGTCACTCGTGCAACTGGCACATGCGGCGGGTAACGCCCAGGTGGTCTCGCCCAATCACGAATGGCTGACGAGCGAGGATGTGAAAATCGCTCATGCCGCTGGAATTCAGGTGGTGCCCTGGACGGCAAACAGCTCCTCAGACTGGAATCGGCTAGAGGCCCTTGGTGTAGACGCCTTGATCACCGATTATCCTCGAGACGCGCTTCAGTGGCGTGCCCAAAGAAAGTGATCTGACTTAAAAATCCGATGCAACCCCTTGGGGCGCGCTGATCTGTCAAATCGAGTGCCATCCGTTTTTTTAATGAAGTCGACTCTGGCGCCGATACGCGTAGAGCTATGGTTGATATCGATACAGAGATCCGCCAGACCTTTATTGAAGAGGCGCGCCAACTTCTTGACGAAGCTGAAGCCGCGCTTATTGCACTTGACGGCGGCGATGGCTCAAAAGAGCGAATCGAACAGATCTTTCGTTTAGCCCACAATTTTTAAGGTTCTGCAAAGGCCGTCGGCTTTTCTTCGTTATCGGATTTCGCTCATCACTTGGAAGACCTCATTGCTCTCATCCGATCAGGCCAAGTGCAGGTTTCAAAGGCTGTGGGTACGACGCTACTTCGTGGTCTTGATACTCTGAAAAGTTATGTTGATGGAATCGGCGAAAACGCGAATTTTTCACTCGATACCACCGAAATCGTCCGGGAATTTCATCAGTACTCTCCAGTGGCGGCGACTGCCTCAGTAGCAGTGACGTCATCAAGCGATTCAGGTCCTTGGCTTGGGGTGGTGCCTACGGTCACAGCCAGCCTCAAAGAGGCCTCACGCCGGAGCGAGCCAGCCAATGAGTCGATTCGAGTTCCTTTAACCAAGCTCGATTCGATCATCAATTTGATTGGTGAGCTGGTGGTGAACCAGAGCATTATGTCGAGCCATCGGGTCCACGGAACCACGGGTACGGGCCACGCGATTCAGACGCTTTCGTATATGGAGAAGCTCGTCGGAGAGATTCAAGACCTTTCGATGACGCTTCGAATGGTTCCTGTGAAGCCGCTATTTCAGAAAATGGCGCGAATCGTTCGCGATCTTTCCTCGCAGCAGGGAAAAGAGATTGAGTTTCTTATTGAAGGAGAGTCGATCGAGATCGATAAGACCATTCTCGAGCGCATGACCGATCCGATCACTCATATCGTGCGCAATGCTGTTGACCACGGGATTGAGTCACCTCAGACGCGTCAGTCGGCGGGAAAACCGGGGCAAGCCCAAATTCGAATGGTGGCTTTCCAGCAGGATGATCAGTTTGTTCTTCTGATTGAGGATGATGGTAAGGGGCTTGATGCCGAAAAGATCCGAAGAAAAGCGATCGAAAAGGGCTTGATCAGCGCAGATGCGGCGTTAACCGAAGCGCAGGTGTATGATCTCATTTTCTTGCCCGGCTTTTCAACGAACGATCAGATCACCGAAATCTCAGGTCGTGGCGTCGGGATGGATGTCGTGCGTCGCTCGGTTCAGGAGATCAAGGGCACGATTCAGATCACCACGGCGCTTGGCAAGGGCACGCAATTTAGAATCGCCTTGCCACTTTCACTCTCGATCATCCCCGGGCTCGTGGTCGATGTCGGTACCGGGCAATATGTTGTGCCGATTTCACAGCTGGTTGAGGTCATCGAGCCAGGAAAGCAGCAGGTGCAGCAGTTCGCGGGACAGAATCGTGTTCTGAATTTGCGTGGCGAGGTGATGCCATCGCTTTGTCTCGGTAAGCTTCTTGGCGAGAGAGTCGCCCAGGGCCAGAGGGCAAGCCTCGTCGTATCGACCCCCGGCGGAAAAGTATCTTTTGAGGTTCAAGATATTGTGGGTCAGCAGCACGTGGTGATCAAACCTTTAGGTCCAGAGGTCGCGGGAACTCCAGGAATCCTGGGTGGTGCTGTGCTTAGTAATGGAGAGCCTAGTCTGATTCTTGATTTACTAGATCTCTACCAAGCTTACGCTTCAAAAAATCATCTAGGGAGGAACCCCGATGTCGCAGCATCCTGAAACCGAGGAGAGCGCACTTCACGAGTCGCGCTATTTGCTCTTCAGGCTCCACGGTGAGAGTTACGCGGCTCCGTTGGTGCAGGTTCGTGAAGTGATTAAAGTGCCGACAATCAAGCCCGTTCCGCATAGCCCTGCCCACATGAAGGGCGTGATGAACCTTCGGGGCCAGATCATCAGTGTCTTTGACCTTCGCTCCAAGCTTGGTCTTCCCTCGCGTTCTGAGGCAGTACCAGGACTCATTCTCGTCGTCGACACCACTCAAGGTTCGATTGGGGCGCTAGTCGACTCAGTAGATAGTGTTCAGGAGATTCCTGATGAGCAGATTTCAAAATCGAGTTCGAGTAGTGAGCCTGTGGCGAAGCTGACCACCGGACTTGTTCTGGTGATCGATCTCTCAGCTCAATTTCAACGAATTGAAACAGTCCGTTCGGAGGCAGCATGAAATCATTTTCTCTTAAAGCTCGTATGATTCTGGCAAGCTTTGCCGTGCTTTTCGTGGTGTTTGGCAGCGGCACCTGGCTCTTTAGGACAGTCAGTGAGGCTCGAGTTCAAGCAGTGAAATACGGGGCGATTAGCTCACGGCTCGGTGATTTGAGGCAGCAGTTTGATGAGATGACCATCGGCATGCGTGGCTTTCTTTTGGACCCGTCGAACAAAGCCGAGTGGGAATCAAAAGTTGCCGCTGACGAGAAGGCGGTTGAGCTCCTGGGGCAGGCATCTAAGATCTCCATTGATCCAGCTGTCACTGAGCTCCTTCAGCAAATTGCCGCTATGGACGAGCAGGTGATGAATCGACTCGAGAATGAGTTCGGCGAGCTGGTGCGTCAGGGGCGGAACGATCGCGCCCAGGCTCTTTATCTCGAGCGCTACAAGCCCACTCGAGCCAAGATGGAGGGCATGCTTCGAAAAGCTGAGGAGCTTGCCGATCAGGGTTTTAAAACAGCTGATCAGAAGTTCACTCGATCGTTGGAAAAAGGCGGCGTTGCCGTGATGACGATCATCACGGTTTCTTTGTTATGCAGCTTCTTTTTCAATCTCGGCGTTGCACAGAAGCTGACCAAGTCCCTTCTAAAGCTGACAGAGCAGCTCTCAAACTCGGTGCTCTCGATTGAGCTTGCTAGTAAGAACACGGCTTCTGCCTCGCAGCAGATCGCGACCTCTGCTACTGAGAACGCTTCGGCGATCACCGAAACGTTGAGCATTTCTGAAGCTGGAAAGCGGGAATCAGAACGTGGCCGATCGGTTGTCGCGAAGATGAACGAATCCATGGAGCAGGTCTACGAGTCAAATCAGAAGCTCGAGTCTTTGATCAAGGTGATTGATGATATTCAAACCAAGACCAAAGTGATTAACGATATCGTATTTGAGACTCGGCTCTTGTCGTTTAATGCTTCGATCGAAGCAGCCCGGGCCGGAACTCATGGAAAGGGTTTTGCGGTCGTTGCTGAAGAAGTGGGCAAGCTAGCAGCAGTAAGTGGTAAAGCGGCCGAGGAGATCAATGCTCTTCTGACATCGAGCACTCACCAGGTGAAAGAGATTGTCTTAACGACCAGCCAAAAAGTGAATACTGCGAAGGATACGGCAACGCAGTGCTCGGAAGTCTTCACTCAAATGAACCACTCGATGAGTGAAATTAATCACGCGATGACAGACATGGAACGGGAGACTCATCAGAACTCTGCAAGTTCCGAGGAGATGGCCAATCAGGCTCAAACTTTGGCGATGGAAGCAAAGTCTCTGACAGGGCTATTGGGTCGACTCAAAGCCATTGTTTCTGGGAAGGCGCAGGAGGATGTGGGTGGAGAGGCGTCGGTTCTGACTCCGGCAGAACGTATTGCCGGACTTGGCAGGAGCAGTGACCACAAGTCTCATGTGATTCCGATGCCCGTACGAGACCCGGTACCGACATCCCTGGCAGTGGATCCTTCCGATGCACCGGTGATTGACCGCAATGATCATCGTTGGAAGACAGGCTGATGCCATCAATCTACGGGATTGCGATACCCCGCTCTTGGGAGTCGCGGCCCGGCCTTCGAGAGGTTTTACCTAAGATTCGGGCTTCGGCCTCGCGAGCTGGGCTGTCGGTGTCCTTTCCTTCTGACGGGCACCCGACCACGGCTTCAGTGCGAGTGGTCTCATCTGAGGATCTTGAGTCTTCGAAGTCCGTGATCTCAGGAGAGGTGATCTTGGTGATCGCGCGAATGGTCTCGCCTGTTCTACGTGAGCGGTGGGTCACGTGGGGGATCATTGACTGGCTACTCATCGAATCGAGTGAAGACGAGATCTACGGCGCTTTACAAAGGATTCGCAGGCGATTGCAGAAGCCAGAGTTCGAGCTCGCAGATACAGTAACCGCCATTACCGGCGTCATCTGGACAGATGATAAGCTAGGCCAGATCGAAACTCGGCTGACCCGTCGCATGATTGATCTACAGCTATCACGGCAGGGCGGAAGTGCGATTTTGACTTATCTCGAGTATTTTCGCGCGAATCGGCAAAACGAAATTCCTGTGCTGGTCTCGCTCTTGACGACTCATACGACTGAGTTTTTTCGAGATACGAGGCATTTCGATTATTTGGTGTCGACGCATCTTCGTGAAAAAATTATTCGTGGACAGAAGATTCGAATTTGGTCGGCTGCGTGCTCTACCGGCGAAGAAGCTTACAGTATCGCCATGGCGATTTGGGATGAGTCGAGGCGTCTTCATGCCCCGTTACCTCAGCTTGAGATTATTGGAACCGATATTGATGACCGGGCGGTGAAGCAGGCAGCACAGGGGATCTTTCATGAAGATCTCGTCTCCAGGATTTCTCCGTCGATTCGGCAGGAGTATCTCCTGAGGGGTCACGGCGATCTGTCGCGGTATTATCGACTCCGGGATGATGTTTGGCAGCAGTGCTCCTTTGCTCGTGGCAATCTCCTGGATGGCGTGGTTCCTGATGGAAAATTCGACGCGATCTTCGTTCGCAACGTTTTTATCTACTTTGAACCTGATGATGTCGTGCGAGTGGCAAAAGGTATGGCCTCAGCTCTGCTTTCCGGAGGCATGATCTATATCGGTGCCTCGGAGACCTTAGATCGCAAGGCCACAGGGTTGGTGGCGAGGGCCGAGGCAATCTATGGCCTCGCTGCGGAAATTCGTTCGCCCAGTTCGCTACGCGAGGCGAATCCGCTCGAGCGATCGGGTTTTACTCGGGTCCTTGTGGTCGATGACTCGCCCTCACTTCGGGCCATGCTCAAGAAAATTCTGTCTTCCGAGTTTGGGTTTGAAGTGGTCGGCGAAGCTAGCGACCCACTTCAAGCAATCGAGTTACTGAAGACCCGCTCTGTAGACGTCGTTACCCTAGACATTCATATGCCCCGCATGGACGGCGCTTCTTATTTGCGGTCGATTCAGGGGATGGAGCACCCTCCGGTCGTTGTGATCAGCTCGATCTCAGAGCGTGAGGCGCGCGACGTATTTTTTTGTATTGATCTTGGTGCTAGCGACTTTGTTCAGAAGCCTGAGGGATTGAATCTTTTGAGAGAGGCCGAGGCGATCCGTCAGAGCGTTCGGGCAGCAGCACTGCAAAAGCCACGGCTATTTGGACCGGCTACACGAGCGAAAGCCCGCAACGGTGGAAGTGAAAAAGTCTCATCGGTAGGCCCGCTTGTTACCGCAGGGGGGATTCAGTACTCGCCACCGGCTGCGGACTCGTTGTGCTCGGATTATATCCTCGTTGGCGCGTCGACTGGCGGCATCGATGCCATCCGGTCTTTATTGGCGCAGTTTCCCACGCAGTGTCCACCGGTGGTTATTGTCCAACACATTCCACCTCTGTTTTCGCGCCTCTTTGCAGAGCGACTGAATGATGTGTCACGGGTCAAAGTGAAAGAGGCAGCTCAAGGTATGGTGCTCGAAAAGAACACCATCTACGTTGCCCCTGGTGGTTACCAATTAGGCTTTATTCGCCAGATCGACAAACTTGTAGTCGAGCTCTCACAAGAGTCACATCCTAGCTTGCATCGCCCATCGGTCGACTACGCTTTTGAGGCATTTCTTAAAGTGGTCAATCCGCGGCGTTACCTGATCGCAGCTGCCCTTTTGACTGGAATGGGTAAGGATGGTGCTAAGTCGCTTCTGGAAATTTGGAAATCCGGCTACCATACCATCGCACAGGATGAGGGAACTTCTGTCGTCTACGGAATGCCGAAAGCCGCAGTCGATATTGGAGCTGCCGTCGAGGAACTTCCGCTTGAAAGCATTCCTTACCATCTTTTCCAGTCGCTTCTCAGGGCACGTGAGAAAGCGCGCAAGGCTTCCTGATGAGACCACGTGCTCTGTGGTGGTCGACTCGGCCGTCGCTGTTGTCAGAGTTCATCGAACACGCTCCCGATTGGGAGTGGTCGTGCTTCGCGAAAACTGAATTTTTAAGCTCTGGTCATCGAGGCCCCCATCTTCTCGTCGTTGATTATGAATTCGTAAGGGCAGGCGAAACAACACTTCCATGGAAGGTGGTTCCTGAAGCGCTTCGAAGTCGCAAAAATGAGAGTTGGCTTTGGATACAAGTCCTCCCCCGCGACACGAAGCGAGCCCTAGACTGGCGGATTCAGTGTGCCGAGGCTGGATGCCACGGCTTCATTAGCGATGGTCAGGCGCGGACTGACTGGCTTCGAGAGTTTCGCCTGGGAATTCAGTCCTCGAGTGACCCGGTGCTGTGGCTTATGCGTCGGGTTGAGGCTGTTTCGGGTGTGCAACTGCCGGAACAGAAGCGCTCGTTAGTCGAGAGCCGGCTGGTTCGTCGTGCCTTAAAGCTAGGGCATCGTGATCTCGAGGAGTACTTGGGTTACTTTTTAGCTCACTCGCAGGATGAAATGGTGGAGGTCATTTCTGGTGTGACGACCCATACCACTCATTTTTTCCGCGAGCCCAAACACTTCGAATTCCTGCAACGTGAGGCCCTGCCGAAAATCTTGTCAGATCGTAGAGCGATTCGCGTCTGGTCGGCGGCCTGCTCCACAGGACAAGAGCCCGTTTCGATCGCGATCTGCTTAGATGAGTTGGCGCGCGGTCGGCCTGCCACAGCCTTTTCGGCGGCTATTCCAACATTTTCTTGGTCGGTGCTTGCGACCGATCTTGATTCTCAAAGCTTGAAGGTCGCTTCGCGGGCGATCTATAGCGCTCATGAGCTGGAGGGGATTCCTAGAAAACAGCTTGTCGATAATTTTGACCCCGGAACAGGCGAACTCTTGGGTTGGTGGCGCCTCAAAGATGAGCTCTTTCGACAGATTCAATTTCAACAGTGGAACCTCCTGGATCCGGTCACTCCCGTGAGGGAGGTCGACATCCTTTTTCTGCGAAATGTTCTGATCTACTTTCGGCAAGAAGAAATTACCTCGGTGCTGGCAAAGCTTGGCGACTGTCTTGCGCCTGGCGGCTATCTCTTTGTCGGACATTCTGAGTCTTTTGTGGCTCTGGGGCATTCGCTCGAGCTCGTGGCTGCTGGGGTCTATCGCAAGAGCAAGGGTCGTTAGTGTTCATCTGCCCGCATTCACACGCCCATTCTAACTAGGAAGGCGAAGGTGTTTCGCCCAACCCAGTCTGGCGAGAATCCAGAAATTCCAGCCAAATTGAGGCCAGAAAAGCCACTGGCTCAGTGACCAAAAAATCCCGAACCCACGTCGTACCTGAGCTGAAACCCGAAGGCGAACGCGGCTTTTTTTCTCTGCTAAGGGGTCAAACCAGAATTCGAGGCGAGTGGGCCTCACCAAGCGAGGCGACAAGACATAGGCACCATAAAAATACCGAAGATCTCGATATTCGGGTGCTCGAACCTCGGTCAGAATTCCTGGAAAATTCAAAAAAGGCCCATAGTGCCAGTTGGTAGCACCCGTTTCAAAGCCCCCGCCTAAAAACTCGACTCCCCACGGAGGAATTTGTCCACGAGTGAAGGTTTTCGGATCACAGAGCCATGCGAATGCTTGCTCACGAGATAGCGGAAGATGGAACTCATGTTCGAACTCGTGCTCGCAGAAGCCCGGAGGCAAAGGATTTTGAAGCTGGATGAAATTCATGGATGTTTGCCGATGTCGAGAGACATCTACCAGAGGAGCACTCGCATCTCAAAGGGAACGGCCTCAACCTTGATCGGTGAAGCTATTCCAGCCTTCAGGACGCTCAAACCACTCTTGAGGACGACAGAGTGGGGCAGCCTTTGACGAAAAGCCGAGCTCACTTCGCTTTTCCAAGTGCTTCTTCGAGCTTTAAAATGAGCTCAGAGTCCTCTGGGCTGACTCGTGGACTGAATCGCGCGAGAATTTTTCCATCTCGCCCGATGAGGAACTTTTCAAAATTCCAAGTGATCTCTCCGTGAAACTCGGCTTGAGGCCCCTGGGTGAGATAGTGGTACACGGCCTGCTTTTCACTTCCTTTGACGCGAGCTTTGCCGAACAGAGGAAACGTGACGTGATAGTTTTTCTCGCAAAAAAGCTTAATTTCTTCGTTGGTTCCAGGTTCCTGGCCCAGGAAATCATTGCTTGGAAATCCAAGAACCGTGAATCCGCGTGCAGCGTACTTTTCTTGAAGCTTTTGTAGCCCTTCATACTGAGGCGTTAGACCACAGCGTGACGCGGTGTTGACCACCAGGCTCACCTTTCCCGCATAGGTGCTGAGCGGTACAGTTTGGCCCGAAAGATTGGTGGCGATCTGCGCGTAAAAGTGTGCCGCTTGCTGGGGCTTTGCGGCTTCACGAGTTTCAGGTTTCTTCGAGGCCCCAGCGGGGAGCGAGCTCAGAATCAAAAGCACCATGGTGATCAGCGGTTTTACGTATGTCATTTGAATTTTCTCCGGAAGATGCTGATGTCTCAGTTGATTTGAAATTCGAATGTTTTTTCGGTTTTTACCGAGTTTAAAACAAGACAAGAGCGAGAAGTCTTATCGAGAAGCGTTTTTGCTCGTGTAGGATCGCTAGGTGAAAAAAGCGTCGCCACCAAATGAAATCTCGACATCCAGGGTACACCCTTTTCGTCGCGATCGACGGTCAATTCGCCGGCGACTTCGATGCGCTCATAGGAAAGCGAGCTTTTCTCGGCGAAAACCTTGAATGTGGCGACAAAACAGTTCGCAAGTGCCATGGCGTACAAGTCCTCAGGAGAGGCTCCGCCCCCGGGCCCTTGAAATTCAGGGGGGATGGCACAGGTCAGGCTGCCGGGTTTTCCGGCGCCGATGCCTTCGGCTGAAAATTGGGATTCCCAGGAAGTCATCATTCCCGAGGGTGACACCGATCGGACGCGATATTGTTGTGGATAGTGGATCATAATCACCGTCTTGGATATCACGGGGCAGATGCATCAGCAGTTAGATTTTCACGTTTTCGTTGGAATCGACCAAACCGGGGCAGTGCTTCCCGGTTCAAACGGACTGCGTGCGCGGCCTTTGCCCTGGGCGGCGGTCATCGTCGATCGGCAGTCTGCGCGCCTTTCGACTTCGAGCCAAGGATTGGAGCGACTTCATCTGGATGTCATTGACACGGCCCTACGGTCACAGTCGCGGGTAGAGGCAGATGAAGCCAATATCGGAATCGCCGTTCTTGTTGATGCGGTACTGGGGTTACCTCGGATGTCAGTACTTTGGAGCGAGGCGCTGGCTCGACTCGCACCCCTGCCTCGGCGTTTTGGTCGCCAGCCCGCTGCAGCGTTCTTCTCCTCTCTTTTGGGCGGGAAAGAGCTGATTCCCACGCGACTTTGTGAGCAGTGGGCCCGAGCCAACAGTGTGTTTCGAGAGCTGCCCTATCAGAAGAATATTCAGACGGGAACCTTTCGAGTCTGGCAGGATCTGATCAGCGATCCGCGCCGCGAGGAATGGGCGATCTGGCCCTATTCACGACAATCTCAGCGCTACACTCTTTTCGAAGGTTATCCGAGTCTCATGTGGCGACAGCTGGCGCGACAATGGGTTCGAGATCGGAGTCGGCTTGCGGGTTGGCTTTTCGAACAGAAGATCGAATTCACATCTGAGGATGAATCACGCTTCTCAGCCAGTGCAGACCTCGCAGATGCCGTGATGCTTGCTGTGTCCGGGTGGATTTTGCATCGCCGAGGCATTCTCATCGAACCGTTTCCTGGTTTTTTTGAGTCAGCAACCTTTTCTGATCGAGCAAGTGTCGAGGGCTGGATTGCTGGCCTTCAGGGGCCCGTGGCGAATTAGCGTCGAATACGCGAAAGCGCCTCGGCAAGGTCATCTGAAGCGATGCCTCCTCGCTGTTCTGGGTTTTTTTCTTCGAATTTCTTGAGCAGCGCCTTCGATCGCGAAGAGAACCGAGTTAGAAAAGAAAGGTTTGAGAGGACTTCCGTTTCAAAATCGCGCCAGGCTTGATGAAAAGCAGCAGAGTTCATCGCAGCTCGCCATTCTGAAATCCTGTCGACTCCAGGAAGTTTCGCCCCTTCTTTTTCTAATGCTTCTTTCATCGCGGTAATACAGCTTCGTTCAAAGGGAATTGTGTTCGGTGAGCGGGTATCGACCGGGTAGCGGAAATCCATATCTTTGCTGGTTTGATCCTTCGAGGAATACCAAAGGGCTCCTTCGTAGCCGCGATCGGTGCGTTTGAGCTGACCCTTCAGACCCGTGATCTGTTTCGCGCAAGCGCTCAGCCAGAGGTGAGGAGGAAATTGCTCGAAGATTTTTTCGAGCCCTCCAGCTCTTGCGGGAATGGCTTCCACACGGCTTCGTGTGGCGGCCCTGGTAAGGGCCGATGCCCCAAGAGTTTGAGGATTTTTTCGGATCAAATGGTCGCTGGCACACTCTGAAGTGTAATTCCAGGATTTGAGGCAACTCTCACGAGCGTCCTCGATCATGGTGGCAGCGACAGCCAGCGCCGTTTCCTGAATTTTTGTTGTCGAGCTCGAGCAGAGCTCTCTCGAGGCCTTCACGAGCAGGGCATCGTCTCGATTCTGACAGTACTGGGGGTCAGAGCTGATGGCGCTTAAGATCTCTAGCATCATCTGATCTCGACCCGTTCGTACACATCGATCAGGGTAATGCAGATATTGTGGTGTCCACCAAGAAATATGGTCAGAAGTAATCCGAACCCCCACTTCTCCGTGGGCATTCATGGCACTGCCCTCGATACAGCGTGCGTAAAGTGCCTCACAGCCGTGTTCTGCTTTCTGAACTGCCTTTGCAAGCTGAGGCCAGCCCCCATTTGCACCGAGTCGATTCCATTCAGCATCTAAGAATTCGCGGCCCTTGAAGAAGCGGGATTTAAGGAGGGCGTAACGTTCGGGAGAGACGCTTTTCAAATGGTGGGGGGCGAGTAGATAAGCCGAACAGCTCTCTGCGAAGTCTTCAAGAGGCGAAGTAGCTGCATAGTTCGATACAAACCCTGAGGTGGTGCGGGGTCGCCAGTCACCCTCTGCCGATGCGGGACGCTCCCATTTTCCAAGGCCGTAGAAGCCCACTTTTGGGTCGTTACTCGAGTATCGGCGTTCTGAGCTCGTTGGGCGGTAAAGGCTCTGAAAATCAAGGTTATGACAGATCTCGTGTGTGAGTGTGGTTTGAACCAAACTAGCGGCCGAATTCTCAAATTTATGGCTCGCTTGCAGCATCGATGATCGCTCGTAGACGGCAATCGATTCGCTACCGATGCCCAGCTCAGGCAGGGTCGCTTGGGTGTAGGCGGCAACTTCTGGGCCATGGCCGTGATATCGATAGCCATCTTTCACTCGAAGAACTCTTTTAAGTCTTGGGAGACTCTTGAGTTCCGTTGGAAGTTTGCGACTAAGCGATTCAATCTCACGGATTTCGTAGGGCGACCACAGTTGCTCGAAAACTTGTCCACCTTTGGCTTGATTGAGCTCTTGGCTGAGGCTCAACGCGTAACCAGTTCGAGCATGAAAAAGCAAAACTCGCTGTGCCAATTCCTCACTTCCTAAAAGCTTACCCAGGGCACAGATCACAGCAGGACAGCTCCGGGCGGCAGCTTGCCAACCTGAGGGCACCTTCCCCTGAAGCGTTGCTTTGAGCGATGCCAGCTCAGGGGCGGTGCCTGAGACAGGGACGCCAAAAATGGTCTGTGTCGTCACCGGGCTAGTTGGAAAAATCTTTGAATACTCGGCAGCAGCCTCAGCCTCGAGTTGACTCAGGTGACCACCGCAATCGGGCTTCGGGATCTTGAAATCTTGAAAGAGCTCGGCCGTGGGGTCTGCTGGAGATACTAAGCAGGTGGGATCAGAGACCACAGGCGAGCGATCCTCAGCGAGTGCGAGGGAGCCTTCAGCAAGAAAAAGTAGGGCTGACAGTTGAAATAGGGAATCAAGGGCGTGAAAGCCTGCAGGGCTGAGCCAACCTGATCTCATCGAGCCGCTCCGGGCTGAATGGGAACGAGGAGCTGGGGCGGTTGAGGCTGGGCAGATCGTCGCAAGGCCTCAGCCAGGCTGATGCGTTGGTCGGTAGATGGCACCGGCGACGGCGACGAAGATGAAGACGAAGAAGAAGAATAGCTCGGTCGAGCGATCCAAAACGCCGTCGTGTGATTTCTTAAAAGCTCGAGACGAAGCCCTCGCTCAGGAACTTCAAAAATCATTTTGGCACTGATGACATCTCGAGCCTCACGAGCCGGGCGGAGTACCCCTTGGGTTTCAAGTGGTAAGAGCCGCTTGGCTTCGATCGGGGAATTGAATTCCACACTCACCCCAGTGAGTTCGTCATGAAAAAACTCGAGAATCACTCGCTCTTTGCCGTCATACCGCCAAACTTGAGGCTCACGACTTGATGGCGCTCCTAGAGTATTTTGCAGCGCCTGTTCGACAGCCTTTGGCGACCATCCCGTCTGAAGCGCGAGAAGGCTCTTCATCGCTGGCAGAGGATCTGAAGGCGTACCCTGAGCAACCTTTTGTTTTTTGGGGTTTAGCTTGGCCGCATGGGCTGTACTGAAGAGCTTCACCAGTGGAACGCCCCTTCCCAAAAGCGTGATCCCCATGAGAATGGTGAAAGCTGAAGTGAAATAGCGCACTCGATCTGCTCCTCAGATAGTTTCTCCTTCTCGGAAGAGCGTCAAAAAAACTTGAGGGTCGTCGAAAAAATTTGTCGAAAAATGTCGAACCGCGCCTTTTGCCCATAAAACTGTAGGAGATCTAACTGCACTCCTTTTTATCGACGTTCTTGAACGTGTTTCCGCCTTTATCTTTGATCCTTCCCCCATTTGTCTCCTGAAAGCCGCAATTCGCTTGCTTGACCTGGTTGTCGGCAGCCTCGATCGAGGATTTAACCCCATTTCGCATCCGTGCTCGAACTGCGGTGCGAACATGATAGAAGCGATTGTTGAGAACTTTAATCTTAGTTCCAAAGTTAGCGAGAATAGGCGAGGACGAGTGGAAAAAAGAGTTGTTCTCAATTCGTACATTTGAAGCCGAGTTCATTTGCAGGCACTTGTCCTGGCAGAAATAGAATCGTGAGTTTCGAATCGTAATGTTCTTTCCGATCGTGATCGCATCTTCCTCGACGTCGCGATTGATGATGTTTTCGATGAGGTTGTTTTCGGTGGTGTGAATTCCATCAAGCGCGCATTGTAGCTGTAAGTTTCTGAGAGTTGCCCCAGGCTTGAGGTAAAACATGGGAGGCAATCCTTCGGGTGACATCATAGCGCGACAGTACTTGGGATAGCCCTCTCCGCGCCAGGTGAACAGGCACCCGCCCCCGTCGAAGACACCGTTGACGACGATGGTCTGCCGCACCTCTCTCACGCAGCCCGGGGGTGAAGGCGGTTGATAACGGGCGTTTTTAAGCTCTTTTTCTGTTCTGGGCACGATGATCGTGGAACCTGAGGCAGAAAAAGGAATCAGAATCATCATGGCAAAGCTTAAGAAGGCCTGAATTCTTTTCATATGATTTCTCCAGTGCTTGAGGGCTGCCAATTGAGTTTGAACTCTCCGATTTCAGACGCTCGCGATTTAGTGAGCTCAGGATCAAGGCCCGATATTCGATCGAGCGCCCTCTTCGCCAAGGATTGTCTGAACCTCTCCTCTTTGAGGGTCTGGGGCTGCCAGTCACGTAGAGACTGAAAAATGATCTCGAGACTTTGTTGTGCCAGGTCGCTCAGTCTTCGCTGGGAAACGGCATCAGACTCCTCAGTGAGCGCCGAATACTCGTGAAGGTCGATCCAAACGAAAAGGCCCTTGATAATAGAACTCCCCGGAAGAGACTCGCTTCCTATGGATTTTGGTGAGCCATAGGCATCCTTGAATCGTAGATAGCTGATGAACTCTGTTTGCAATTCTCTGCAAGTATGAAGAAGGTGAGAGTTGACCTGTTCTTGCCCCATTCTACAGAGATCTTTGGTCTGACTGACTCTTTCATTCCATGCTGCCCGCATCACTTCTTGAGGGGGTAATTCGGTGGCCGCTTTTCGTGTTTGAGGTTCCAAGGGGTGTTTTTTCAGCAATGCTTTCGGAATCTTCTCGCGAACTTCAAAGGTAGAATTGTGGGCGATCGGGGAAAGGCTATCCCTCGTGGTTGGGATTTCGGTCGAATACCAGATCCAAAATAAGCCTATTCCTGCTCCAAAAAGGATGGATTTTCCAATAGAGGAGTCGGCTCTATGAGTCATGCCCTCCAGAGAGTGCAATTCAGTGGCCAACATACGATCATTTTATCGTGCTCCTAGAGCCGCCGTATTGATGAATCTCGATCGAGGGTGTTTAAGACTTCGACAGTTCTCAGTGATTTCGCGAATGGCCTTAGAAAGCTATATTGGCCAAGAAGAGCCATCCCGAGACCCTAACCGACCACGAGATTCAGAATCCTGTTCGGAACGAAGATCACTTTCTTGATCGTCTTTCCAGCAAGCTGGTTCTGAACTGTTGGAATCTCGAGGGCCGCCTTATGAACCGCATCTTGCGAGGCACCGGGTTCGACTTCCACCGTGCCCCGAGTTTTCCCCATCACTTGGATGGCAATGGTGAGATGATCATCTTTTGCCAAAGCGGCATCAAATACGGGCCAAGGCGTGCGCGATAGCTGCGTCTGCCCCAGAAATTCCCAAAGCTCCTCGGCAAGATGAGGGGCAAAAGGTTGCAAGCATTGCACAAAAGGCAGCATGAGCGCGCGAGGCCGTTTCTCGTTCTTGGTGAAGTGATTGACGAAAACCATCATTGCCGAAATAGCTGTATTGAAGCGAAGGCCTTCAATGTCTTCGGTCACTTTCTTGATCATTTTATGAAGCACTTTAAGATCGGCATCACTGGCTTCGGCATCCGGAAGTTCGGTGACCAAGCGAAAAGCTCGTTGGGCAAATCGAAAAACACCTTCGATGGCTTTCGTATCCCAAGGCTTATCGCGATCGAGAGGCCCCATGAACATTTCGTAGAGTCGAAGCGTGTCGGCTCCGTATTGTTCGACGACCGAGTCAGGATTGATCACGTTACCGCGCGATTTCGACATTTTCTCGCCGTCTTCGCCCAGGATCATTCCTTGATGCACGAGCTTTTGAAACGGCTCATCATGGGTGACTAGACCGCAATCAAAGAGCACTTTCGTCCAAAAGCGAGCATAAAGCAGATGTCCGACCGCATGCTCGGGCCCGCCGAGATAGAGATCAACGGGCATCCAATATTTTTCGGCTTCAGCCGAAAACGGCGCGCCGGAGTTTCGCGGATCGATGTATCTAAGAAAATACCAGCTCGACCCAGCTGATCCGGGCATCGTGTCGGTTTCGCGTTTGAGTCCACCGGGGGCCTGAATCCATTCAGTGATTGCCGCTAGTGGGCTTTCGCCGGTGCCGCTAGGTTCGTAACTTTGCACATCGGGTAGGGTTACCGGCAGTTGCTCGTAGGCCACTGGAATTGAAGCGCCCGAATCGTCGTGAAGAATCGGAAAGGGCTCGCCCCAATAGCGCTGACGAGAAAAGAGCCAATCGCGCAATTTGTACTGAACCTTCCGTCGACCAAAGCCTTCTTTTTCAGCGCGCTGGATGACCGCTGTGATGGCTTGAGTCGTGGGCATTCCGCTAATGAAGTCAGAATCTACCGAAACACCTTCACCAGCAAAGCAACCTTCAGAGGGCGCGTGATCTGCAGGCTTCACGACGGTTTTAATCGGCAGCTGGTAGGCTTGGGCGAAATCGTAGTCTCGTTGATCGTGCGCAGGAACGGCCATAATGGCGCCCGTGCCGTAACCCATCATCACGTAATCTGAGATCCAGATGGGAAGCTTTTGCTGGTTGAAAGGATTTAAAGCGTAAGCGCCAGTGAAAGCCCCCGTCTTTTGTTTGCTTTGGTCTTGCCGTGCTAGCTCGCTTTTTTGCGACGCTTGCTTCTGGTAGTCGGCAATCGCGGCTTGCTGCTGAGCTGAAGTGATCGCTCCGACGAGCGGGTGTTCAGGGGCTAGAACCAAGTAGGTGGCGCCAAAGATCGTGTCGGGCCGAGTGGTGAAGATTTCGATTTCTCCTGAACCGCCGTCGAGTTGAAAGCGACACTCGAGGCCCTCGCTTTTGCCAATCCAATTTCGTTGCAGCTCTTTGGTGCTTTCAGGCCAATCGAGCCGGTCGAGATCTTGAAGCAAGCGCTCGGCGTAGTCGGTGATTTTGAGCATCCATTGCTTCATGGGCATTCGAAAAACCGGGTGGCCTCCACGTTCCGATTTTCCGTCGACCACCTCTTCGTTGGCCAAGACGGTTTTCAAGGCGGGGCACCAATTCACCGGAACTTCTTTTTGGTAAGCAAGGCCTCGCTCGAAGAGCTTCAGGAAGAGGAATTGGGTCCAGCGATAGTACTGCGGATCGCAGGTGGAAATTTCGTGATTCGAGTCATAGCTGAAGCCAAGGCTCGAGAGCTGTCTTTTGAAGGTTTCGATGGCTTTCGAAGTCGTCACTGCGGGATGCACCCCTGTTTGAAGGGCGTACTGCTCAGCCGGAAGACCGAAAGCATCCCAACCCATGGGGTGAAGCACGTTGAATCCCCGCGCCCGCTTGTAGCGGGCTAAAATATCGGTAGCCGTGTATCCCTCGGGGTGTCCCACATGCAGGCCTGAGCTGGAGGGGTAAGGGAACATGTCCAGGATGTAGTATTTGGGCTTTTTCGACGAGGGGGGCTCGGTGCGAAAGGTCTGGTTTTTTTCCCAGAAGGATTGCCACTTGGGTTCGATCGTCTTGGGTGCGTAGGCCATGCCCGGGTTATAGCAAAGGGTTTTGCGAGAGCACCAGCGATCAGTTGCAGAACTTTGTGGGTCTTCTGAGATCCGGGGGGCTGGTTAGGAATTTGCGTTGGAAGAGAGCGAAGCCGCGGCTGGGCTGTGAGTTCGAGTGAGAGGGGTTGGTCCCGCCCATCGGTTGGCAAACCTCAACTGCAAGAGCCCCAGGGTTGCCAGTCCCGCGCCCACTAAGGCGAAGGCACCCATCGGTCCGAAGCCGGCAACAAAGGCAGCGCCCACGATAGATTTCCCAAGCACCGAAACCAGATTGGCCCCGAAGCGAGAAACGGCGGTAATTCCTCCGGCAAGCTCTAGGGGTGTGCGAGCTTGGCGCAAACGAATCAGAGAAAGTCGGGCCCCGACGTTCGTCAGAGAGAACAAGAACGCGGCCAGAACCATCAAAAGAAAATTTTGGGGGATCCATCCTACTGCGAGGACTAAGACCCCGATGGCGCCCGAGGAGATCCAGACTCGAGTGGTGACTCGAGCCACGTTTTTAGAATAGAGGATGCTGCCCAAAAGACCTCCCGCACTGAAGGCTGCACCGATGGGGCCTGCAAGAGCAGAGTTGCTGAGCAAGGCCTTGGCGAAAAAGGCGCTTAAAAGTTTGCGAAGTGGATAGAGATTGAAGCTCATGTACCCCAAGCAAACCCAGAGCAGGCTAGGGTTTCGCGCGATCTCCTGAGCACCTTGCCAAGAACCGCCTTTTTTGGATCGAGCGTGGGGGCTGCCGTTGGGGTGAGTCGTGGAATCATTTTCGAGATTCTTTCCTCCCGACCGCTGTGGAATTCGAAAATAGAAAAATGCAGCCAGTAAGAAGCCCAGGGGAATGACGGCGTGAGCAGTGATGGCCGGCAGCCAGGTCATGATTCCTCCGAGCGCTAGAGGACCAATGATTCCGCCTGAGTTAAAGGCCAGTTCGTAACGCGAATTGAGGCGATCCAGCTCTTGAGTTTGATGCTGGGCCATTTCTAAAGGAAGTGTGTAAACGGCAGCATCGACGAAGCCTCGAATCAATGCATCGGCCGTGTACCAGAACACCGCCCATACGGGTGAAAGCGTTCCAAAAAACATCGCCATAGGAATGGCCGAGAGTGCGACGGCTCGAAGGGCAGTGGCAAGCCAAAGCAATCGCCTGGCCCCCAGGCGCTCACAGGGCCAGCCGCCAAGATAGGTTCCGAACATGTGAATGCCCGTATCAAAAGAGGCAAACAGGGCCGCATATCCGAGAGAGTTGGTGAGCTCGGCCATCAGCAGGGGTTGGGCCAAGTGCAGGGCACTATTGACGAGTTGAGTGGAGATGACGCCTTTGGTGAAGGCCCCCGAAAGAACATTACCCGGAGTGGTCGCTATCTTGGCCATGAGTCCTTCTTTCGATAGGCGCGTTTGGCAGCAACTTGAACGATTCGGCGTTCAGGAAGGATCAGGGCCGAGAGGCTTCCCCCGTAAACGCACCCGGTATCGAGCCCGATAGCGTGGGGACGAACAACCGGTTCGCGATGCACCCAGTGGCCAAAAACCAAAAGATGCTTTTGCTCATAGCGATCGTACCAGGGTTCCTGAGAGTCGGGCAGGAGACGCAATTCTAAGAGGGCCTGCGGATTTTGCTTCGAAAGCCCAGAGATCGAAGGGTGAACTCCCGCATGAATGATCGAGAACTGCGGAAACTCAAGATAGAGAGGCCATTGACTGACCTTCTGTATGAGGGCTTCGTACCGGTTGCCCAGTTGCGTGGCGGTCTCGAGATCGTAAGGTTTTCTTTGAGGAACCTCCTGTTTGCGCCAGCAGTCGAGAAAGCGCGCCTCGTGATTTCCTTGCACGCACCGAACATTCGGGGTTTCGGTGGCCCAAAGAAGGGCGCCCAAGCTATCAGGGCCTTTGCAGATCAAATCGCCCACACTGATGATTTGGTCTTGGGCACTGGCCTCGCATGCTCGCAACAAGGCCTGCAATTCGTCAGTGCAGCCGTGGATATCGCCGATAATGATGGTTCGTCCTGATGGTGTCATGATGGTGAATCCGAGAGACGCTTCTTCTATCGTCTTTTCGTGTTGTTTTTGCTTGGGCTTATTTTTGAGCCTGGTTTTTTTGCTCCTATAGCTGGTCTTTTGGCCTTCGTCTAACAGGCTAACGAAATCCTCACCGCAGGGCCAGACGAATGGGCCCTTTGCCACTCGTTGGCTTTTTCCATGGGGCGCATTTCACCCCTCAGTGAGGATTTCATACTCAATGCCACACCTTCGGAAACGTCATTTGTTAGAAGAAGTGCAGAAACAGGCCAAGTATTGGCCTGTGATTGCCGTCTTAGGATTGCGTCAGTCAGGTAAGAGCACCCTGCTTCGGGGTGTTGTGAATGAGGATCGACAGATCACTTTAGATGATGTCGATGCGTTGGAAGATGTACACCTTTCATCGAAGAACTTTCTTGCCAAGTTGGGCACACCAGTTGTGATTGATCAGGTTCAAAAAGCTCCAGCCCTATTCGATGCGATTAAGCTGAGGGTAGATCTCCAGAGGAGGCCGGGACAATATTATTTGACCGGCTCAAGTCAGTTTAGCGCTCAGATCGGAATCCGTGAATCGCTCACGGGAAGAATTGGAATCCACTACCTCTACCCCTTCACTCTTGCAGAGACGTTTGGCAAGCCGCTCGATGAAGCGCGGATTCAAGCTTGGCATAAAGTCAAAGTGCGCTTTTCAGTTGAAGAGGCTGTGAAGCGATTGTCGCTGGGGGGGTTACCAGTACCGCTGTTTGCGCGAGATCCCGAGATTCGCAGGCGTTATTTTGAGAACTGGATTGAAACAGCGGTGATTCGAGATGCGGCTCGCACCTATGGCAAAGGATATGATCCCGATGTTTCATGGTCCATCCTCCGTCAAATGGGCCAAACCTTGAGAGAGGGCGAACTGCCGACGTTGAATCACTTTAGGCAGTCGTCGCGAAAGCTGCGTCGATATCTCGATGCATTAGAGAACATTTTTCTTTTGAGAAAAATACCCTGTCACGAGCTGGGAGTTGGCAAGGAAGTGTGGATGATCACCGATGGGGGACTGGCCAGACAAGTGATGGGCAGTGATTTGGGTGAGGGCTCGACTTTGAGTCTTGCTCGAATTTTTCTGTTGAACGAATTGTTATCGAACAGTGAATCAGCCGGAAATCGGATTAGGCCGGTCTATTATAAGACGGCACGAGGGGGTCCTGTTGATCTCGTGTGGAACGATTCGATTTTGAAGGTTTCGATTTTTCCCAAGAGTCAGACTGCTTATGATCAACGCCCATTGCAAGCGGCCCTCAAGAAGCTCAGGCTCAAAAAGAGCTTCCTGGTGACCTTACGAGATGAGGTCGTATTCGACGGGGGGGCGGGGATGGTGCCGTTAACGTATTGGAGCTAAGCTTGAACTGGGCCCGCCCGTTATGACCAAAAAACGCTAAGTGTCGATTTGGGTTTCGATTTTGCTCTATCCGAGCAAATGAATCCTACTTGTGAGCGTTGTGGAAGGCATGGGGGTCGTAACTCGTCTTACCT
>JBDLQW010000034.1:0-2523 GCA_039800365.1 Pseudomonadota bacterium
CCGAGGAAGTCACCGACATTCTAGAGGAGAAGTTAAAAGAGTACGACATCGATGCCACTGTCAACGGTCGAGCCAAGCACTTCTACTCGATCTACAAGAAAATGGAGCGGCGAAACGTCGATTTCGATCAGATTCACGACATGATCGCGTTTCGAATCGTCACCGACAACATTACCGAGTGCTACAAAGCCTTGGGCGTGATTCATGCCACTTACAAGCCCGTTCCCGGTCGATTCAAAGACTATATCGCCATGCCGAAAGCCAACGGTTATCAATCGCTGCACACCACAGTGATCGGACCGCACGGTGAGCGAGTCGAGATTCAGATCCGCACTCAAGAAATGCATCAGGTCGCAGAGGCGGGAATCGCTGCGCATTGGAAATACAAAGAGGGCAAATTCGATTCACGTTCTCGCGAGAACATCGAATGGGTGCATCGTCTTCTAGAGTGGAATAAAGACCTCGCTGATCCCAATGAGTTTCTTGAGACAGTAAAAATCGATCTTTTTGCCGAGGACGTGTTCGTCTTCACGCCGACAGGCGAAGTGAAGGAACTTTCTTATGGCGCTACTCCACTCGACTTCGCCTATGCTGTGCATACCGATGTCGGCAATCGCTGCGTTGGAGCCAAAGTCAACGATCGCATCGTTCCTCTGAAACACCGATTGAAGTCGGGCGATACGGTTGAAATCATCACTTCGCCCACGCAGACGCCATCGAAAGACTGGCTCAAGATCGTGAAGAGCTCGCGAGCCAAAGCCAAGATTCGCGCCTTCATCAAGACCCAAGAACGTGAGCGAGCCCGCCATCTCGGACGTGACCTACTTGAGAAGGCTTTGCGACCCTTTTCTCGAACCCTGAATAAGCTGGATCGATCGGGTGAACTCATCAAGGCCGCCCAGATCCTTCACTTTCGATCTCCTGAAGAGCTTTACATCGCTTTGGGCTATGGTCGGCATCTGCCCGAGCACGTGCTCGAACACCTCATTCCAAAAGAGGAGCGCGACGCTGTTTCTCAAAGGGCAGCCAAACCTGAAGAAGAAAGCTTTCTCAAGCGCGTTTTCGCCTCTGCTCGAAAACGCAGCATTTCAAAGAACGCCATCATCGTCTCGAACTGCGACGATGTTCTGATTCGATTCGCTCGATGTTGTAACCCCCTCCCCGGCGATAGCATTACGGGCTTCATCACCAGAGGTCGAGGTGTGACGATCCATACTTCAACCTGCGCCAAAGGACTGGATTCCGATGCTGAGCGCCGGGTGGATGTTCGCTGGAACATCCAAGAAAAAGGAAATATCGTTAGGCTGGTACGCGTGCGGGTCTTCTCGCAAGACGAACCGGGGCTTTTAGCGCTGATGTCGCAGACGATTTCTTCATGTGGCGTAAATATCGTCTCTGCCAATATCCGCACAACGAAGGATCAAAAAGCCATCGCACTTTTTGAGATTCAGGTCATTGACACGTCTCAGTTACAGAAAGTCATGGGCGCACTAGAGGCGAAAAAAGGCGTGATCTCAGTCGAGCGAGTGCGATCTTAGGATGTACCCCTTGTTACGGAGCTGCAGGTTTCGAGCGAGTCGAATCCCACTCCTGTACTTGCCGTCGATGATCTTCTTCTAGCGAGCGCCGACGAACCTGTTGCTCGTTTTTTCGAGACGTGAGCTCTTCGCTCATCATTTGTATTAGGGTCTTTCGTCGGCCCAAAAAATCCTGAACACAAGCGCGCTTCTCGCTTCCTCGCACTGCCGAGCGAAAGCAGTCTCGTCGCTGATTTTGCGCCTCAACTTCGAACTGCTTACGGCGCGCCTTCTGTGAAGCTTTCAAATCAGCCATCTCGGCTTTTTGTCGCCGCTCCAGCTCACTAAACTCACTCCTAAGTCGAGCGATCAGCTCGCGACGAGTCGACGCCTCGGGGCTTGCTATGGCTCTTGATGAGGAAAACGGGGCAAGCAGGGCAAAAACCAGAAGGACAGCGCCCCGAGAAATCACCAGGCGTTCCATCCGCTGAAGCCAACGCTGCAGCCCACACTCGACGTCAGGGCTACGGGTACTCTGTTCTTTCGGCATTGCTTGGCTTGCCACGGTCATCGAAACGCCCCATTTTTAAAAAAAACCCGGAAGGACCCACTGGCCCCTCCGGGTTCATATTCTGACACAACTTCGATTAGCGAATCACCTGAATCCTCGAGATTTTATAACCCCATCCATCGATGCTGTCGTCTGACTTCAAGCGCACCACAGCACGAGATCCCGCAACAGCCTCGCTCAGGACTCCCACCTGCTTACCCGAGTAACTGTCCATGACTTCGCCCGAGTCGCTTTCAACCGACACCACGTCGTAGCGGGCTTCCGTGTCGATCAAGTCGAAGTACACTCGAATGTACTTTGCTCCGGGCTGCTCGATCACCACTGTTTGATCCGTGTTCTTCACGTAGGGATGGGCGCTTTCATACGAAACGGACACATCTTGCCACTGACCCGGATCTGGTTCGTTACTGGGAGGAACAATACCGTTAATCGCAT
>JBDLQW010000035.1:0-20127 GCA_039800365.1 Pseudomonadota bacterium
ACACGTTGTTTTGTGGCCTGGCTGATTTGTATCAGGAGATCCGGCCTGACTCGGTCAACGTTCCTCGGCAGGTGAAGTTCGGGAAGTACTTTCCGAAGCGGGCTCCCAAGCGCGAGATCAACTTCCTTACTCCCGAAGAGCTCGAGCGGCTCTACAAGGTGGTCGCACGCTCACATCAGCGCCTTTTGCTGCCGTTGGTGAAGTTTCTAGCCAACACCGGAATGCGCCGCGCAGAGGCGCTCAACCTCAAGTGGACGGATATCGATCAAGGATCAGGGTTCATTCAGATCCGAATGAGCAAGACCGGAAGAGCGCGGAACATTCCAATTGATCCGGGAGCGTGGGACGCAATCAAGTACCTTGAAGGGCGTGGTGAGTACGTCTTTACGTATCCGAATGGATCGCGCCCCGACATGGCGTCCTTTCGGCGACCCTTGGTGAATGCTGCGAAGAAGGCTGGCATCACGAAGCGTATTGATCTCCATACGCTTCGTCACTCCTACGGAAGTAATAAGATCCGCGCGGGTTGGGGCCTGAAGAAAGTATCGATGCTCCTGGGGCATTCCGATATCTCGATGACCGCAAACATCTACACGCACTTGCTCGACGGCGACCTGAAAGTGGCCGACCAGCACGCGCGAGTTTTTGACAAAGCGAACGAATCGCTTGATAGTGAGGTGGCCGGCGGACGCCATCAGTTCGCGGCGAAGGTATTGGCCGATCTGATTCGCGCTGGAGCGGCGAGAGCCGCAGTAACTGGCGAAGATCCGATGGCGAGTATCGAAGCCGAGATTGATGGGATTCTTCGAGCTGCGGCGAATGCAGCGGGACTGCAGGTTTTGGCAGTTTCTGCAGGTTCACAAGCAGAAATGCAGGTGAACGGGCAAAGTGGGGTTCGTGCCCCGCATATGCCCCGCAAGGGTGATGAACGTGAGTTTTTGAACGAGAGAGAGGGAGCGGCTGCTCCGGACTTCTCTTGGATTAACGGGATCTTGGATCATTTTGAGAATGGTCGGGGTAACTGGATTCGAACCAGCGACCTCTTCGTCCCGAACGAAGCGCGCTAGCCAGGCTGCGCTATACCCCGACATCAAACTAAGAATGGACGACCTCGCGTAATGATTACGATGGGCCCCTCGTATCAGTCAATCCTTGACGCAGTCAGGTCAGGGGCGAGCTACCCGCTAAGAGTCGGCAACTAGCGGCAGTTTCTGCAAATTCCAAAAAACTCAAGCGTGTGTGAGAGTTCTTCATACCCGAGCTTGCGAACTCGTTGAATCAAGGCTTCGGGAATGCACTCGTCCACATTTTCCATCCTCCGGCACTTTTTGCAGATCACATGATGGTGATGGTGACCGCTGCCAGAAAATTCATATCGGGAGGTGCCATCGCCAAACTCGCAGCGACGTACCAGTCCTAGCTCTTCGAAGGCCGTCAACACACGATAGATCGTGACTCGGTCAACTCCCTTCAAGACTGCGAAGCCCCGAAGTTCATCCACGCTAAAGGGGCCATGCTCAGCAATGAGCCCTTTTAAGATCGCGATGCGCGGCTGGGTTCGGCGAAGTCCCGCTTGCTCGAGAGTTTTCAAGGCAGACTCGAGCTGAAGCTCGATGTGATGCGAAGTGGTTTTTGAAAGACGAACTCGCGATGACATGTTGCCAAGCCTACAGCAGAACCCACTGGGAAGAAACAGTGCCTGTCGGTTAGGATCATGACCAGCAAGGGAGAGTCGAAGAATACCAATGGATCAAACCAGAACTCTTTACGAACAAATGGGAGCTGCCGATGGAATCCATGCTCTCGTGCAGGAGTTTTACCGTGTGATGGCGAGCGCCCCCGAGGCAGCAACGATTCGGGCCATGCATCCCGAAGATCTTCACGAGAGCATCGAGAAGCTGGAAGACTTTATCTCAGGCTGGAGCGGGGGGCCTCCGCTTTATCACCTCAAGCGTGGGAACCCCATGCTGCGTGCCAGACACCTTCCCTTTTCGATCGGTCAAGCCGAAGCCGAACAATGGATCTGGTGCATGGAGCGCGCTCTGGGTTCTCAGGGGTGGTCTTATGAGCTGTGCGAGCAGCTTCTTTCAGCCTTCAAGAGAGTCGCTCAACACATGCGAAACAGAAACGAGTTCGGTGACGAGCCCCAGGCGTGATACCGTCAAGTCATGTCGGATACCGTTTGTAGTGCCTGTCGCCGAGCCAACCCAACCGTTCAGTGCGAACTTTGCCACGATCTCAGCTGCAAGGCTTGCGCTGAGATTCTCTCGGAAGAGGCTTTTGCGTTTTTGCCAAAAAAGCCACCTGAGCTCACTCACACTCGCTATTGTCAGGGATGTTGGCAGGGTCATGTCGAGCCCGCCCAGGAAGAGTATCGAGCTTCACTCGAGCAAGCAAAGCAGGCCTATATTTTCTTTTCGACTCAACGAAAGCCGATTCCTATTCTCTTGAAAGAAAAAGACGTGATTCGAGTCGCTGACTGCCCAGATCGCGATGAGACGATCCTGCGCCTTGCCTTTCAAGCGGTTCGTTTGGGATGCAATGCCGTTGTGGAGACGGTGGTCTCTTCTGAGAAGGTAAGAAACGCGGGTTGGCAGAAGACGAAATGGAGCGGTTCGGGATTTCCGGCTCGCGTGGACACTGAGAAGCTAGAACGAATTTGATGGGTCGAGATTTCAGCCACACTTTTTCTTGAAGCATTTTCTTTAGTGCAAGATCAGCGTTTCACCACCCTCGGGCGCGCGGAAAACACTCTCGGGAATCAGGTGCGTTCTGAGCGCTAAGGCGAGCGCCTCTCGTGGTTCCTCAAATCCCTCATCGGTGAGCTGCAGCGTTTCGAAGTGAATTGCGAGGCTTTGGCGACTTCTGAGGTCGATATGCGCCCGCACGGCATCGTCAGGATTCATGTGTTGATCTTTCATGAACCATCGAGGCTCGTAAGCTCCGATTGGCAGCAACGCCAGGTCAACCGCTCCGAGTCGATCATGAATGTCTCTGAAGTGGGGCCCATATCCCGTGTCACCTGCGAAAAAGACTTTCTTTAAACCAGCACCACTGGGGAGCTCGAAGACATACCCTCCCCAAAGTGCCTGATTGCGATCTCCGATGCCTCGAGCCGACCAGTGTTGCGCAGGAACCAAACGCACACCCTCATGCTCTTGCCACCAATCGAGTTCGATGACCTTTGAAATTCCTGCCGCTTGCAGCGTTTTTGCGTTTTTCAGAGGAACGATAAAAAGCGGGTCGAACCGATCTTTCAGGTTCTTGAGTGAGGGGAGATCAAGATGGTCATAGTGATTATGACTGACGACGACCGTGTCGAGCGCGGGAAGCTCGGCAATTTGAAGTGCTGGAGGACGTGAGCGAAGTGGACCGGCAAATGAAACGGGGCTAGCGCGATCGCTGAAATACGGGTCAGTGAGGATGTTTCGTTGGCCTTCTTCACCACGGGCCTGGATGTAAACAGTAGCGTGCCCCAAGTACGTGACATGAACACTGGCCTGATGAGTGCCAGTCACGAGTTCGGCCCTACCCCTATTGTGAAGAGGCGCTGGAGGCCAAGTCTTGGCCGACGAGGTGAAGCGCCACTTCAGCAGATCCCAAAGGCCCTTGTTGATGTTCACTCCCCAAGGATTGAAAAATCGATTGCCGTCGTAGTGATCCGAGAGCATCAGACTTCCTTCTTGATTCATGGTTGAGCAGCCTCCAATAATTGCCAAGAGCAGCCCCAAGATCGGAGATCGGAACGGGTTCATGAGCTTCTTGAGTGTGCCCTGGCGCTTCTGATCAGGCAATGCCCGTCACTCTGAGCCGCTCGAAGTGATTTTGCCCCCAAGACTTGCCTTTAACAGGGGAAGAAAGGCTTGAACCACCGGAGAGGTCATGCGGTGACCCGGAAAGACCGCCGAAATTCGGCTGAATGAGGTACTCCACTCAGGCAGAATTCGTACCAATCGTCCTTCAGCGATCGCTTCAGAGCAAAAAAACTCAGGGAGCAACGCAACTCCTGCGGATTCTTGGCAAAGGCTTCGGGCAAGATGAAGCGAGTTCACGCGAATCGGTCGATCTAGCTTCACTTTCACTTTCCGATGGCCCTGATGAAGGTCCCAGGTCATGGCTTCGTCATCGGGCCAGTACTCAATGCAAGGTACCGAGTTATTGAGGTTTCGGGGGTCTTGCTTTTGCCCATGAGTCCCCGAACCTTTCCTGACTTGAGGGAATTGGCTTGCCAGCTCGGGTCCTGCAAAAAGCCCGAATCGATTTCGGCCAAGCGAGAGCATCTTCAGCGATTGCTGCTCTGGCATTCCACTTCGAATCGCTAGGTCAAACCCCTCAGCCACCAGATCTAAAACCTCGTCACTGAGATGAACCTGAATATCGAGCTCTGGATGATTTTTTATGAATTGAGCCAGCAAAGGGGCGAGTAATGCTTCTCCGAGGGCAATCGGGGCGGTGAGTTTGAGTCTACCCCGAAGTATTCCCTCGGGGCCCTTGCGCGCTTCAAAAAGGGTCGACGGATGGGTTCGCCGAAGCTCGGAGAGTGGCGCTTGAATCGATTCGAGAAGTCGTCGTCCCTCTGCTGTTAGGGCAATACGCCTGGTGGTTCGGTGAAGCAGGGCCACTCCGCATCGATTCTCGAGGAGAGAAAGTTGTCGGCTGATCGTGGACTTTTGAACCCTTTTGATCAGAGCAGCGCGAGCGAGGCTGCCGCTTTCAATGATCAGTAAGAAGGTGTCGAGAAGATCGAGATCCATGAATCCAAGGTTCAGTGAGATTGGTGCAATAATGCAACAGAGTATTTGATTGTTCTTAGTTTCTTATCGTCTGGGTTCAAGCGATACTGTTTCAATAAGGAGAACTAAAGAATGAGTACGAGCGCATCTAAACCTCATCTGGCAGCACGGTTGATTCTTGGCCTAATTTTCTTTGTTTTTGGGCTAAACGGATTTTTTGGTTTTATTCCCATGCCACCCCTGCCCGAGCAGGCCGGAGCCTTCATGGGAGCTTTGATCCAGAGCGGGTACCTTTTTACATTCGTAAAAGTGGTCGAAGTGCTGGTGGGAGCCATGTTCTTGACGGGAATACAGGTTCCGTTTGCCTTGCTCCTCATCACTCCGATTGCGATCAACATTTTCCTGTTTCATTTGGTGCTCGTGGGTCCTGGAACGATCGGAATGTCTGTGTTGATCTTGGGCCTGATTGCGTACTTGGCTTGGTTTCACCGTCAGCGCTATCGCTCGATCTTCAGTTCGTGATTTTTACAGGTACGGCTCGGGCCTTGTGTCGAAGAAGAGCTTCGGCTCTTGGCCTGAGCTAGACATCTTGAGACAAAACGTCACGTCGACACCTGTAGTTGAGGCCTTTTGAGACATCGCCGACTCTCATTCACTCTTTGAGTGCTGAGATTTCAATAGGTTAGGAAGGGCATGGGGGTTGCTCTCTTCAGGGTGGAATGGAAACCCTGGCCTGCTCACTCCCTCCTGCAGTAGAGCTTCGATGCTGTCGGCATTGTTCATCGGCGCTGCCGTCGCGCTCGGCCTCGGAGTTTTGTTGTCAGGGCTGTGAGACGGTTTTTTCACTCCTTCAGGCTAGCGGGCTTTCGCGTTACTACTCGATTCTCGAAAGAACGGGGCAAAAAGCACGAGCGGTTGAGGACCAACCATCGAGTTCACCTCGAGAGTACCAGTGGCTCGATCGGCCCGAGATTCGCGCCGAATACGAAACCTCGGGACAGATGTTCTTCTATCTCGAGGGGGTTCATTGCGCCGCTTGCGTCTGGCTCGTCGAGAAATTGCCGCAATGGGTTCCTGGGGTTGAGTCCGCTCGTCTTGATTTGGGAAACGCCGTTGTCTCGGTGAGGCTTGCCGCCCATGGCCGGTACTCTGCTGCGGCTGAGGGCCTGCTTCAGATCGGTTATCGACCCCATCCTGTCCGGGCTCAAGAAGCAAGTGAGCACTCGCGGCTTGAAGAGCGACGCCTTCTCACGCAACTTGGAGTCGCTGCCGGTTGCGCGGGCAATATCATGCTGCTGGCGATCGCGGGCTATGCCGGAGCTGATGGTCTTTTTGCCACAAGCTTTAGCGCGCTCAGTTTCATTCTCAGTCTCCCCGTCATGACTTATTCTGCCGCTCCGTTCTATCGATCGGCATGGATCGCCCTGCGTGCGCGTCAGCTTTCGATTGATGTCCCGGTAGTTCTTGGCCTTCTCACTTCATTCTTCGTTAGTGTTTGGAACCTCGCTCATGGCGATGGACGAATCTATTTCGACTCCATCACGGCCCTGGTATTTCTTCTCCTTGCGAGTCGCTACCTGCTCAAACGGATTCAGCGATCGGCGCTGAGTGCTTCGAGTCTCGCGCATTTTCTGATGCCCGCCTTTGCTCGAAGGATTCTTCCGGATGGCACCCGAGAGGAGATTTCTCTTTCTGCCCTGAGAGTCGACGATCGAGTCGAGGTTTATTCCGGAGAGATTTTTCCAGCCGATGGCGTCGTTCTCGAGGGCCGAAGTGAAATGAACCTCTCGGTTTTAACCGGTGAATCAGTGCCCAAGGCCATTAGCGTGGGCAGTTCGGTTTTCGGTGGGGCCTTGAACGTCGGATCCTCGCTTCGAGTGGGAGTCACCCACGCCGGGAACGACGCGCGCGTTGGCAGAATCCTCGAATCGTTGCGGTTGAGCGCGAATGCGCGTGCGAGAATCGATCGCTTCTCTGATCGCATTTCGCGGGGATTTATCGCCGCGACTCTCGTTCTATTGCCTTTGGTTTTCTTGGGGAACTCGAGGTCGGGTTGGGATGAAGCCTTTCAGCGCGCCTTAGCTCTGGCACTGGTGACCTGCCCTTGCGCTTTCGCCCTAGCAACGCCGCTGACCTTTGCCTCAGTGCTTGCGAAGTTGGGACGAGCCGGAATTTTGATCAAGAGCTCAGAAACCCTAGAGCGCCTGGCTGAAATTCAGAATGTTTTCTTTGATAAAACTGGAACGCTCACTCGGGGGCGTTTCGAGGTGCTTGAATGGAAGCTTCTGCAGGAAGGGCGCTCAATCGAGCAGATTGCGGCATTGATCGTCGCACTTGAGAAGGGGTCTCGTCATCCTCTGGCAGAGGCTCTGAGAGACTTTTTTACTCCGCTTGCTCGTGGCGCCTCGCCCATGGCTCTAGCGTTTCATCGCGAACGGTTGGGATCAGGAGTTGAGGCCGAATATGATGGCCGGAAGTTTCGAATTGGTTCTGCGCTTCAAGCGGACCAAGCCGATGTCTTGAAGTCATCCGCTACGCAACAGGAATTGGTGACTCGCCTGGTGCTTTTCGAAAATGAAAAGCCTCTGGCCGTGATGAGTCTGGGAGATCAGATGAGGCCTGAGGCCCATCGTGTTATTCAGCAGATTCGCGACCAGGGCCTGGTGGTTCGACTCATTTCTGGCGATTCGCCTTTGGCGGTGGCGCACGCGGCAGAATCGCTTCAAATTCCTCGCGAGAACTTACGGGCTGAAGTCAGCCCCGAAGATAAGGCTGAGGCCCTCAGCAAGACCCCGAGCTCGATGATGGTCGGAGACGGCGTCAACGATGCTCTCGCGCTGACCTCTGCGTCAGTCGGCATCGCAGTTCGAGGAGGGCTTGAGGCCAGTGTTCGGGCCTCAGATGTTTACCTCTCGCGACGGGGAATCTCGCAAATTCCGCAGCTGGTGATCATGGGGCGGGAGACGCTTCGAATCATCAAGCGAAATTTTTTGATTTCACTGATCTACAACCTCGTTGCCGCAGTCGCTGCCGTGTCTGGAATGATCACTCCCCTGCTGGCAGCGGTGCTGATGCCCATGAGCGCCTTTGCCGTCTTTACTTCTGCAATTTTAGGAACCTCTCGACTCAGGCGAGCCCTTCAGGAGGTTTCTCGATGAGTGTGATTTTTATCTTGTTGCCGATTGCGCTTCTTCTTGGCGGCTTTTTCGTGGCCGCCTTCGTCGTCATGGCCAAGCAAGGTCAATATGATGATCTCGAAACGCCCGCCTATCGAGTGCTTCTTGAGGAAGATCAAGAAGACTCATTACTCGTGAACTTTCAGAAAAACCTAACGATGAGGAGAAAGTAAAATGACTTCTGCACCCGAACCCAATCAGAAAATGGGTCTTCTTGAGACCTTTAGGTACGATGACGCCATCGTCAAGAAGTTCGTCTTAGCCACAATCGTCTGGGGCTTTGTCGGGCTTCTGTTGGGGGTCCTGGTTGCATTTCAGTTAGCCGATTGGCGGTTGAACTTGGGGTTGCCCTGGCTGACCTTCGGCAGACTTCGCCCGCTGCATACGAACGCCGCGATCTTTGCTTTTGCAGGAAACGCGATTTTCGCTGGAATTTACTATTCGACTCAGCGCCTGCTGAAGGCGCGAATGTTCTGCGATCGCTTAAGTGCGGCTCATTTCTGGGGATGGCAGCTCATCATTGTTGCTGCCGCTATTACCCTTCCACTGGGGTTTTCGGTTAGCAAGGAATACGCCGAGCTCGAGTGGCCCATCGACATTGCGATCGCTGCAGTTTGGGTGATCTTCGCGGTTAATTTTTTCGGAACGATTTTGAAGAGGCGTGAAAAGCATCTTTACGTGGCGATTTGGTTTTACATCGCAACGATTATTACCGTGGCGATCCTTCACATCGTCAATTCGATCAATCTCCCAGTTAGTTTTTGGAAGAGCTATCCTGTTTTTTCTGGCGCGCAAGATGCCCTGGTGCAGTGGTGGTACGGGCACAATGCTGTAGCCTTTTTTCTGACGACTCCCTTTCTAGGGCTGATGTACTATTACTTGCCCAAAGCCGCGAACCGTCCGGTTTATAGCTATCGGCTTTCGATCATCCATTTCTGGTCTTTGGTGTTCATCTACATTTGGGCAGGACCGCATCACCTGCTTTACACCGCTCTACCTGAGTGGGCCCAGACCTTGGGCATGTTGTTCTCGGTCATGCTCTTGGCCCCCAGTTGGGGTGGGATGATCAATGGATTACTCACGCTTCGCGGAGCCTGGGATCGCGTGCGTACCGATCCGATTCTGAAGATGTTCGTGGCGGCGCTGACGTTTTATGGAATGGCGACATTTGAGGGGCCGTTGCTTTCGATTAAGTCGGTCAATCTTCTTGGACACTACACCGACTGGATTATCGGCCATGTTCACGGGGGAACGCTGGGGTGGAACGGTTTCATGTCTTTCGCCATGATCTATTGGCTCGTGCCTAAGCTTTGGCGAACGAAGCTCTACAGCGTGTCGTTGGCCCAGTGGCATTTTTGGACAGGGCTTTTAGGAACAATCACCTATTACCTCGCGATGGTTTCATCTGGAATTACTCAGGGGCTGATGCTGAGAGCGATCGATTCCACAGGAAGGCTTCAATACCCCGACTTCATCGAGACAGTTACGAAGATCGTTCCACTTTACTGGGTTCGAGCCTTCGGCGGAGTGCTCTACCTTTTTGGCTTTGTGCTGCTAATTTATAATATCGCTAAGACCATTCAGTTGGCACCGCGCGAGCAGTCCGATGAGCAGACGCAGGCACTACCAATGCCCGTGGATACGGCATCGGGGGTCACGTCTTTTCAGAAATTCCATCGTCAGCTTGAAGGCCTTGGCGGGGTGTTTTCGAGTTTAGTGGTGATCGCCGTTATCGTGGGTGGCGCCATCGAAATCATTCCCACTTTCTTCATGGGAGGGTTTATTCAAGCTCCGCCGGAAGTCAGGCCTTACTCAGCGCTGCAGCTTCATGGGCGCGATATTTATGTGCGAGAAGGGTGTTACACTTGCCATTCTCAAATGGTTCGTCCGATTTCTTCTGAGACCTTGCGGTACGGAGCCTATTCTCGTGCAGAGGAGTCGGCTTACGACCGTCCGTTCCAGTGGGGCTCGAAGCGCACCGGCCCCGATCTGGCGCGACTAGCGGGAAAATACCCCGATCTTTGGCACTTTCGTCACATGTTGAATCCTCGCGACGTGGTCGCAGGATCGATCATGCCATCCTATCCGTGGCTCTTTGAAGATCAGACTGATTTCAAGGTGCTTCGCAAGAAGCTTCAGGTGATGAGGTCGCTTGGCGTTCCTTATACTGATGAGCAAATTCGAAACGCCTCGGTTGATGCGACGGCCGAAGCTGAAGCCATCGCCGCAAGCCTCACTCAACAGGGGGCGCCCCCTCGGGTGGCTGACAAAGAGATTATTGCTCTGATTGCCTACCTCCAGCGGCTAGGCGCCGATTTCAAAAAAGGAGGGATCCACTAATGTTGGCTCGGGTCTTATCAGAGTTTCCATGGGTTTGGCCGGCTTGTTTGGCGATGTTGATTTTTCTCGGCATCTTTGTGGGCGTGATTTTTTGGATCTTTCGCCGAGACAGCCGCGGCCTTTACGAGACGATTTCTGCGATACCCTTGAAGGAGCATGAAGGAAAATGAAGCCTCAAGATGAAAACAAAACTAACGATTTGAGCGCACCTCCAGGAACCGAAGTGCACGAATACGATGGCATTCAGGAGCATGATCACGCGCTGCCTCGGTGGTGGGTTACGCTGTTCTACGTCTCGATTCTTTTTTCTGTCTTTTACTATGCTCATTACACTTTTGGTCCGGGCGCGACCCTTCGAGAAGAGTACGCGACTGAGATGCGAGATCTTGAAGCGGTTCAGTCGGCCCCCTCGGGGCCAAGCCGCGGAGCTCAAGATGAAGACGGCCTTCGTGCCTGGGCAGGTGTGGCAGACCACGTGACCCAGGGAAAGACGGCTTTTCAAGCCAAGTGCGCAGTCTGTCATGGCAGTGAGGGTCAGGGTGGAATTGGTCCGAATCTTACCGATGATTTTTGGATTCATGGAGCCAAAAGAACCGAGATTGCTCAGGTCATCACACAAGGAGTGGGAGATAAGGGAATGCCCCCGTGGGGAGCGCTGGTTTCGGCCGATGAGCTGAGGTCGCTTGTGGCCTACGTGCGTTCGTTGCACGGAACTCATCCGCCCCAGCCCAAAGCACCTCAGGGTGAAAAGGTCGTGATGGAGCAATGAACTCATGAGTCACTGGCATGAGCTTCCGATGGATCACTTGGCAACCACCACCCAGGATGGGCGGCGTGTGTATCTCTATCCCGCCGATGTTCGGGGAAGATTTCGAAGACTGAGAAATGGCCTCAATCTTGGCCTGATCCTGATTTTTCTTGGTCTTCCTTGGTTTCGGATTGGAGGTCGGCCTACGATTCTTTTAGACCTGCCTCATCGCAAGTTCGCGCTCTTTGGAGTTCAGTTTTGGGCACATGATGCACCGATGATTTTTTTGGTGCTGGCATCGCTGGCGCTGTCGATTTTTTTCGTGACGGCTGTTTTTGGGCGTCTTTGGTGCGGCTACGCTTGTCCGCAGACGGTTTTCGTAGACGGAGTTTTTCGGCGGATCGAACGATGGATTGAGGGCGATGCTCTTGAGCGGCGGCGCTTAGATCAGGCCCCATGGAGCTCAAACAAGCTCCTCAAAAAACTATTGAAATGGGCAGTGTTCGTAGCGGTTTCATTGGTGATCGGTCACAGTTTTCTTGCCTATTTCGTTGGCACCGAGAGGCTTGCCGAGATGATGGCGCACTCACCTCTCGTGAATCCTTCCTCTTTTCTGGTGATGGCGGCCGTCTCAGCTTTAGTGCTGTTTGTTTTTGGATGGTTTCGCGAACAGTTCTGTTTGATCGTTTGTCCTTATGGTCGGTTTCAGTCGGTTCTGATGGATGATCGATCGCTCGTGGTTGCCTACGATTCAACTCGGGGAGAGCCTCGTCGCGGCAGCATGTTAAATTCCGGCAAAACGGGTGATTGCGTGAATTGCTATCGGTGCGTAGCGGTATGTCCTACCGGCGTCGATATTCGTCGAGGAACCCAGATGGAATGCATCGCCTGCTCGGCATGTGTGGATGCCTGCGATCGAGTCATGGAGCGTTTAGCAAAGGCCCCAGGACTGATTCGATATGGGACTTTGGGCGGGGCGTTTCGATGGAGCTCGGTTCTTCGCCCGCGAGCCCTCTTGTATGGCGGATTGTGCCTGGCCAGCATGATCGCTTTGGGACTGAAGGTTCGTGCTCACACGTCTTTATCGGCCGAGTTTATACGGGCGACTGAGCTTCCGTATCAGTTAGTGATCGCCGAAGACGGCACACCCAGTGTGATCAATCATTTTAAGCTCGATTTAAGGAACCAGGACTTCGACGACTTCTCGGTCAATGTTCGCCTTTCGAGCGAGGCGAGAAATCGAGGGGTGACATTGGTGATGATTCAGCCTGAGGTTCACTTAAAGGCGGGACAGTCCGTTCGCACGGACCTCTTTTTAAGGTTTCCAAGAGAGCTCGTAAAAAACGGACGCGCATCAACCGCGCTAGAGCTTTTCGGAAAAGATGCGCTTTCGATGGAGGTGCCCCTTGTTGGCCCCCTTTTCTAGCTGGATTCCGGTCACCGTATTTGTGGCCAGTATTTTAGGAAGCGTGCATTGCGCGGGAATGTGTGGAGGTTTGGCGAGCTTAGCAGGGGGAAGTCGCCGGCAGCTTCTTGCGTATCACCTCGGCCGTTTGGGGGGGTACCTCGGTTTGGGAGCGATCGGAGGTGCCTTAGGGGCTGCGACTCTCGGAGCAGAGCAATTTGCAGGGGTTTCTTGGGCGGCGACAGCACTGCTGGGTTGGGGGCTCATTCAGATGGGAGTGCGCGTTTGGCGAGGTGGGGCTCCCCATTTCTCGGTGGTGCCTCGTCAGTGGCTTCATCGCCTTCATGCCTGGGCTCGAGGGCGAGCCTGGGTGGTGGGATTGCTGTCGGCTTTTCTTCCCTGTGGTTGGCTTCATGGCTTTGTTTTGGCATCAGTCGCAGCGCAAAATCCTGTGCGCGGCGCTTTGGTGCTATTGATGTTCTGGTTAGGAACACTTCCCGCGTTGAGCACGGCTCCTTGGCTTTTCAAACGGGCCATTTCTCCGGTTTTCATTCGTGCTCCCCGAGTGGCTGCAGTGCTCTTGATCGGTGTTGGAATTTTAAGTGTTGCCCTTCGATCAAGGCCGCTTCTGATAGAGGCTGGTGCTCCCTCAGGTGGTGGAACCGCACCTGTTGCCACTTGTCATCAGGTTGGTCATGCGGTGCCTCACACAGAGTCGCATTAGTCCTCACGAGATTGTTTCCCTCGCGCGCCCTGATGATGGCATCCTGAACCCATGAACGGCCTTTTCACGCCCCACGAGCGAAAGATTCTTTGGGTTCTTACTGCTGTGAATTTCGTGAATACCCTAGATTTCATGATGGTCATGCCCCTGGGCCCTGATTTTGCCCGATCGTTGGGGATTCCCATTCAGAACCTGGGGCTAGTAGGTGGCAGCTATACTTTGGCAGCGTTTGTTGCTGGAGTTTTGGGCTCGTTCTTTTTAGATCGGCTTCCTCGAAAGCAGGTGCTGATTTTTTCGCTGATAGGGCTCTCACTAGGAACCTGGTTGGCAACCAGGGCAACGGGGCTGACTTCTTTGGTAGCCGCACGGGTCCTTGCCGGTTTTTTTGGTGGCCCAGTGGCTTCAGTAACGATGGCCATGGTCTCGGATTTGATCAATCCTGAGCGACGCGGTCGTGCGATTGGCCGAGTGATGACGTCGTTTGCGATTGCATCGATTTTGGGAGTGCCGGCCGGTCTCGAGTTGGCTCGGCTCGGAAATTGGAGCACTCCTTTTTGGGTTGTTGGTTCTTTAGGGTGGATCGTAGCACTGGCTGCTCGCCTCTGGCTTCCTCCAGATTTGGCGCCTGCCACGACCTCAAAGCCAAGAGCCAGTGGTTATGAATGGCTCTGGTCTCCGCTCGTGTTGGCATCCTTTGCCTGTACGTCGCTTTCGCTTCTGAGTTCCTTCTTGGTAGCTCCGAACGTCTCAGGTTTTCTGCAATTTAACGTGGGATGGCCACGAGAGAAGCTGGGATTGCTCTATCTCGCAGGTGGAGGACTGGCCCTGTTTTCAACTCGTCTGGGTGGCGTCTGGAATGATCGGTTCGGAAGCTTCGCACCCATCTCAGGAGCGACCCTCTTGCTAGTGGGCTTGGTATCCACAGTGATGTTGCCTGCGTCTACACCGGCGGGGATGCATTTTTGGGTGGTTCCGTGGTTCGCGTTTTTGATGTTTGCGAACAATCTGCGGTGGATCAGCGTGAGCACGCTTGCTTCGAAGGTTCCGCAGTCACATCAGAGAGTGCGCTACATGTCGAGTCTTTCGGCAATCCAGCATCTCTCTAGCGCCAGTGGCGCGATTCTATCGACCAAGATCCTTGGTCCGAGCGACGGAGGAGCCCTGGTGGGACTGTCCTCAGTTGCAATCGCGTTTACGTGCTTGGCGGTGCTGATGTTGCCGCTTGTTTTTTGGATCGATCAGAAACTCTTATCTCAAGCACCGCTTAACTTGGGCGCCGAAGCTGAGCTCGCGGCCGAAATTCAAGCACAAGTAATCGAGTAACCACGTAAGCTAAGATCAAGCTCTTGATCAGGTATTGTCCGCCGATGGCCTCTTTGATCGAAGAAGGAACCAGGTCTGACGGCAGCAGCGTGATTCCTCCCAGTAAGATCCAGGTATCAAGCGAATGACCCAGCCACACCAGCACGAGAGCTGCCGGCGCGAGCAGGGCCATGGTGGGGGGTTCAGTCATGTGTGATAACAAGAGCGATCCAGCAAGTAAGAGGGTTTGCTGGATCAGCTGAGCTTGCAGCGTATCGCTTGAAGATTGGTGACGGAAAATTCCCACGCTTAAAGCGACTCGGGTGAGGATGCCACCGAAGAAAAGAAGCTGGGCAAAGGCAAGCCAGTTCGGTCGAAAGTTGCCAACGAGGGTGCTGAGAATCGAGGCAAGCCCCACCTTCAGATGAGGATGCGAGAGATCACGACTCAAAACTTGAAGCCAGGCCTCGAAGATCGCCGGAGTTGAGGCCTTCCAGATCAGAACGGGAATGATGAGGCCCAAAATAGTGGCGCTGAAAAGGCCAAGAAGCAGAAGGCGCTTTCTCAAAATTTTGAAATCAAAAAGCGGTAGAAAAACAAAAGCCAAAAAAATGATGGGAAAAACCTTCATCCAGATGGCAAGTCCCAGACTAAAGCCGCCCCAAAATGCCTCATGCGTTCGAGCCTGAGCAGTGCTGCCTCGAAAAAAAAGAACCAAAAGCGCTAAGAGTACCGAATTGATCTGTCCGTAAAATGCATTGCTTAGAGCGAGTGGCGTCAGGATCGCTAAAAGCGCGAAGCGTCTTGCTTGTGAGAGATGAGCTCGCGATGCCTCAGAGCATGAGAAGGCCATTGCAGCAAGATCGCTCAGAATCTGAATCGAAATGAAAAAACATGCCAGGTTGATGAAGCACCACAGGGCTTCGAGCACTGGCCTTGGCAGTCCAGCGTGTAGACTTGCGATAGGCGTGAGCAAAAATGCCCAAATGGGTCCGTATTTAAAAAAGTCGGGTCGACCCTCGCGCAGCAGATAAGGATCGAGCTTGGCCATTGCATCGGCTCCGGCTCCGGAGAAAATCGGAAGGCAATATTGCCCGTGGATTCGGGTGATAGCTAAAGCCATCAGTGCCAAAGCGATGGGCAGTAGAGCCCGACGCAAGAGCAGGCGTTTGGGGAACATGCGCTAGCTGTATCGTCCCGAGTTTGTTAGCTCAAGGCGCATGTGGTGGTGGATCGTCTCGCTTCATCTTTTGGCGGCGTATTTTTCAGTGGGGCATGCGCATCCTGATGAACATTTTCAGATTCTTGAAATCGCATGGTCGCGAGTGGGGTTGGCTTTAGATCACTCTGCGGTGCCTTGGGAGTTTCAGTCTCAAATTCGCGGAGGGTTGGCGCCTTGGATTGCCGCGATTGCGATGAGGGTCTGGCCCGAATCGCCAGAGCTCATCGCTCTGTTCCTGCGGGTTCTGGCCAGCCTTTTGGGGGTGTTGGCGCTTTTTAGTCTTTGGCGAGGATGGCGACTTCAAGGCCGAGAGGCGGGATGGATTTTTAGCTTCACTTGGTTTTTGCCGTATTTGCACGCGCGATTTTCAAGCGAATCGATTGCTGGATCCTTGTTTTGGATCGCGATCGGTTGGATCGGCCCCGAGCCTCGCTCGCATCGTTGGCAGACTTGGCTTACCGTTGGAGTTCTTTTGGGCCTTGCAACGCAATTTCGATATCAGTGCGGCTTTCTGGTTCTGGGCTTTTTATTCTGGGTGGGGTTTCATTTTCAGTCTCGGCTGAGAGTGTTGCTGGCAACAGTCTTCGGCATCGCTCTCGCAACAGCGCTGGGGGCCTGGGCCGATCATTGGCTTTATGGCGAGTGGAGGCCAGTGGCGTGGAATTTCTTTCGAGTGAATTTGCTCGAAGGAAAAGCTGCCGAGTTTGGAGTGAGCCCGTGGTGGGAGTACTTCAGGCTCTTAGCCACGCAGTTGATGGCTCCGCCTTGGGGGATTTTGTGGTTGGTTGTGGCAGCCTTGGGATTCTTTCAATCCAAGGCGAGGCCTTTGCTATTTTCGATCACACCTTTTTTTCTGATTCATTGCCTGATTTCACATAAAGAGTTTCGGTTTCTTTATCCTCTAGCGGGCGTTCTTCCGTTGCTGTTGGTCTTGGGCAGCGAGAGGTTTTCTCTCAAGAGCCGCATGCCCTGGATTCGAAGGTGGGCCTTGGGATCTTGGGCAAAAGGAGCAAACCTTCTGCTTTTGGCTCTGTTTTGTCTCAAGCCGGCTCGGTATTTCACGGCGGTGCACCTCGAGATTCAGCGTCTTTCGCGTCAGGGACCGCTCTGCGTTTATACTGCAGACGGGTTGCCAGCGTTCTTCGAGCACGGAATTCCAATGAATTTCTATCGGCCTTCGAGCGTTCGTACGTTTCAGCTTCCCGAGGGACAGGAAGCAGAGGCTTGTCGCAAGCTCCTCTATTTTCGCGGGTATTCTGATCCCGGAGCGATTCAGAGGCGCTATCCGGGCGCGAAGTGCATTTACCGCGCTTTTCCAGAGTGGCTGGTTCAGTTCAATCCGTTTCGTTGGCTCGAACGCGCGCAGGGTGCTGAACTGTGGGAGATTCTGAATACCGGAGGCATTTCTAAGCGTGAAGAGTGAAGATCACTCGGCGTTCCTTTAACGAGCGTTCACCGATTATTCCAGGATGGCCGTCATTCCGAGATACAGGTAGCCCGCAAAAAGTGCGGCAATCGCCACTAAAATGAGCCACGCTCGAAAGGTCGTACGATTGCTGGGGAGAATCGAATGCCACGAGCGAAAAAGGTTCGAAGGCGACGAACCCTCAAGCCATGCGCGAAGTTTGGGGAAGATTTCAGCCAGGGTTTCTTCAACGGCAGCCTGCCCGGCCGAGGTCGAGGCTTTTGAGGGGTTGCCCCAAAATCCACTGAGAGTTCCGCGTGCGTGCTGAAACTTCCGATGCCACAAGCTGGGGTTCCGAGGGCCCTCTAAGGGCAGGTTTTGAGGCGCTTGCGGTGTTCCCCGGTAAAGCCAAAGGGCAACTGAGGTGTCTCGTGCTCCTCCGTGCTCGATCGGATCGGCACCCCAAGGAAAGCGGAGAATATCACCAGGCTGGGTTCCGCCAGCTTGGGCGCAAACGAGGGCTGGCTTTGCGGGGCTCTTCGATCGAGCCAGCCAATGCCCCAAGCGTCCTGTCATCGAGAGCGAACGTCGAGCGAGGATTTTGCTCGCTTCTTCGATAGCGACCAGTTGGCGAGGGCTGGGATTACCCGTGAAAACGACGACGTATTTAAAGCCTCGTTGCAGCAGCTGATTTCCAAAATCGACTAAGTAGTCGCGTAGCACATAGCCGCGAACTGGAAATGCGAACCGGGAGGTGTTGCATTCCGTGGCGAGCGGAGCTGCAGGGGCGATGACGGCTTTCCAGCCCGGTTTTTCGTTTTCGAGTTTTTCAGCCGCAAGTCGGCACAGGGTTCGAGCTTCTTCGAGATCTAATCCCAACGGAAGATGGGGCCCATGGTCTTCAAGGGCACTGACCGGAAGAAAAAAAACAGTCGACTCTCGAAGCAAGGAGTCAAGCGCCGGCGCTGAAAGGTGCTCAAGCCAAAGGGGCATCTTGCGGGGCCTCGTGAGATCGATCGACGCGAGTGGGCTTCACTGGATTTGCTGAAAGAATGCGAACGGCATTTCCTCCTAGAATCAAATCGGCCTGCTCTCGTGAATACACCGAAGCGCTCACACCATCCTCAATGCGGCTCTTTCCCAGCGCCAGGTTTTGACCAACGAAGGGCCAGTCGGTTCCAAAAAGAACTCGCTCGGCACCGATTCGCCGAACGGCTTCTCCGATGACTTCTGGTGGCTGCCAAGAGGTATCTACCAGGAGATTCGAAAAGAGCTCGGCTTGCTCGAGCGCTTTCATGGGCTCGTGAAAATTCATATGCGCCAAGATGAAAGGCACTTCGCGATAGGCCTCAAACCAAGGTGCAAAGTGCTCGACTTTACCCCAGTGCGGATCTTTGTAGAAGAGGCGATTTTGAATGCAGCCCGTGTGAAGGATCACGGGAATTCTTTCTTCTTGAGCGACATCAAGAAGTGCTCGATAGCGAGGGCTCTCAACCCCCTCTCCGTCGGCAGCCGGATGGATCTTCAGAACTTTGGCCCCGCGCTTGAGGTAGTCTCGCAGCATTTGCCCCGGGTCAGCTGCCGAGGGCGGGATATTGGCCACAGCAATCAAGCGATCCGGGTACTGTTCGCAGGCCTCAAAGATGAATTCATTCGAACAAAAAGGCGGATGCGCGATGATTAGCGCCTGGTCGACTCCGGCTTCATCCATGGCTTCAATGAGATCCTCGGGCGTCGATTCTACTAAGAGGCGCGGAAGGGTCGCGACACCGCCCAGGCTATCAAGCCCCGAGCGCGCGAGCTGGGGTAGGTGCCGCATCCAGATCTGCGCAGAGTGCATCTTCTCAGAAACGGGCTGAAGGAGTTGGCGGGCCATTCTTCGGGCCATTCCAAGACCCATCTTCAGGGTCATTTCATTCATGTAGGGCTTGATCTTCTCTCCTGCTTTTCCTGGGGGAACGAGCTTCGGAAGATACGGCAGCGCCTGTTCAACGGGATTCGGAAAAATGTGGGCGTGGAAGTCGATGATGGGCATAGCACTAGAAGTCTAACACAAGGCCGCGCGCGAGAACGAAAGGGATCTGCGAGCGAACTTTCCGTCAACCCCTTGGCTCTAGACTCTCTGGCGCTCAGGTCATTTCGCGGAGGCCTTGAGCCGGCGACAGACTTATGTCAAAACCGAGATTATGGAAAAAGACACTGATCTCGTTGCCATTTGGCTCAGGAAAGACCCCAAGCGTTTGCTGGCAGGCGCTTTAGCGGGGGCCTTTGCGGGACTGATTGCGTTGATTTTCGCATCCGTTCTGGGTGTCTTGGGCGGCCACGAGTTCTGGTTTGTCGCAAAAATTCTAGCCCTTCCCTTCGTGGGGGGCGCAGCAACCGAGCTGGGTCTTGCTGGCTCCGGATTCGTGTACTTTTTGTTGGGGCTAGTGGTTTTTGAGCTTCTGACGGCGTTCTGGGGAGTGATTTATGCTCACTTTACCGGAACTAATTCGTTGCCTGCCTTGTTGGGGATGGGCCTGACCTGGGGTGCCTTTAGCTGGATCTTCTTGAACAATCTTTTTAGCCCGTCGTTTTTGTCGATTCGCGCGTTGAATCTTCCCAACAGCGCAGCGTTTTTCACCTGGATGGTTTACGGCGTGGCGCTAACCTCGGTAGCCTTTTTCGATAAGGCCCTGCGTTCGCGTTAAGCAGCTCTCGTTAAATACGCGATTTTGACGCGTCATTTCGTTGTTTTTTCGCGCGGATTTTATTAGCCAGCTGGGGCTTCATACGTTAGAAGCCCACTCGCTGTGAGAGTTCTTGTTCTTGAAGATCATGCCGGAATTCGCTCAACGCTTGAGTTACTGCTCGAGTGGGAAGGTCACGAGGTCGTCTCGTTCGCTCGTGGCGATGAGGCATTAGACTTTTTGAAGCTCGGCGATGTGGATTTCGTCTTGATGGACTGGAATACGCCGGGAGTGAGCGGAACACGCTTTCTCGAGGGTCTCGAAGAGGTGTGTTTGCCTTTGTTTCGTCCGCGTGTGGGCGTTCTTTCGGGTGACGATCGCGCTGAGACTGCCGTTACCCATT
>JBDLQW010000036.1:0-15030 GCA_039800365.1 Pseudomonadota bacterium
GAAACGACGTTCTTCAAATAAGCGCTCTCATTATCTCGATCATAGCTCGCAACGCCCGCACTCACGAGTGCTGGGCCGCGATTGGCTCCTAACTCAGGCGATTTGAACCGAGCAAACTTGAGCTTGTAATTCATAATCCGGTAAACAATCTCCATCTGAAGAGGAACGTCATCATTCATGGCTTCAAAAAGCTGGTCAGCTGGCTTTCCCTCGTGGCGCGGCACGGTCTTGATCGGAAGCAACTCCACAGGCGCCTCATCGGGACGAACCTGAACCGCTGAAACACCAGACATGGTCGTCCAAGTCACTTGCCCTAATCCCGAGGCGCTGGATGCGTACTTTCCACGCCCTGGAGACTGACAAAAAGTATAGTTTACGGCATGGGGCGATAACGAAGAAAAGCCCTTGGTTTCCTGAAGTGCAATGCAAGTGATCAACTCGGGACTGAGAACAGGGTCGAGGTAATCCGCATTATAAATGTCTCTTTGAAGCGACCCCAAGCTCTTGAGGTTGCCCGTTTGCTTTTGAATTTCCTTCAGCAAACGAAACGTTCTTTTAGCATGAGCATAAATACGATCAGCGCGCTCAGCCTCAGTCAGTTCAGACCAGAGCATCCCCGGACGATTCAATTCCCAGTGCAAAACCTGTAAACATTCGCGACCCGATAAGCCATCGGTTAAGCGCCTCAGGTAGTTGTACGTATCGCGTTCTACTGAGAGAAAGTCTCGCGAAAGCTCTCGCCCCCCCTCCTGAGACGAGCAAGACACCGAATTGCCAAGCTCGCTGAAGCCGGACGAGGCCGGTGCACGACCAGCGTCGTCTGAACGGGCGCCGCTCACCGCCAAGGATTGAAACTCTTGAAACCGTTCGAGCGCGATCGTCATCATCGGAACCACAGGCGAGCGCGGAGCTGCAGACAGTGGAGCAGCAGACAGCAAAGCCGCTATTACCAAGGGTACGAGCATCACCGCGGTGCTCGATCGAAAAAACAGCCTTTGGTAATGGCTCGAGAAAAATCTCACCATTCTGCGAGTGTACTCGTCCCCGGGTGACGATCCCATGCCATTGTTTTGGCGGGCTCTCTGGTAGCCCCGAAACGGGATTAGGGCCCGGTCAAATAGGGCCCGAGCCCCTGAGCCTGGCGAATGGCATCGGATATTTCTCGAACTGCCCCCCAGCCGCCTTGGGTCTGCGTGATGTAGTGCACTCGGGCTTTTACCGCATCAACAGCATGGGGAACCGTCGCGCTAAAGCCCACGCGCTCGATCACGGGAATATCGAAAAGATCATCTCCCATAAAAGCCATTTGCTCGAAATGAAGCCCCGTCGCCGCGCGAATTTTTTCGAGAGCCTTCACTTTATCTTCATCTCCCAAGAAAACGTGTTCGATCTTGAGAAACTTCATACGGGTGCGAACATCCTCGCTCTCCCCACCACTGATCACCGCAACTTGAACGCCGTGATTCATCAGGAGCTTCAGCCCATAGCCATCTTTGACATGAAAATGTCGAGTCCATCCATGACCATCGAGCCAAAACACACGACCATCGGTCATCACGCCATCGACGTCCAAAATCAGCAACCGGATCTTTTTTAGACGGGCCTGTAAATCAGGAGTCTCTAACAACTTTCCCGATGCGCTAATCGAATGGGGTTGCATCATGAGTGCCTCCTCGCCTCTGGCAAAAGTTTCGGCTGCTGGCTCACGAGGTCTCGGATGGCAAGCAATTGCCGTAGGAAAGTACCCACGTGTTCGAGATAAAATGCGTTGGGTCCGTCGCTCTTGGCCTCTTGAGGCCGGGGGTGACACTCCATGAAAAGCCCATTTGCCCCTGCTGCCATCGCTGCTCGCGCCAGAACCTCTAAATACTCGCGTTTTCCACCGGTACTCTTCCCATCAGCGCCTGCTCCGGGCATCTGAATCGAGTGGGTGGCATCGTAAATCACCGGCACACCAAAGCCCTGCATGGTCTGAAACGCGACCATATCGACGACTAAGCAATTATACCCGTGAGTGACTCCGCGCTCGGTCAGAAAAAACCCGTCTTCAGCAAAACGCTTTCCTGCTTTGACTTCGACGGCTCGCACCTTATCGACGATGTTCTTGGCATCCCAGGGAGCCAAAAACTGTCCTTTCTTGATATTCAGCCGCCGCCCATGCCTCAGAGCGCTTTCGGCTGCTGCGACCACGAGATCTGTCTGGCGACAAAGAAAAGCGGGCACTTGTAGAAAGTCGACGACCTCGGCCACGGGCTCTGCCTGATCTGGAGTATGGAGGTCGGTCAAAATGCGAAGACCGGTTTTCTCGCGAACCCGCGCGAGAATCTTGAGTCCTTGCTCCATCCCCGGGCCGCGAAAACCCTCAATCGAGCTTCGATTGGCCTTATCGAACGAAGCCTTAAAAAATAGCGAAATGGGAAGATCGGCGCATTGACGACGGAGCTCTTGTGCCACTTCAAGCACTAAGCCTTCGTCCTCAATCACGCAGGGGCCCGCAATCACCGTCATCGGAAGCGCAGCATGAGAATGAGACAGCATGAACGGCACTTTTTCTCGGATCGAGCCCCGAGTCAATGCGGGATTACCACTCTGCTAGCCAAGAGCACCCAAAAAAGGCTAAAGTGTCACCTGCTATGTCCAACGCTCTTTTGCCCCTACCTTTCGTCTCTGAGATTCAATCTCGATTTCCACCCGACTTTCTTAGCCAAGATCCTTCGATTCTGGAATCGCACGGCAAAGACTGGACAAAAGTCTACTCACCTCGACCGTCAGCAGTTGCTTTTCCTCGCACCACCGAAGAGGTCAGCCAACTCCTTCAGCTTTGCAGCCAGCATGGCATTCGCGTCGTTCCCTCAGGTGGACGCACCGGCTTATCGGCAGGCGCTGTAGCCTCGCAGGGCGAACTGGTACTGAGCCTTGACCGAATGAATCGCATGGGCCCCGTCGATGTACTCTCTCAAACCGTACGGGTTCAGGCAGGAGCCATCACTGAGGCCGTTCATCACCACTGCGAGGCGCATGGCCTCACCTGGCCAGTGGACTTCGCCTCGAAAGGCTCGAGCCAAGTGGGCGGAAATATCGCGACCAATGCTGGAGGAGTTCGCGTCATTCATTACGGCATGACTCGAAACTGGGTTTTGGGACTGCAAGTCGTCTTGATGGATGGACGCATTTTAGAGCTAAATGGCGCCCTTGAGAAAAACAATACTGGCCTTGACCTGCGCCAACTCTTCATCGGCACCGAGGGCACCTTAGGGGTGATCACGGAAGCGACGCTGAAGTTGGCACGAGCGCCCGGAGAGGCCCAAGTTTTTTTCTTCGCCGTCCACGACATGGCCTCCGTCTTTCGGCTCTTTTTCGAGGCGAGAAGGGCCCCCTTTACACTCACGGCTTTTGAAACTCTCACCCACAACTGCCTTGAAAAAGTAGTCTCTCACCTGAAAATTCGCCCTCCCTTTGAGTCTCAGTCCGGGGCCTATGTGCTCTTAGAGGCCGAGCGCCCGCGATCACCTGACGGGGGAGAAATATTGGATCATTGGCTCTCAGGCCTTTTCGAGAAAGGCCTGGTGATCGATGGAACGCTTGCCCAAAACCCTCGAGAGTCGAAGGATCTTTGGAAACTCAGAGAAGGCATCGCCGAGAGCATCATGGCGGGCACCTTCGTTCACAAGAATGACATCGCTTTACCCATCGCATCTCTAGAGTCTTTTATCACCGAGATGTACTCGCTTTTCGAAGCGCGCCACTCAGAGTTCGAGATCTACCTATTCGGCCACATCGGCGACGGTAATCTGCACGTCAATACCTTGAAACCCGAGGGCCTAACCCCCGAAGAGTTCACTGCGCGCTGCAAGAAGGCGGACATTGGACTTTTTGAGCTGGTTCAAAAACACGGAGGAAGTGTCTCAGCAGAGCACGGCATCGGACTTCTGAAAAAAGACGCCCTTCGCTATTCAAAATCTCCCGAAGAAATCGAGCTGATGCGCGCGATCAAGTCGGCGTTAGATCCGCTTGGACTATTGAACCCAGGAAAAATTCTGTAACCCCTCAGTACAGAATTCGCGTTCGAATTGAAGTGGGAAGCGATTCGATCGCACTTTTGACCTCATTCGAAACGGCTCGATCAGTATCTAAAACGAGGTAACCCACATCGGCATCGGTGGCCAATGCCTGGGCCTGAATGTTAGCTCCGAGACCCGCAACAATCCGATTGATCTCGCTCAAGACTCCCGGAACATTTCGATGAACGTTCAAGATTCGATGGCTCTCGGCACTCGGCGGAAGATTCACTTCCGGAAAATTCACGGATCGTAAAGTCGATCCCGTATTCACAAACCGAATGAGTGACGTGGGAACCTCTTCTCCGATATTCGCCTGCGCTTCCTCGGTGGCCCCGCCGATATGAGGGGTCAGGATGACATTGGGCAGCCCCTGAAGAGGGATTCGATAATTCTCAATATTCGATTCTGGCTCCTCAGGAAACACATCGATCGCCGCACCCGAGAGGTGCCCCGTCTTCAGCGCTTCGACCAAAGCCGGAATCACCACGACGCTACCTCGACTTGCATTGATCAATGCTGAGCCTTTTTTCATCAAACGCAACTCATCTGAACCGATCATCTCGCGAGTGCTCGAAGTCGCAGGAACATGCAAGGTCAAGAAATCAGCGTTTTTTAAGACTTCAGCAAGCGTGCTACATCCTCGCGAATTCCCCAAGGGTAACTTTGAAACAATATCGTAGAAAATCACTCGCATTCCGAAATGTTCGGCCAAGGTGCTGACCTGAGTGCCAATATTACCGTAGCCCACGATACCCAGGGTTTTTCCCCGAACTTCATGACAGTCAGCAGATACTTTCTTCCAAACGCCCCGATGCATCTCTTCGCTGCGCTGGCCCAGCCTTCGAGCCAACATCACGACTTCGGCTAGCACCATCTCAGCCACGCTTCGCGTATTTCCAAAGGGGGCATTGAATACGGCAATCCCTCGCTCTTTGGCAGCTTGAAGGTCGATCTGATTGGTTCCAATGCAGAATGCACCCACGCATAGCAAGCGATTCGCACGTTCTAGAACTGCCCGCGTCACTTGGGTTTTGCTGCGAATGCCCAAAATATGAACATCACGGATGCGCTCGGCAAGCTGCTCTTCGCTCAGTGCCGATGAAAGCACTTCAACTTGATACCCCTCGGCTCGAAACATCTCGTGAGCCAGTTGATGGATATTCTCGAGCAAAAGAACTTTGATCTGATTTTTTGGAAACGAGGTCAGCGATTCAACCATAGTGTCCCTATCCTACGCCCATCCGGGCTCAATCACCAAGCCTAGAGCCGCGCACGACTATGCTCTAAAGCAGCTTTCCCTGTCCCCGTCGTCCGAACTCTCGGGCTGCCTTCACGAAGCCCGAAAAAAGCGGGTGCGGCGACATCGGTTTGCTCAAGAACTCGGGATGGAACTGACACCCTAAGAACCAAGGATGGCCCGTGATCTCGACGATCTCGACAAGATCAGTTCCGGTCTCTCGATGCACATGATGGCCCGATACCAAAAGCCCCGCTTCCTCGATCTGCCGGCGAAACTTCGGATTGACCTCGAATCGATGACGATGCCGCTCGATGATCTCGTCTTTTTTGTAGGCCTGATAAGCACGAGTCGCGCCCTGAGGCGTCTTCTGTAGAATCTTGCAAGGATAGGCGCCCAAACGCATCGTTCCGCCAAGATCCTTCACTCCTTTTTGCGCTTCCATCAAGGCAATGACATTCTGGTCGCCCTCGGGGCGAAACTCCTCAGAATGGGCCTCTTTCAATCCAGCCTCATGCCGAGCAAACTCGATGACGGCCAACTGCATCCCCAGACAAATCCCGAAGTAGGGCACTTGATTCTTACGCGCGTACTCAATCGCAAGGATCTTGCCCTCAATTCCTCGCTCACCAAACCCTCCGGGAACGAGAACGCCATCGACCGTTTCGAGTAGGTCGCGCCCCACACCCTTTTCGAGCTCCTCAGAATCGATGTACAGCATCGTGACCCGGCAGTCGTTGGCCACGCCGCCATGAACCAGAGCTTCGGCCAACGATTTGTAACTATCTCGCCAGTCGGTATATTTTCCGACGATTCCGATCGTCACTTCATGCTTCGGCTTGCGAATCCGCTCCACCATCGCGGACCACTTCGAAAGATCAGGCTTACTGGTCCAGATTCCGAGCTTTTCAACCACTTTCTCGTCAAGACCCTCTTCGGCAAATACCAGCGGCACCTCATAGATGCTGGAAACATCGATGGCGCTGAAAACCTGCTCTGCCGGGACATTACAAAAAAGCCCGATCTTCTCGCGAACTTCGCGGGGAATCACGCGGTCGGTGCGACAAAGTAGGATATCTGGCTGAATTCCGATTTCGCGAAGCTCTTTGACGCTATGCTGAGTGGGCTTGGTCTTCAGCTCGCCCGCGGCGGCAATATAAGGCACTAAAGTCAAATGCACGAAAAGCACGTTCTCGGCTCCGCGCTCAACGCGCAGCTGACGAATGGCTTCAAGAAACGGAAGACTTTCGATATCGCCAACCGTACCACCCACTTCGACGAGGGCCAGATCAGCATCGGCCACCGCATCATCGATATGGCGCTTAATCTCGTCGGTGATGTGCGGAATGACTTGCACCGTCTTTCCGAGGTACCCTCCCGCGCGTTCACGCCGAATCACGGAATCGTAAATTCTTCCTGTGGTGAAGCTATTTTTTCTGCTGAAAACTGCATTTTGAACGAAGCGCGAATAGTGCCCCAAATCGAGATCGGTCTCGGCTCCATCGTCCAAAACAAAGACTTCGCCATGCTGAAACGGACTCATGGTTCCCGGATCCACGTTCAAGTACGGATCCATTTTCACCATCGTCACCCGAATGCCCCGGGTCTCGAGCAGCATTCCCAGCGAAGCCGAGGCAATCCCTTTTCCGATGCTGGAGAGAACGCCGCCCGTGACGAAAATGAACTTTTTCTGCTTAGCCATGCGCTAATTCCTTTTTCCGCTCATGAGCTCGCGAACCTTCTCAAGCTCTTCTGGAGTATCCACTCCGATCGATTTGAAATCCACTTCCACGATGCCGATTGCTATTCCCGCCTGCAAAGCGCGAAGTTGCTCGAGACTCTCGGCTCGCTCCATCGCGCATGGAGGCAAGGCACTAAAACGCAGGAGGGTCTCACGACGATAAACGTAGAGGCCGACGTGACGCCGGCAAATAAAGGGTTCATCAGCATCAGGGGCAGGTTTTCGGCTGTAAGGAATTGCGTGCCTCGAAAAATAAATGGCTCGCCCATGATCATCAGCGATGACTTTAACCACTGCTGGGTTGGCAAGGTCATCGCGATCGGTCATAGGGGTCATGACCGTTGCCATTTCAAATCGCCCCGAAGCCACCAGAGCCACCCCTGCCTCAATGGCTCTGGGATCCATCAAAGGTTCGTCGCCTTGAACGTTGACGAAAATATCGAACTCAGGATGGGCACGGGCGACGGCTGCCACCCGATCGGTACCACTCTGAAGCTCGGATGACGTCATCCAGACCCTTCCGCCAAAGCCTTCGACTGCTTCAGCGATCCTGGAATCATCGGTGGCAACGCCCGTCATCGCAATTCCTTGGGCTCGAGCAACCCGTTCATAAACATGCTGAATCATGGGCTTGCCATGAATATCGGCCAAGGGTTTGCCAGGAAGGCGTTGCGCAGAATAACGAGCAGGAATGACCGTAGCAACTTGAAGAGCGCCCATGTGAACCGAGGGTAAAAAACGCCAGTGGCCAGGTCAAGGTAAGGACGCGATTTTCTTAAACTGGGCCCGCCCTTTATGATTTGCTGATTTTTTCAGAAAATTGACCCTCAGCTCGTCTGAGCAGCGAGTCAATGTCCGGATTTCAGTCTATTTTGGCGGAATCATAATTCCGGGGACCAGTTTAAGAATTTCGCTCAAACGAGGTCGAGTTCGGGCTTCCAGCGCCCCATCCAGCGTTTCAAGCGCACTCGAGGTCGGGACGAAGGGGGCGCACCACTCTCGATTAAAGCGTAGGTCAGCTTGACCTGAGTGCCGAACTCTCCAAGCTCGAGGTTCGTCACCTCATTCCAAGAGCCCTCATTGAAGTACTGCTTGCCCCGCTCGAATCGGCGATGGGTCAAGACATGGGTGTGCCCAAAAATGACCGTCTCGACCGTGGGATTAGCATCCAGCACTCGTAAGGCCATGCGATCAAAACTGGGATAGATGCTGGCTTGCCGGAGCATACTCCAAGTAATGCGCACCCCTTCGACAATTCGATAGCGCGAACGAAATGCGACGGTATCCCAGACAAAGCGGCCCATTCTGGCCAAAGTCTTGATGGCCCAAACGGTATCATGAATCAGCATCCACCTCAGAAACGACGAAAAAGGCTTCACTTTGTCTACGTGGGGCCGTTCGAGCTTGATTCGAGTCAGCCAAACCGCGACGAAAAGTGACCCCCAGGGCAAATTCAATACAGGCTCTGGAAAGTCGCGGATCACGAAGGGACGTCGCATATCGATGCGACAGAGATCTTCATATTGATGCCCGTGCTCGATATGAATGCCATCGAAACGATAAGTCTCATCGACGAATTTCACACAGGCCCCTACAGCTCGACTGAACACCTTCCGGGGCCCGGGCCAAAGCATTCCTGCATCATGGTTTCCAACCACATAAACGAGACGATGCTCCGGACGTGCGCAAAATTTTCGTAGAGCCTCGAAAAAGCGAGGATGACCCGCGACGATCCGACTCACTGCCCGAATCGTGGCGCGTTCAGTGATTAAGTGCGAATGCACCCCGTCGTCGTCGACTTGCAAAAGATTGAGGATATCGCCATTGAGAATCAGCTCAACACTCGAGTCCGCGTAAACCCCACTGGAATAATGGCCTAGGAACTCGGCAAATTCCTCATCATAGAGGAAGTCTTCAAGCAGATTCAGCGAACCATCCGAAAAGTACCGACCCGTGCCCAAATGAAAATCACTGACCACCAAGCGTGTCACGACTGGGCTACGAGACTTTTCTTTCGGGATAAGACGGGCTTCGAGATCCCGATTCGTTGACGCCGCCATGTACGTCGACCGGATCAAGCAAACCGCCTGCCAACCGAACAGCTTGAGACGCGCGCAAAAGCTTTTCACGCAGGTCGGCAGAATTCGTTTTTTCTCGCGCCAGACGATCCTGCATCAAATCAAGGTTGAACTCAGCGGTATCCAGCTTGCGCTTGAGCTCTAAAATCATCGCTTCTCGCGCCTCTAACAACGCCTTAGAGTCTTTCTGAACAATCTCGAGGCGGTTATCGAGCTCTTTTTCGCGCACCCGAATCTTGCGAATATCGTTTCGGACTCGCTCGCGTAACCGCTCCATCTCTTGACCCGTCTCACGCACTTGCGATTCTAATACTCGAGCCTTGTCGGCTCGGGTTTTCATTTGAAAACGAAGTTCCTCGATCTCAGCCTGAAGACCCTGTGCGAGCAGCTCTTTCTCTTTTTCAAATTCCTGCTCGCGCTTGATTTTTCCATCGAGCTGAAAGCTCTGCTCTTCCATCAACGCATGACTTTGCCTGAGGTCCTCTTCGAGCCGACGCACTTGCACTCGAGCCTCATGAAGCTGAGCGGAAAGAACCGCAACGTCTTGCTCGCGCAAGGTCAGGTAGCGTTTCAGGGTCTCGACATCCGGAGACTGAGCGGCCCCGCCCGGGATGACGACGTCTCCGACCATCGGTGAGGGACGAGGCCTCCCCCCGCCCAACAGGTATGGCAACTCAGAAAGTGGCTCGTCTTGAGACCTTGAGAACGAACCCGTTACGGGACTCTTGACCGGAATGGAAGACGATCCAGGTGCAGTTGATGACGCGGAAACCGAAAAAGCGGACGAGCCTGGCTGATCTGAAAAAAACGGCAAAGCCGCTTCTGCCACCGATGCCCCGCCTGATGGCTCCTGCTCGAACTGGGCGCTGGCAGTCGTGTGTGGGATGCCTGTCTCGGGCAACTCGTCGATATTTTCTTCCCGGCGCTCTTCGGGAGCGACGACACGAGTGGCTTTCGAGAAAAGATCCTCATTCGAAGGCGGGCTCGCCGATAGCTCTGGTTTGACTACGGCCGGCTCAATCTGAATCGAGGGTCCCACCGAAGGCGTGATCTCGAGACCCGCTGAGTCTGAAGGGGTCGCCTGAGCCAAAGACATGAGTCGCGTCGCCCCGTTCTCCGCGGCGACCGGCTCGTCGACCTCCAGGCGAAACATCGACCCCATCGACAACTCGGAAGAGCGGTAGAGCGACTCAGAATCCTCGATGTTGATGACGATTCCACCTGAGCCACTACCACCCGAGCCACTGGCTTCGATCGGAGGCTGTGCCTGATGAGAGACCGAGAGACTTGCGCTTGAGGGATCAACTTCGACCACTGAAGACATTGCTAGCGAAAGAGAAAGATCGTGACCAACGAGTTTCTCGATCGTCGCCTTAAGCTCTTGCTCGCAGTCCTGAAATCGCAAGTACGCATTCGCGCCATGCGGCGACTCCTGATGCTTCTTGAAGTCAGAAGCCCCCCACTCATCCGAAGTCAGGATGACCGGCAAATCATCTGCGCTGGGATGCGCCTTCAAGCTTTCAAGAAAGCTCAGCCCCGAAGGCTCGCGATGGATGATGACCGCCTCGAGGCTCGAAGCATGAGCCTCGAAAACCTGTCGAGCCCGTTCTAGAGTATCGACCAAAAAGACCAGAGCGCCCGTCGCTTTAAGCGACCGGATCAACGGATCTTCTGGGGTCAATCTCGGGTGCAGTACAAGCAGCTTCATCCCGAAAACCTTTCGGTCAGACTGCGCTGAAAGTTGACACTCTTTTTTCACGCCGATACCCTGAAGCGGTTTCATGAAGCCCCATTCCGCGCCAAACTTCCGCTCGACGCTTCAGGTTCTGATTTTTCAGGATGGCCTTTCTGCTCGAAGCTTCACCGTACCACTCACTTGGATCACTCGTCTGGGCTGGACACTTGGCGCCTGTGTGATCGTCACTTTTCTGGCGCTAGCGAGCTCGTTTCATTTTTGGCGAATCAGCAAGAGCGCCCAACCCGAACGACTTCGCGAACTCGAACAGCAAATTCGAACCCTCGGAGAAGCACAGACTCAAGAAGTGCCAGCTCCAGCTCCTTCTGTAGCAACTTGTGCCGTTCCTGCTGCCGTCGAGGCCCCCCCTACCTCCAGTGGCGCATCAAAACTGTCGCCTGTAGCTCCGACTCAAGAGCACTTCCGACTCTACTCCGCCCAATTTAACGGCGAGCTTCCGATCATTGCGCGCCCAGCGCTTCCAATCGAGATCCGCGCTCCGTTAGTGCAATGGCAGGGCAAGAGGCTCAAGGTTCAGTTCGACATTGGATACATCGGTAAAGAATGGGGGAATCAGCAAGGACGAATCGTCGTCATCGCAAGAGGCCCCGGGGCTCTGATCTCTTACCCATCAGGAACGCTTCGCAGCGCCGACTCCTCGTTTCTGATTGATCCCGAGCAGGGAGAGTTTTTCTCGGTGTCGCGGTTTCGCCAAACCAAAGTTGAATTTCCCGCGATCGACACCCCGATTCGCTCGGCCGAAATCCTGCTTTTTGGAATCGATTCACTCGATGGCAAGCAGAAGCTCTTGATGAGAGAATCCCTCGCTGTACCCAACACCGCAGGAGCGCCGCGTGACAACACCGAAAAACGCTGAAAATCTGGACCTCACCAAGACCTTAAGTGGCCCCATTAGCTCAGAGGTCTCGCTTTTTTCAGAAGGAAGTACCTTTGAGGGAACCCTGCAAGTTCCCGCCATCACCCGTTTTCACGGGCGCCTCACGGGTGCGGTGATCGGCAAAACAGGAAGCACCCTGATTCTCGGGGAAAGCGGCAGCATCGAAGGCCGAATCGACGGAGACTCGGTCTGGATCAATGGCTTCGTTCGAGGACCGATCTCGGCAAAAACTCGGCTCGTTCTTTCTTCCTCAGCCCGAGTCATCGGCGATATCGAAAGCCCCACCATCGAGATTCAGGCAGGCGCCCATTTTGAAGGCTCGTGCCGAGTGGGGCAAACTCCAGTGAGCCAGGCTTCCGACTCTGAAGCTAAAGCCAGCCCTTAAGAGAATACCAATCCATCGTTGCCTGAATTCCTGCGGCAAACGACGTGGTTGCCTCGATTCCGAAAACCCGGGAAGCGCGCTCGGGAGAGCAGGTCCAAGCAGGTGCCAAGAGCTCGGCCAGTTTATCTGGATTCAAGGGGTAGGATTTACGAGTCATCGCCCCGACCGCTTTCAAGCCGTGAGCCGCACCACGCAAGGCCCAAGCGGGAATCTGCACTCGCCTCAAGCGCTTTCCAAGAGCCGAGGCCATGGTCTGAAAAATTTCTTCTTGGGTAACGATCTCACGCCCCGAAAGAAAGAACGCTTCGCCCGAAGACCACCCCTGCGCTTTCGACAGCGTCATCACCACGATCCCTCGGGCAAGGTCTTCGCCGTAAATCTGACTGTACGCCTTTGACCGTACTGCTGGCTCGCTCGGTAACAAAGGCATCCATCCCCGCGCTACGGTACGGGCGATCGTCAGCACTCCGCGATCATAAGGACCATAAACCAAAGGCGGGCGAACGATCAGACTAGGAATACTGGAAGCGAACTCTCGCACATACTTTTCTCCAGCTCGCTTACTCTCACCATAAGCCGAAACCACCCGAGGAGGGTCATCTTCACTGCGAGGCACGCCCCCTAAGGTGGGACCCACGGCAGCCAAGCTCGACACATAAACCAGTCGCTTTAGTCCCGGATTGCTCTGCTGAATGGCCTCGAGCAGGCGCCGGGTTCCTTCAGCATTATGCTCAAAGAAGCCCTCGCGCGAGGGCGCGCTCACCACGCCAGCAACATGAATCACGGCATCCATGTCTCTTACAGCCTCTTGCAACGACTCGCGATTCGACAATGACCCCCGCCTCACGTCAAACGAGCCCGAGTCTAGAGTCGCTACTGACGACCCTTCTCGCAGCAAAGCGGTAGGACGAAGCCCGTGATCCTTCAGAATGCGAAGGACATGTCCGCCCACAAAGCCGCTGGCGCCCGTTACCAGAACCTTCTTAATCCCGTCGTGAAGCATCTCGCTTTGAACCATGCTTTTCACCGTTTACCCCAGTTTCCGAACATGGAATATCTGGAAAAAATATGAAGACTTCGAGCAACATCCTCACGATTCTCGGATGTGGAACCTCTTCGGGCGTTCCCCTGATCGGCTGCCGTTGCTCGGTATGCCGCTCGAAGAACCCCAAAAACCATCGAACCCGCGCCTCTGTCTGGATCAGAACTCGTGGAAAAAGCTTTCTCGTTGATTCGTCCAGCGACCTCAGGGCGCAAGCGCTTCGAGAGAAAATCCTTCGAGTCGACGCCGTTCTCTACACCCACCCCCACGCCGATCACGTCGGTGGCCTCGACGATCTTCGCAGCTACAATTACCTTCAAAAGCAGGACATTCCCATCTACGGCAACCCCTGGACGATTGAGGAGCTTCAATCGCGCTTTCGGTACATCTTTCACCGCGAGCCGGCCTATGCCGAAGGGGGCGGAGGCACCGCTCGGCTGATCCCTCACCTGATCGCCGAGGACCACGCTCCCTCGGAACAACCCCTTTTGATTCAGGGGGTTCCCGTTCTTCCCCTCCCGGTCACTCATGGAACCAAGAGTTGCCTCGGTTACCGAATCGACTCCGTTGCCTACGTTACCGATTGTAGCTATATACCCGACTCAACGCTTGCCCGGATGCAAAGACTGAAAGTGCTGATCCTCGATTGCCTGAGGCTGGAAAAGCACGGAACGCATTTTCATCTGGATCAAGCGCTAGAGACGGTTCGAGCGTTGCGGCCGAAGAAAACCATTCTCACGCACCTCGGACATGACTTTGACCATGCTCAATGGAACCGAACTCTCTCCCGCGAATTTGGAGCAGGAAAGGTCGTTCTGGCTTTCGATGGCATGAAAATCCGCTGGTAACCCAGCTTCATCACGAGGTCCCTATGATCGTCGGTGTCCCGAAGGAAATCAAAAACAAGGAAAATCGAGTTGGCATGGTTGTCGCGGGCGTTCGCGCGCTCACTCAAGCGGGCCACAAAGTCTTGATCCAGCACAATGCTGGAGTCGGCGCCGGAATTTCTGACGATGACTACCGCAAGGCGGGTGCCACGATCATCGAAACGGCCAAAGAGATTTACGACAAATCCGAAATGATCGTGAAAGTGAAGGAACCGCTTCCAGAAGAATACCCCCTCCTGCGCGAAGGACAGATCCTCTATACCTACTTGCACCTCGCCGCTGACGAGCGTCTGACCAAAGCGCTCATGGAGCGAAAGATCGTGGGCATCGCCTACGAGACGATTCAGCCCGCCGATGGATCCCTCCCTCTGTTGGCGCCGATGTCAGCTGTCGCAGGACGTATGGCCACGCAAATTGGAGCCACCTACTTGCAGCACGATCATGGCGGCAAAGGAATGCTTCTAGGAGGCGTGACGGGAGTCGACCGAGCTAATGTCGTGGTTCTCGGAGGTGGTGTTGTTGGCATCAACTCCGCGAAGATGGCGGTAGGCCTTGGAGCAAAGGTCACGATTCTAGATGTGAACGTTCATCGACTCGACTACCTTTCAGATGTTTTCGGAAATGAAATCACGACGCTGTACTCAAACAGTGAGCAGATCGAAAAGTCTGTTCTCGCGGCTGACCTGGTGATCGGAGCAATCCTCGTCACCGGCGCCAAAGCTCCGAAGCTCGTCACTCGCGACATGATTTCTCGAATGCAACCAGGCTCGGTAATCATTGATGTTGCCGTGGACCAAGGAGGCTCAGTAGAAACCTGCCGCCCCACCAGCCACGAACACCCCACCTACACGGTGGATGGCGTGATTCATTATGCCGTTCCGAACATGCCCGGAGCCGTTCCTCGCACCTCGACTTACGCCCTCACAAACGTCACGATGAAGTATGCCGTGATGTTGGCCAACCTGG
>JBDLQW010000037.1:0-6288 GCA_039800365.1 Pseudomonadota bacterium
GCTTATGGATGATGGGCGGTGTGATCGAGTCGCGGCTTCCGTCCTTGGCGAGTTTCTGGAGTTTATGGCGAACAAGGAATCGGTAAAAGCTGGAGCGGGTCACCGCCTTGCATGGCAGCTCCTCAAAAACGGTCACCGGGAACCACCCCGCAGTGAGGCGATCCTTGATCCAGGCCTCGTGCTGGGCGAGGAGTTGGTCTGCTTCACTGGTTCTTTGCGTGCGCTTGTCGATGGAGTCGGAAAAGACCGGTAGTGGCGCCTCGGGGAGCGGAGTGGCGCCCGGGCCCTGGCCGGATGGATCGAGGTATCCCATCGCGATGCCGCGGTCGCGGATGGCCCGAATGCGCTCGCGTCCGGCCTTCAGTTGTTTGGCTATCGACTTGATTCCGTCACGGCCAATCAGCCGCGTTAAAATTGCCCGTTCCATGTGTCGCCTCCGTGTTTGCGTCGTCATCGTCATCCTCTTTCTCGGGACGACGTTAACGCGCCGGGCGACCGGGGTCCGGTTATCTGGGATTTACCCCCGCCAAAGGGGGTCCAAATAGGTGGGAATGACCACCCATTTTCCCTCCGCAGGAGGGGGTCCAATTATGTGGGATTACTACCCCGAAAAGGGGGTCTGATTAGGTGGGACGGAACATCGTAGCAGCTGTAGCAGAAAGGCTGTGAGCGTTTGAGCGCGAGTTGTTTGAGTTGTTCTAAGATTTCTTGTTGCTCCATGTGCGTCTCCTAAGTTTGTGTGTTTTTCCCTCTTGATCGAGGGTTCCTTCACGGTGAAACGAGGAACCCGAGGAGGGAAAAAAGCGACGCAGGGACATGTCTTCAGGCCCGCCACGCGAACGCGGCACGGGACATGACAGATACAAAGTAGCTGGCATGAGCCGAAGGCGACCCGTGCTAAGGGCCGGTGAAAAGACATTTCCCGTAGGAGCGTCAGCCATCAAACTTTGATGAGAGACGCCCCAACGAGAAATTTTGAAAACATTTTAGCGAAAGCTTTTTGCCTCTTCTGGAAAGACGCTGATGGGTTTCCAGTCGATGCGCAAAACATCGAGGGCGCGAACTTGAAGCATCTTCACGCATTGGCGAGATCGGCATTCGCCGATGTCTGAAACCTTCATTCCGAACTCAGCAAGAGCCGCAACGAACATAAGTCGAATAAGTAACTGGTACATGGATTTCCTCCTTAGAAAGTCCCCGAAAACACCATTGTTTTCAGGGGTTGGAGGTGGCTTGATCCGCCTTTGTGCTACATGAAATTTCAGTAGTACAAATTTGGAGGGTAAAAGGGCTCGTGTAGACAGATGTAGCCAATCCGTAGAACAGCTACCTGTCTTTCATGAGTCCTTGCGCGACTCTGAGAGTTCCGACGAACTAGAGGCTCGATAACACTTTCCTGTGTGATTACGTTTAGTTGCCTTTAGTTTTTAATGAGTTATCACAAAACAAAAACCCCCGATGATTTCTCACCGAGGGTTGGTACCGAATATTGGTTGCGGGGGCAGGATTTGAACCTACGACCTTTGGGTTATGAGCCCAACGAGCTACCGGGCTGCTCCACCCCGCGGCAGAACAAGAGCTCTGCTTGTAAGCGAGAGCTAGTTCTTCGGTCAAGATCGAATTACTCTCTCAGTATGAAAAAACGTCTTTTCGCTGGAAGACTTGAATTTTGGCGTTCAACTCGAGCTCGCTTAGTCACTGCGCTACTGATTTTCGTGGCAGTAGCAGCGGGTGCGTTCCGGTTTTTTCCTCTCGAGATCCTTCACGCTTCTGAAACTTTTCGGCTTTGGCGAAGCGGACTGCGATCGATCGAGTCGCCAGCGGGCGATCACGGAGTGACCTGGCAGTCGCCCGAGTGCGAAGATTCGCCCCAGCTCGGCGCTGACCCCTTTGCGAAAACTTCGGGATGCGCGTGCGTGGTCTTGGTGCATGGCATGGGAGACCAGGTCTGGACTTGGCGCAAGCTCCTGACTCAGCGAGAGTGGACTCGTAGTATCGGGCGCGGCGTTCGTCTGGTCGCTTGGGATCTTCCGGGGCATGGCGATTCGCCCGAGCCTCCGCCGGGCCTCGACGGCGATCTGCAATTGCGAGCGCAGTTGATCGCTCAGCGGTTGCTTGGCGCCACTCAGGCCCTGGGCTGTGGCAGAGATACGGTTTGGGTGGGAAATAGCTTTGGAGGCGCAATCGCCACGTGGGTGGCATTGAAGCGCCCCGATCAGGTGCGGGGGCTCGTGCTTTTGGCTCCGGGAGGAATGAGAGCACAACGCTTGGCAACTCTGGCAAAAGATACCTTAGCAACGCCGACGGCTGATTCTTTGCGAGAGTTTCGCCAGCGGGCGTATGCCAAGCCGCAACCCGATTATCCGTCGTGGATTTGGCGAGCGGCTGCCGAGCGCGCGAAGCGCAGCCCGGTTTCTCGGATCCTCAAGGTTCAGCAAGACGAAGACGATCTGACGGTGCCCATTCACTCGTTAGCTGTGCCCACTTGGGTGCTTTGGGGAAAACAAGATCGTATTTTGCCGCTCGAAAACGGGCAGGGATTTCGCGAAATCCCCAAGGCAAGTTTGAGGGAATGGCGCGAGATCGAAGGCTGCGGCCATCTACCGCAAAAAGAATGTTCTGAAGACGTGTTCAGAGTCGTGCTTAGCGCCGCTTCGGCTTAATGCCAGAGCTCGGGCGGCGAGGTCTTGGGCTCGACGAAGGACGTGGCCCGGACGATGAGCGACCCCCCGTAGCGCTCGGGCTCTTGGTGCCGCGAGAGCCGCGAAGCAAGGGTCGGCTCCGAGGGCGTTCACTGCGCTCAGCGAAGCTCGAGGGGCCTTGGTCACGAATTTGAATAGCGCCTCGTGCCGATTTTCGGGGAGCGGAATCAGTGGAAAATCTCGATTTTTGGGGCTGAGGGGTGATTCTTTTTGAGCTGCCAGACTGAGGCCGAGGGCCTGAGCTGGAAGTGAGGCGAGGCTTTGCCTGCGCAGCACGGCGAGGGCGAATTCCCGAGCGCTCTTGAGAAGCGTAGTCGTTTTGACCGGAACGGCGCTCGCGCCGAGCCAGGGCCTGAGCGTCTTTTTCAAGCGCGCTTTCGATAGGGCGCATGCCGAGCTCAGGCTGCTCGAAGATCGCGCGAATTTGAGAGGCTTCGAGCCGGCGGTATTCTCCCGGCTCGATCGCGCCTAACGAGATCTGACCAATCGCTGAGCGCACCAAGTGATCAAAAAGAAAGCCGCGAGACTCGAGCAGGGTTTTCAGGTCGGTAGCCGATGAGCCGCGCATCACGACTTGAACCTTGGCTTTTTGGGCGAGCTTTTCGTCAATTCGAACAGCAACCGGGCGCACCAGATGGCCCTTCTCGGTTTTCATTCCCCGCGAAATTCTCTTCAGCATTTCGGCATCGGGATGCCCTTTGACCTTAATCGAGTAGACCTGAAGCAGATCTTTGGCTTGAGTGATTTTCTGAGCCATCTCGCCATCATTGGTCAGCAAGACCAGTCCTTCGCTCTCAAAATCCAGCTTTCCAATGGGGTAAATTCGAGCTTGAACGCGAGTGAAGTAATCGGCCAGCGCTGGTCGGCCCTGAGGGTCAGTCATGGCGCAGATCACGTTCTTAGGTTTGTAAAAGGCCAGATAAACCGGAGCTTCGGTTTGGGTCAGCAGCTTGCCGTCGACCTTAATGGCATCTTTTCCCCATTCCGCTTGGTCGCCAAGGCGGGCGACCTGTCCGTTGATGGTTACCGAGCCTTCGAGAATCAGTTCCTCGGCCTTTCGACGAGAGGCAATTCCCGCGCGTGCTAAAATTTTCTGAACTCGCTCCAGTGCCATAAAAAAGCCCCAAACTTTTGGTTTGGGGCCTTCTCTAGCTCAAACCTGATTAGAATGCTTTAGATTTCTGCAACGGACGTGTCGGTTCCCTCTGGAACCGAACCCGGGGCCAGGGCCGCCAGTTCAGCGTTCGTTTCTGTTGGCTCGGCTGAAGCCGCTGGTTCGGCAACCACAGGTTCAGGCTTTTTTAGCAAGAGAGTCAGATCATCAGGAATCTCGCGACCCTCGGCGTGCGCTAAAGCGACGGCCTTCTCGATAGCTTTTTGCTCTTCAAGGTAAGGCGTGGTGGTGCTGATCGACGAGACCTTGGCTTTGATCTCTTGCAAAATGGCTTCGTCTTCGCGGGGATTGTAGGCCAAACGCTCAGGGTCTGAAGTCATCTGTGCGACCAGTTCGCGCATCTTGACCACCCGTGGGTCTTCGTCCTTGGCTACCTGTGAACTCGGCACCATTTGCTCGATTTCTTGCAGCGGAGGAAGGGCAGCGAGATCCTTCAGTCCAAAAAGCTCTAAGAACTCTTGAGTGGTGCCATAGAGCATGGGTCGTCCCGGGAGATCGGAGCGCCCCGAAATTTGAATGAGTTTTTTATCGAGGAGGCGGCGTACGAAGTGCGAAGAGTCGACTCCCCGAACGCGATCGATCTCATCTTTCAAAACGGGCTGCCGGTAAGCCACGATCGCAAGCGTTTCCATCGCCCCACTCGAGAGGCGCTGCTGAGATACCTTGGCAAGTTTCTTGGCCAGTGCTGCTCGGCCAGGCTTGGTTCTCAGTTGAAAACCTCCACCCACCTCGACGAGTTCGATGCCGTGCCAAGGCTTCTGGTAGCGATCGCGAATCGAGGTCAAGGCCTCCTGAATCCAGTTAAACGCGAGCTTTTCGCTATCGTCGGAAGCACTCAAGAGCTCTTGAAGGCGTTGAGCCGAGACGGGCTTGTCGAGCATGAAAAGCAGCGCCTCGATGCAAGATTCCACTTCTTGGAGGTCGAGGTTTCCCTGAGCGTCAACTTGCGGCAGAGCAGCCAGGAGATCGGGGTCGATCTGAGTTAAGGCTGCGGTATCGGCCTCGGCGCTAAGCGCTTTTGCCAGTGCTTGGTCTTCCGCGATTTGCGCGGCTAAAAGCTGAGCGGCTTCTTCTTGAGCTTGGTGCTCGGACTGAGCCAAGTCTTGCTCGACGGCAGTCTCTTCTTCTTTCATCGCTTCAGCTAAGCGCTCCAGCTGAGAGTCGGTTTCTTCAGGAGTCACGAGCTCTAAAGGCTCGTCATCGGACTCAAGGTCGTCAGACTCAGCAAAAATTTCGGAATCGTATTCTTGATTCTGGGCATCGACGACGGACAGGGTTGAAATCCCAAACGGATCCATGACGAAAGTCACAGGTCCTGTTGAAGTAGCCTCAGGAATCGGGGGAAGGGATTCGGGGCTGGACTCGTGTTCTTCGTCTTGCGCAGGAAGAGCGTCGGGCAACCAGTCGGTTGCTGCCGCATCGAGCGTGAGTGCTTCAGCGGAGTCTGAGGTGATTTCGACATCGAGTTCAGAATCTACGGGCTTTTTCGTCATTGCTTCGGGCCTTTCTGAAGTTTCAGTTCGCTCATGAGGGGCGAGAGACAGAGACGGAAGCATCGCCTCGAGCCTGTTCGGCGTGGGCGGTGAGCACTCCGTCGGGAAGGGCTGGGATTGATGAAGGGGGCTGGCCTGCGGACTCGGGCAGTCCGTTAAACTCGGCCCAGTCCAGGGACGGGTTAAGGGGCCCGTCAGAGGAGGTGCCGCTAGCGTTGCGTTCGAGATCTGCGTCAGCCCGGGTTGCATCGGATGAGGCAAGACCCACGTCTGCGGAGGCAGGGGCGGCGAGTCCGAGCTGAGATTGGACGGCTTGCGTGATGGAATCAAAGCCGGAAGCCATTCGCTCATCGAAGTCTTCAAGGCTTTCCAAAAGTTCGAGATAAATCGGAGCATAGGTCTCGTTCTGATGAAGACGCAATTTCTTGAGTCGTCCGAGCTCCAAGGATGCCAAAAACGTGACCACCACTTCGTTTTTTTCCGGAGCTAGGGCCATCAGTTGGGCCAGTTCCGTGAGTTTTCCGATGGGAAGTCGAGCTTTGAAATCTCGGATTTTATCGGTCAGCGAGACGGTCTCTTTCTTAAGAATCGTCGAGCGTTTTCGGGAGCGCACCACCGTGTCTTGGTAGCACAGCGCCAACTGCGTGATGTCCATCTCACGCCACACTTTCTCAATCGGGGGCTTGCGATTCGGCCGAACAAAAACATCTTGGCCGAGCAGGGGCAGTTCAGCGAGTTCTTCACCAGCGTGCCTGAAGCGTTCGAGCAGTTGGAGCTGTCGAATGAGTTCTTCTTGCGACAGGGGCGCCTGGTCTTCGGCGTTCTGAAGCGCGTTGGGGTCTTTTTCTTGGGGTAGCAGGGCCTTGCTTTTCCAATGGAGGAGCGTTGCCGCCATGACCAAGAAGTCACTGGCGACGTC
>JBDLQW010000038.1:0-10694 GCA_039800365.1 Pseudomonadota bacterium
TCAAGATTTTTATGGCCTCAGGCTTGCGATGGGGAAGAGGTGGAGTGTGCCATCTCGTGAGCAGGATCCAGACCCCAGCATGCAAGCAAGCCTCATCGAGCTTGAGAAATCGGCTCGCTGAATGGCTTGGCGTCTTCGTGGTGCTGCTTGCCTGGGGTTCCGACGCTCCGTCGATGCCAACCCGCTTGATTTCTGCGCGACCGATAGGACGGCAAATCGCTGCCTTGCCTCGAAAAGCGAGCGCTAAGACCGATTACAGGCCCCTTTGGAGTCGACAGGGGGGGATGGGCGGGTTGATTCTTGCTCCGCATGCCTCGTACCTTTCGCGACCGAGTTATTCGGTTCCTGAGGTGCCTGATCTGGTCACCGAGTGGCTTCAGACCACCGATCGAACCCATCAAAGTATTGAAACGCGTTTACAAGAAGAGGCTTTTGGATTGATCAGCTCTCAAGACGCACGAGAACGCCACCACCTCTCGGGGCAACAAGATCAGCTTTTTCTCGCGCAACAGGGATGGCGTCTCGGGCGCGTTTTTTTGCGAAGCCTCATGGTCAGTCAAGTTCGAGACTCGCTGAAAAAAGCAGAAAAGCGATCGGCTCCAGTAGCCGTCGTGAATCAGGCGCAAGAGACGATTCAGTCACTGGCCAGCGACGGGCTCTCGGTGCAGAACGAGTCACAGTGGAGGTTCGGTTCTCGCGCCGATTTGATTGGTCAGCGCGGCAGCGTTTGGATGGCCTCGCCGTGGGTGAATGGCACAGTGGATTTTCGACTGGGCTTCGAAGATTGGGGTTGGGCCCTCCCGGGTGCTGTAAGAACGAACGAGCGCTATCAGCTATCGCTCCAGCGTGAGCTTCCACTTCAGCTTCAGTCGGGCCTGATCTACGGGGGAACCACCGGTACGATGACCACTTCACTCAGTCGCCCAGTTCTCCCTCATTTGAATTGTACGGTCGAAAATCGTCAGAATATTTTCCAGGCGCAGGGCGAGCAGCTTGCTCGGTTCAATTATTTGTTGCGGTTTTGATTCGAGAAATACCTGTGGTCAGTCGCGCCCTAGTATCTCAAATCGACAGTCGTGGCTCCGGTACCCCCAGCACCTGCGCCACCATCTCGAAAATCAATGACAAAGGGCAGCCTGCGCAGCAGCTTACGAATCCCTTCTCGTAATGCGCCCGTTCCTAAGCCGTGAACCAAGTGAACTTGAGCAAATTGCTGACTCGAGTAGACTTGAGACAGGTATTTTTCGACTTGCGAGAGCGCTTCGTCTAAACGCAGGCCTCGAAGATCCAGAGTCGATCCCAGCCCCGGAGTGCTTTCCGTGTTCCAGGTCAGCTTGGCTGCCCGAGGTGCCGAAGCACTGCCCGGAATGAGCTCAATTTCGCTGTCTTTCAGGGTCATTTGCAGGTTTCCCATCGCAACCCGAACCATGCCATCTGGGCGAATTTCCAAGATCGTGCCTTGGCTCTTCCATTTTGCAATTCGCACGCGCGCACCCACTTCAAGCGAATGCTCATGCGAGCTCAAAGGCTTGGGGCGTTCTTTTCTCGCTTCGCGAGAAATTCCTGCGGCCTCGAGCTCGCGATCGAGTGAAGCATCGACTCGCTCTGAAATGGCTTCGGCATCACGAACCAGATCGTGGCGGGCTGCCTCAATGATCTTTCGATTAGGCGCCTTTTGAATCTCGTCGAGCTTCTCGCGAATTTCTTGCTGAGCATTTTCTAAAAGCTGGCGAACGCGCTGACGGGCTCGCTGCTTCAACTCGGATTCAAGCTCTTGAATTCGCGCTTGTAGCTCGTCGTGACGTCGCTCGTTTCTCAGGCGCAGCTCTTCGGCTTGCTCTGCCGCGAGACGCGCTTGAGCTACCTGGGTTTCTAGCTCCTTAACCCAGGATTCCCATTCGCGATGCTGCGTACTCAGAAAGCCTCGAGCCTTCGCGATGACTTCGCTTGGTATTCCGAGGCGCTCGGCGGTTTCAAGTGCTCGCGACCGACCAGGAACACCAAGCTCGAGGCGGTAAGTGGGAAGGCGAGAGGATTCATCAAAAGCCATGGCTGCCGTGAGGATTCGAGCGTCTTGGCGTCCCAGGCTCTTGAGAACAGGGTCGTGCGTGGTGGTGACGATCCAGCTGCCACGTTCCAGCAAAGTCTCGAGAAGCGCTCGACTGAGGGCGGCACCTTCTTCAGGGTCGGTGGCTGAGTTCAACTCATCCAGAAGCACCAGACTTCTGGGGTTTGACTCTTTGAGAATGCGCTGAAACTGCACCAGATGCCCGCTAAAGCTCGATAGGTGAGATTCAATCGATTGAGTATCTCCTAAGTCAGTGAAAAGGCGCTCAAAAAACGGCACTTTTCCCGGTCGGTCAGTGGGAAAGAAGAAGCCCGTTCGAGAAAAAATGGCTGCCATTCCTAGGGTTTTTAAAAGTACGGTTTTGCCTCCCGTATTGGGTCCAGTAATCAAGAGCGCTCGCTGGTGGGGCTCGAGGCGCAACGAGTTCCTTTGAATGCGCTCTTCTGGCAAAGACCACCAGAGCAAGGGGTGAGCGGTGGCCGTAAGGTCGAGTGCATCGCTTCCGCATTCGAGCTTCAGTCCTTGGTATCTGAGCGCAATCGCTGCGCGCGCGTGTACGGCGTCCCAGTGAACCAAGAGTTCCACTGAAGCCTGCCAGGTTCGCGCTTGAGGCGCGCAGTCGTGTGAAAGCTCAGTGAGAATGCGGTGAACTTCTTGGTACCACTCGTTTTGTTTTTGGCTGAGACGATTGTTGATTTCAGTTACTTCGCGAGGTTCGATGAAGACGGTTTGGCGACTGACCGACGATTCATAGATGAGTCCCGGAACTTCGCTTTGAGAAGAGATCTTCACGGGCAGCACATATCTTCCGTCTCGAATATCGGTATATTCGCCCTGAAGAAGGCCTTTTTGAAGGTAGTCTCGCGAGAGCGAGTCGAGCCGGCTTGAAATTTCTCGCTTGAGAGATCGGAGCTCAGAGGCGAGCACTTGAAGCTTGGTAGACGCAGTCTCAGAAAGCTCGCCCTCAGGGGTGAGGAGTCGCTCTAAACGGGTGAGCGGCATCTGGACGTTGGGAAGGCTCGCGATGAGGGCTCGAACCTGCGGAAGCTGCGACTCAGACTCGTTAAGGCTCATGAGGCGAAAGGCTTCCTGAGCTTTAAGCCAGCGACGAATGAGATGCCATTCGCTGACCTCCAGAATGGCGCCTCGGCTGAGGCGTTCGAGAGAGGGTGTTGGATCGGCGAGCTGGTCTAATGCGCTCCAGAGATCGGTTTTTGGCAAAAGCGCCAGGCATTCTTCGGTTTGTTCTTGGCGAAGCTGCGCTGATGAAACCGAAGCGGCCCAGACCGAAGAGTCTTGCCAGGAAAGCACTTGTTCTCGGGCTGGCAAGCTGGAGGCATGATCGGCAGCGTGCCTCAGAAAGGGCGTCCATTCGAGAGCCAAATCGTTTTCGAGACCTGGACCCTGAGCGTGGGTGTCGGCAAGGGGAGAGCTGATCGAAGCGTTGACGAGAGGGTTGCTGAGGTTCATTTCGGATTTTATTTCAGGCCGGTTGCTTGGCAAGGAGAAGCTCCCTGAATTACAGTTGTTGTCGTGGATTTAGGAGTCATTTTCGATCAAATCAATCTCAAACATTTCGACGGATTCCTAGACCGACCTGTTTTGCGGTGGAATTCTCGTTTGAGAACCTGCGCGGGGCGCTTCTTTCCGGGGCGTCGAGTCTTGGATCTCTCGCCCGTCATCGAGGTGGCTTCTTATCTGAAGAATGAGCCCGATGCGGAGACTCATGTTCGCGAGACGATGGCTCACGAGATGATTCATTATTGGCTTTGGGTGCGACGACGCCCTTACGGCCACACCGAGGAGTTTTTGGCCAAGATGAATCAAATGGGGGCTCGCCGCTATAACCCGGTGCCCATGAAGCGCCCCTATAAGTACCTGTATCAATGCTCGCATTGCGCGATGATTTTCAAGGTACGTCGTCGGCTCGGATTACTGGCGTGCGCGAAGTGTTGCCGTCGTTTCTCAGGGGGGCGTTTTGATCAGCGCTTCGTGCTCATCATGGCCTATGATTTGAGCAAGAATCCCGAAGCGATCGATCTCGTGGCTCCATCATCGGGGTCAGGCTCAAGAGAGTGAACGGTCAGGGTCACCGAGAGGCGATTCAGACGGAGGCCCAGCCATCACTCGAGGTTTTCATGAAAAATAATTTTATTGCGACACGTGAGACCGCGTGACACTGCGAAGACATGAACTCGTTGTTAACAACCGAAATTCCTCAGGCCCTTTCTGCCTCGATTCTGATCTTACGTGCTTTCATCGGCTCTTGCCTCATCGTGCATGGGCTGGGCAAGCTGGGCATGGTGGGTCCCGGGGGGGCGAACGCGATGCAGGGATTTGTTGGGTGGCTGCAGAGTCTCGGTGTTCCGTTCGCAGCGGTACAAGCTCGGTTGGCGATGCTTGCCGAGCTCGTGGGTGGGGTTTTTATTATCGTGGGATTTTTTTACCGTCCAGCGGCGATCGTTTGCATGGTCACGCTCATCGTGGCTGCAGTCATTGGCCATCGTGGCGGAGGCTACCTCATTACCAATAACCCTCCAGGCAATGAGTATGCTCTGAATCTTGCGGTGATTCTGTTGGTGATGGCGCTCTTGGGACCTGGGCCCTATTCGCTAGACGCTCGTCTGTTCTAACGGTCTCGGCTTTCCAGGTCTGGTTTTAAGGTCTGGTTTCCAGGTCTGGGCCTATCTCAAGACCGCTGAGCGGAACTCTTAGGTTAAGCCGTATTTTTGAATTTTCGCTTTAATGATGGATTCAGGCATTCCACTGAGCTCAGTGGCTTTCTTGAGATCGCCCTGCGCTGCGCGCAAGAGCTCATCGATATAGGTTTTTTCAAATGCCTCACGAGTCGCATGAAATTCGGTGCGATCGTAGCCAAACTGCGGAAAATGCGACTCATCGAGCGTATCGCTTTTGCAAGCAGTGAGCGCAACTTTCAGCACGTTGCGAAGCTCACGCAAATTTCCTGGCCAATCATAGCTTCGAAGCTTGTTCCAAGCCGCAGGCGAGAGTTGAGGGGCGGTACGCCCGAGCTCTCGGGCCAACTCTGAAGAGAGCGTCAGCGTGATGCTCTCGAATTCAGAAGCACGCTTGCTGAGGGCAGGCATCTCGATTCGATTCTTGACGAGAAGGGCAAGCAAATCGGCGTTGAAAAACCCGGCTTGAGAGCGCTTTTCAAGATTCTGATCCGTAGTTGCGATGATCCGAGCACCCTGGCCATGCCTGAGGTGATCGAGAAGGGCCTTCTGGTCGGCTAAGGGCCATTCCCCAATTTCCTGCAAAATCAGCGATCCGCCTTCGGCGTCATGAAGTTGGCGCGCCAAAGAAATGCGATGATGGGCAATGGTCATGGGGTTCGACGCTCTTGGGCCGTGAAGATGCAGCCATCGAGCGATCTGTCCTTTACCTGTTCCTGGAGCGCCCGAAATCAGCACAGGACGCTGAGGCTCGCTGGCAGCGGCTTCGAGAGATTTTTTTTGATCAAGGGGAAGAAAGTGAACCCATTCCATTGTGGCTTGAGGCTAGCGTTCTGCCGAGGGCCCGTCAAGATCCGCTCCTCGAAGACCAACGGCACTGAGCGAGCGAATTCCTAACGACAATTTCAAAAGCCCCAGGCAAACTAAAAGTCTCTAGTTCAAGGAGATTCATGCCATGCGAGCCCCAGGTTCAAGCGACGGTTGGTTGAAGCGATTTTCGCGCCGAATTTTCATTGTATTCGCCTGGAGCGTGGCAAGCAGCTTGCCTGCCGGGGCAGCAGTCAAGGTGGGTTTGGTTTTAGACAAAGGAGGTCGCGACGATAAGTCTTTCAATGCGGCCGCCTATCGGGGCGCAAGCGAAGCACAGAAGAAATTTGGAGTTCAGGTTAAGACGGTCGAAGCGACCGATGACAATGCTTTCGAGCCCATTTTAAGATCGCTTGCTCAGAAAGACTTCGATTTGATTGTGGCGGTTGGAATTTCTCAGGCCGAGGCAGTGAAGAAAGTGGCGCCTCAGTTTCCCGCGAAGCGTTTTGCTGTTGTGGATGCCGAGGTCTCTGGGGCCAATGTGCGTTCATTGCTTTTTCAAGAGCACGAGGGTTCGTTCTTGGTCGGAGCGATCGCTGCCATGGCCAGTAAGACAGGAAAGCTGGGCTTTATCGGCGGCATGGATATTCCGCTGATTCGGCGCTTTGAGACGGGATTTTCAGCAGGGGCCAAGCACATCAATCCTAAGGCTCAAGTGCTAACGAACTTCATCGGCGTCACGGGAGATGCCTGGAATAATCCCCCAAAAGCGAAAGAGCTGGCTCTCTCGCAATACCAACGTGGAGCCGATGTGATTTTTTCGGCGGCCGGTGCATCGACGATGGGAATTTTTGATGCAGCCGAAGATCAGAAAAAATTCGCCATCGGAGTCGACTCGAATCAGAACTGGGTCAAACCCGGATTGATCCTCACCAGTATGTTGAAGAAGGTCGATACGGCTGTTTACGCGGCAATCGAGCAAACCGTCGAAGGCAAGTTCTCTGGCGGGATCATTCGTCACGGGCTTCCAGACTCGGGAGTGGATTATGCTGTCGATCAGTACAACGAGAAGATCTTGACTCCCGAAATGCGTAAGAAAGTCGACCAGATTAAAACGGCGATCATCGCTGGAAAAATCAAGGTGCCTGACTACTACGTTTCGCGCAAATGAACGCAATCGAGCTCTTGAGGATTTCGAAATCTTTCGGTTCGGGCGATTCGCAAGTGATTGCGAATGCCGACGTCTCGATCGTGGCTCGAGTGGGATCGATTCACGCGATCGTGGGTGAGAACGGAGCGGGAAAGTCTACCGCGATGAAAGTCCTCTTTGGCATGCAGACGCCCGATGCGGGTGAGATTCGCGTGCGGGGAAAGGTACACACGTGGCGCAATCCGACCGAGGCCATGGGCGCGGGTATCGGGATGGTGCATCAGCATTTCATGCTCTCGGGGCCTGACACCGTCTTAGAGAACGTGGTGCTGGGTTGCGAAGGCGTTCGATCTTGGAAGCCTATCGACTTCGCTCGGGCACGAGAAAAGCTTTTAGATCTGGCGGCGCGCTACTCGATGCCAGTCGATCCCGACGCAAGAATCGAAGATCTTCCCGTGGGTATTCAGCAGCGAGTAGAGATCTTGAAGCTGCTCTATCGCGATGCCCGGGTCTTGATCTTGGATGAGCCGACGGCAGTGTTGACTCCTCAGGAAATCGAGTCTTTTTTCGCTAATTTGCGCAGGCTTCGAGACGAAGGGCGCACGATTCTTATCATTACTCACAAGCTGAAAGAGGTGCTCGCTCTTTCGGATGAGGTCACTGTTTTGCGTCAAGGGCGCTCGGTGGGCACGATCGTTACCGAGAAAGCTTCAGCTGAGCTCTTGGCTGAATGGATGGTGGGAAGGAAAGTGGTGCTCGAGGTCGAATCCGGCAAGGCTCCCACGCTAGGGCCCGTGCGATTTCGCGCCGACCGATTGAGGCTCGATTCCGGACGCTCGAAATTGAAGGACGTTTCATTTCAGGTTCGCGGGGGAGAAATCGTCGGCATCGCAGGAGTTGAGGGGAATGGGCAGAGCGAGATCTTGCGAGCGATCTTGAGTCCTTCGTTACCAAGCGTTCTCGAGTCGGGCCAAGTCGAGATTTTAGGGCAAGACGTGACCCGCTGGTCTTCTTCTCGTATTCGGTCGATGCGTGTGGGAATTATTCCTGAGGATCGTCATCGCGATGCGATGGTTCTAAGCGAGTCGGTCGAGAGCAATCTTCTTCTGGGGCTTCAGCGGCATCCTCGTTTCGTGCGCGAGATTCCTTTTTTTGGCGGATGGATTCGGCATCGGGCGCTGCGCTCTGCTCTCGAGCGAGCCTGGCAAGAGTATGATCTTCGTCCTCGTCGCGCGGGAATTGCGGGGCGTGGTCTTTCAGGGGGAAATCAGCAGAAGCTCGTGATCGCTCGCGAGTTCGAGCACGATCCTGAGTTTCTGGTTGCTGCGCATCCGACTCGGGGAGTGGACGTTGGAGCAATCGAGTGGATTCATCGGAAGCTGCTTTCTGCCCGGGATGCTGGGGCGGGTATTTTGCTGGTTTCGTCAGAGTTAGACGAGATTCTCGCGCTTTCAGATCGGATCTTGGTTGTCTTCGATGGCGCTGTAGTGGGTGAGTACTCGCGCGGGGGAGTCACGCTTCAGGAACTAGGACTGGCAATGAGTGGCGGAGGGAGCCTGAGAGCATGAAGGTGTTTCGACCGCTTTTGGCATTAGCCTTGGGTCTGGGCTTAGGTCTGGGAGTCGCTGCGATCGCTGGCGAAAATCCCTGGCATGTTTTCTTGGTCTTGGTCAAAGGAGCCTTCGGCTCGCGCTACGACTTAGGAATGACGTTGTTTTACATGACCCCTTTGCTTTTCACCGGACTTTCGGTGGCGCTTACTTATCGAGCAGGGCTTTTCAATATTGGTTCCGAAGGTCAGCTGACCATGGGAGCGTTGGCGGCCGCTGCAGTGGGAATCGCCTTTCCAAATGTGCCGGTGGGCTGGTCTTGGCTTTTGGCCGTGGTCGCCTCAGCAGCGGCAGGCGGAGGATGGGCAGGCATCGCAGGTTGGCTTAAGGCCAAGCGAGGCAGTCACGAAGTGATTTCCACGATCATGCTGAATTTCATCGCGGCTTCTTTAGCAAGCTACGTGACGCTTGAAGTGCTGAAGAACCCTGAGAGTCAGAGCCCTGAGTCGCTGCCGATCGGCACGTCGTACTTGCTTCCGAAAATTCCAGGGCTTGAAGAGTCGCCCGTGAGTCTCGCTCTGGTGGTTGCCGTGGCGGTAGCCTTACTCTTGGGCTGGATCTTGGCGCGAACCCGCTTCGGGTTTGAGCTGAAGATCGTCGGACAGAGTGAAAGCGCGGCTCGTGTTGCCGGAATCGACGTGGGACGGATGCAGATTTTGGCCATGATCCTCTCAGGCATGTTGGCCTCGGGGGTTTCGCTAGGCGAAATCTTAGGAAGCGCACACCGGTTTAAACTGGGGTTTTCTCCGGAATACGGTTTTATGGGAATTGCTGTCGCGCTTTTAGCGCGCGGGAATCCGATTGCGACCATTGGCTCAGCGTTTTTGTTTGCGGCTCTTCATAAGGGCACGGCTGATCTCGACATTGAGACTGAAAATGTGACCCGAGACCTGGCGCTGGTGATTCAAGCTTTGGTTATTGCCGCTGTATCGGCTGAAGGCCTTTGGGATCGGATCTTCTCACCTCGACGCAAGGGTCAGGCCCAGACTGTGGTGGATACAAAACAGGGAGGGGCTACCGGTGTGGTCTCTGGATGAGCTTTCAGCGATTTTAGCATCGACGTTGCGATTGTCTGCCCCACTCGTTTTCGCCGCCATGGGCGGTCTGCTGAGTGAGCGTTCTGGAGTCATTCATATTGCGCTTGAAGGCATGATGATGGTGGGAGGTTTCGTTGCCGCCGTTAGTACTTTGGCCTGGCATCAACCCTATGGGGGAGTGGTGGCTGCAATGATTGCTGGCGCTCTTTTTAGCCTGATTTACGCTGCGCTGGTGATTCCGTTTCGAGCAAACCAAATCATCGCGGGTACGGCGATGAATTTTTTAGCCATGGGATTAGTGCCGTTTTTTTCGAAGATTCTTTACGGAAATACGGGCTCGACGCCTTCGATCGATTTGGTAGATCGATTGCACTGGGGGGTTCCGGTTATCGCAGGAGTTGCACTGGTGGCGCTCTTGAGTGGAATGCTGGCGCGAACGCCGCTAGGGCTTTGGATTCGGTTCGCTGGCGAACACCCCGAGGCGCTGGCAAGCGCCGGGATTTCTGTCAAACGAGTGCGATTTTTCTCGGTTCTCGGTGCCGGTGCGCTTGCTTCGGCAGGGGGTGCGGTTCTGGCTCTGAGCTTAGCCTCGGCCTACACGCGCAATATGACCGGGGCTCGAGGATTCATGGCGCTAGCCGCATTGATTTTCGGAAAGTGGCGCGCCTGGCCCGCGTTTTTTGCCTGCTTACTTTTTGGTTTTTCTGAGGCGCTTCAGAATCGTTTGCAAGGTGTGGCGTTACCGTGGAACCCCGAGCGGACCATCCCCGGCCAGATGATTCAAATGGTGCCGTACCTGGTGACCTTGGTAGTTTTGGCAGGGTTTATCGGCCGTGCACGTGCGCCTCGGGCGATTGGCTCATCCTAATACCTAAAACTAAAACCTAAAACCGCGATTCAAAGGCCCATCGCTGAGTGAGAGCGATCTCTTCCGCACTGAGGCCCATTCGCTCTCGGACCAGGGTCGTCTCTGAGGGCAGGGTTGTTCCGAAAAGCGTCGGGTCATCGGTGTTGATACAAACTGGCACTCCCGCGCGCAGCAACGCCGGTAGGGGATGCGCTTCAAAGGAAGGAACCACTCGGGTCAGCCAATTGCTGGTGGGGCACATTTCGAGGCAAATTTTTCGGTCCCGCAGAAACTCGACCAGCATGGGGTCTTGGATTGCGCTCACCCCATGGCCGATCCGGTTAGCCCCCAAATCCTCGATGGCAGTCCAGATCGTCTCGGGGCCGGTTGATTCGCCTGCGTGAATGGTGATCTTCGCGCCAGCGCGTTTGGCGTGCTGAAAGGCTGATTGAAATAGAGACCCTGGAAAATCCGTTTCA
>JBDLQW010000039.1:0-3487 GCA_039800365.1 Pseudomonadota bacterium
GGTTTCATTGGGCGTCATCCCTTGAAAGAAGGTGGCCATGAGAAAAGCCGTGGCTTGATACTCTTCGATGGAGGCATTGGTAATGCCTGCGATAAATGCCTCGATTTCTGAAGAAGTGAGCTCGACGCCGTCGCGCTTTTTCTCAATGATCTGAACCGGATTGAAGCTCACGCGCGCACCGAAGGGTTCAGCTCTTGAAAAAAGGAAAGTCCGGCAAGTCCCGAGTTCGAGGGAAGCGGAGATCCCGTCAATGCTTCATAGATTGTGGCTCCCACGTCGGCAAAACTCGATCGGATGCCGAGATCGACGGCGCCCTGCTGGCGAGAGCCGTCTCGGTGGAAGCGGGGCGCGTAGGCTAAGATCGGAATGTATTCACGAGTATGGTCGGTTCCAGGATAAGTGGGATCATTGCCGTGATCTGAGGCAATGATGAGGAGATCGTTCTCGTCGAGCAAAGAGAGGATCTGAGGAAGAGCGGCATCAAATTCTTCAAGCGCGCTTCCGTAACCCAAAACATCTCGTCGATGGCCGTAAAGCATGTCGAAGTCGATGAGGTTGCAGAACAAGAGCGTTCCTGGATTTTTTCGTTTCTCGAGCTGTTCAAGGAGTACGCGAATGCCGTCGGTATTTCCCGCCGTGTCGAGATTTTCCGGAACGCCCTGTCCCGCGAAAATATTCGAAATCTTTCCAATCCCAACGGTATGAACGCCCTGTTCGCCGAGCAGATCTAAAAGGGTCGCTCGATCGGGGAGCTGGGCGTAGTCTTTGCGGTGATAGGTGCGTTGAAATGGAGTTCCTGTGGCAGGATTTCCCACGAAGGGGCGGGCAATCACGCGGCTGATCTGAAGCTCGTCGCAGATTTTTCTAGCTGATTGGCAAATGCGGTAGAGTCGGTCGAGTCCGAAGGCGTCTTCGTGAGCAGCGACCTGCCAGACGCTATCGGCGCTGGTATACAGAATCGGCTTTCCTGAAGCCAAATGCTCCGCTCCTAATCGATCGATGATTTCGGTTCCGCTGGCTGTCTGGTTACCGAGTACGCCTGGCAGCTGGTTTTCCCGGCACCAACGATCGACCACGGCTTGTGGAAAGCCATTTGGAAACGTCGCAAAAGCCTTAGAAACTACCAGGCCAGCCATCTCCCAATGGCCTGAAGTCGTGTCCTTGCCGTTCGATTTTTCAAGGGCCTTTGCGAACGCGCCGAAGCCCTCGTTTTGCCCGCAAGGGCTGACGCCTGCAATTGACGTTAAATTTCCTAATCCCAGCTTTTGAAGGTGGGGTAGACGGAGCTCTCGTCCCGAGCGCTTCGGGAATTCGCGTCCGAGATTCGCCAAGCTGTCAGAGCCCTGATCGCCATATTTCGAAGCGTCGGGAAGCTCTCCCGCTCCGACGCCATCGAGAACAATCCAAACGACACGGTTGAGCTTTTGGGACGTCATGAGATGCGCTCCTTATTTAGTAAGATCCCGTTAAGACCAAGCCTGAAGTAACGAGTGCCACGCCGCTGGAGGTACCCAGACGGTCGGCACCGGCTTCGATGAGTTTTTCGGCAAATTCGCGGGTTTTAATTCCCCCGGACGCCTTAATTCGAACTTTCTTTGCCACCACTCGGCGTAGCAAGTGGATGTCCTCGAGTGTTGCTCCTCCGGGAGAAAATCCCGTAGAGGTTTTGACGTACCGAGCTCCTGCAAGCTCGGCAAGAATCGCCCCGGCGATCTTTTCCTCGTGGCTTAAAAGCGAGGTCTCGAGAATCACCTTAACGGGCACTTTTCCTGCGGATCTAGTGACTTGTTGAAGGTCGTCGAAAACCCACTTCCAGTGTCCCGATTTGAGTCTGCCAATATTGATCACGACATCGATTTCTCGTGCACCCGACGCCACCGCCCAGCGGGTTTCTGCCGCTTTGGCTTTGGTTTGGCTAGCTCCGAGCGGAAAGCCGATGACGGTGATGGGAAGCGTTGAGCTTCCTTGGAGTGCGCGTACCACTTCAGGAAGCCAGTGCGGATGAACGCAAACCGAGGCAAAATGATGGGTTTTGGCTTCGTCACAAAGCTGTAAAATTTGATCGAGCGTTGCGTCGGGCTTGAGCAAGGTGTGGTCGATTCGCCGTGCCAGTGGCTGGGGTTTTTCGGTTTTTCCGCCCGGTTTTAATGAGCGGCTTTGCTCGAGTGGGGGGGCTTGCAGCTTTTGGATGACTTGGCGAAGTGACTCGGTGAAGAAATCGCTGCTTTTTATTCTCTTGAAGTCCACGAAATCTTTAGCTACCCCTGACCGGGCGAAAAAGAAAGCAGCTCTGTCAAAGAAGGGCAGGTCCCTTCTGGTGAGGTCGAAAAGTCGACACCAGGTTCTGAGCGAGGCAGTCATCGCTGAGTAGGCAGCTCTGTACTGGCATCGCTAGACAGGCATCATCGGTGAATTTCAGAATCCCAGTGTCGAAAAGCTGTCAGTTAAGGGCTCATCGGCCCATTGGAAAAAGCCATTCGTTTTGAGGCGAGTTTTTAAAAGAAAAAGTTTCGCCGTCGTTAAAGCGGTAGTTGAAGCAGCAGTTGAGAATCGCTGTTCCAAGTGAGTGTTGGGAAAAGAAAATGACGTGGGGGTGGAGCCAGGGCAGTCCAGGCGAAACCTTCAAGACGAACGAGGGCAATGGTCGAAACCATTGAGGTCGTTGCAAAACAATGAGACACTCGTGTTGAGATGCTTGCAGCTTGAGTGTCGAACCGGTTCATCAGATCGACAGTGATCTCGTGCCGGGTTTCCCTGGATGTCAAAAAGTGGAGGGACATCAGGGTTTTGTTGGAAAAAATTTTTTGCCATGCGTTCCGCAGGGCGCTTGAACGTGAAGTTCAGTGCAAGAAGTCTCTGGAGAGGCTCCAGAAAAAATCTGAGGAAAAGTCATGGCGGTGATCGCCGTAAAACAACGGAGAGTCATCGGTACTAAGGTCCGATTAGACGAAAGTTCGAAAACCCATGTTTCTTGCTGAAACCACGAAAACTCAGAAGGCGCATCCAGAGCTTGAAGGTCATGAGACCTCTTGTGGCGATGCGGTCATTTCTGGTTTTTGCAGAACGGTTTATTTTCGAGTCTTTGTCGAATAGCTCATGAGCTTTTTTGGCCCAAGTACCCTCTCTCCAGCGAAAGTGCGAAGTTAACGTACGACAGTACGCAGATAATGAGAGGTAACTATGTCGACTGAATTAATCATCAACGCATCCCTTCCTGAGACGCGAATTGCTCTTCTCGAGAATGGCGAGATTCAGGAGCTGCTGATTGAGCGGGCTTCTGGAAAAGGAATCGTTGGAAATATTTATAAAGGACGGGTCACGCGAGTTTTGCCCGGGATGCAAGCTGCTTTCGTGGATATCGGGCTTGAGAAAGCTGCTTTCTTGTACGTCGATGACGTTTTTGTTCACTCAGAAGTGTGGGAAGCTGAAGAGGGCGGGCCCTCGTCTGAGAATGAGGTGAGAAGCTCAACGGTTGAAGCTTCGGGTG
>JBDLQW010000040.1:0-11997 GCA_039800365.1 Pseudomonadota bacterium
ACGCGGGAAAGCTAATGGGTCCACCCACAGTCATTCCACTGGTGATCGTTTGAGTCGCGCCAGAACTCTTTGACAAATATTTGGCATCGTACCGAGCATCATGATGATGAAGTCCTTCGGCATCTCCACCCGACGTCAATGAAACCGCGCTTGCTTGCGTCAGCGCTCCTTCGACTTGTAAGAAACTCTCAGGCCCTCTACCTTGAAGCGTCTCGGCTACCCAGGCACTGGGTACCGATTCAATCACTTGATCGGGCGATAACGTCTCGCTCACCCCGCCCGTACTCACCGTCACTCGTAGCACTCGCCGATCACCCGCTACTGGCGTGTACCCCCCCGAGCACTGACCATGCCCTGCAAATGGCGCCCCGTTTGAGAAGACTTCTCTCATCTTGAGCCCAGGGTCTCGACCACTCACTCGTCGTGTATCTGAAAGCTCTGAGCCCACTGACACCGAGAATAGACCATCAGCGCCCAGAGTCACGCCACTGCGCGATTCTTCGTACAGTAAGCAATTGCCGCTGGAATCATAAATTCCAAACGTCAAATCTACCGCGCCTGTCATCGGCTGCGACGTCGTTGGATCAATCAGCCTTCCTTGATACGTGAATCCTAGGGGAGTTTCAGCGTGAGCCGGGCTCACGACTCCAAAAAGAACTAGCAACGCTTGAGCCAAAAAAACGGCAGTAGTCGCCACTAGCAATTCTCGTCGCACGCGACTCCACACGCTTGCTCTTTCCAGCAGCGCATTCCGTTTCTTCGACCGCCAACGTCCTGCCACTCAAACACCTCTTCTTCAGAAGGGTTTTCAGTCTGGCTTCACCTTTCAGGCCTATCGGTTCTAGAATCGACGATTTTTAGGACCAAAACAAAAGTGTCGGAACAGACACAGGTCACTCTCGACTTCAGAAGAAGCGGCGTCTCGTGAGAACGCCGTTCATCGCCCCCACCTATGGCCCTGCCCCAGAGACAAAAGCCTTTTCTTGATTTGACCGGGTATCTTTGGCACGAAAATCAGTAACCAGAACCTCTCTCCTCGAGGCGGAGCTCACTATGACTGAAAACCCCACCCTGTCGTCCCACGTGCAAACCGGCTCAGCCGAATTCATCGCCAATGCCGAACATCACCGAACCCTTGAGGCTGAGCTTCAAAAGCGCTTACAGCTGGCTCGAGAAGGGGGCGGAGCCGAAGCCCGTCAAAAGCATACGAGCCGAGGTAAACTTTTAGCTCGCGATCGGATTCAAAACCTCATCGATCCCCAAACCACGTTTCTCGAACTCTCTCCGCTCGCGGCAAACGAAATGTATGACGGCCAGGCCCCATCGGCCGGAATCGTGACAGGAATTGGAGTGGTTCACGGCCGTGAAGTTCTGATCATTGCGAACGACGCCACAGTCAAAGGAGGAACGTACTTTCCGATGACCGTGAAAAAGCACCTTCGCGCTCAAGAAATCGCACGCGAGAACCGCCTTCCTTGCGTCTATCTTGTCGATTCGGGTGGCGCTTTCTTGCCGATGCAGTCTGAGGTCTTTCCTGACCGAGAGCATTTCGGCCGGATCTTCTACAATCAAGCCACCATGTCAGCCGAAGGCATCCCTCAGCTGGCCGTCGTCATGGGCTCTTGCACGGCTGGTGGTGCCTACGTGCCCGCCATGTCAGACGAAACGATCATCGTTCGCAACCAAGGTACGATTTTTCTGGGTGGCCCCCCCTTGGTAAAGGCCGCCACTGGAGAAGTGGTCACCGCTGAGGAGCTCGGGGGCGGCGAAGTTCATAGTCGCACTTCGGGCGTTACCGATCACCTGGCCGAGAATGATGAACACGCTCTTGAGATGGCGAGATCGGTTCTCGCCAATTTGAACCGCGAAGTCCCTACGCCTTGCGATCGTCAACCCATCGAAGAGCCACGATACTCACCTGATGAAATCGCCGGAATCCTACCCTGCGACCTCAGGCAGCCCTTCGATGTTCGTGAAGTGATTGCCCGATTGGTCGACGGCTCTCGGTTTCATGAATTCAAAGCTCTCTACGGTTCAACGCTCGTTTGCGGCTTTGCGCACCTTTGGGGATATCCGGTCGGCATCATCGCCAATAACGGCATTTTATTCAGCGAATCGGCCTTAAAGGGCGCCCATTTCGTCGAGCTGTGCTGTCAGCGAAAGATCCCTCTGATTTTTCTTCAGAACATCACTGGCTTCATGGTTGGAAAAAAATACGAAACCGGCGGAATTGCCAAAGACGGGGCGAAGCTGGTGACAGCGGTATCGAACGCTCGAGTTCCAAAATTCACGGTGATCATCGGAGGAAGCTATGGCGCCGGAAACTACGGGATGTGCGGGCGGGCTTTTCAACCGCGCTTTCTGTGGAGCTGGCCGAACGCAAGAATCTCCGTCATGGGAGGGGAACAAGCTGCCAATGTGCTCTCGCAAGTGAAGATCGAGCAGCTTCAAGCTCAGGGCAAAACCCTTAGCGCAGCTGAAATCGCGGCTATTCAGGATCCGATTCGTCAAGCCTATGAACGCGAGGGAAGCCCTTATTTTGCCACGGCCCGACTCTGGGACGACGGAGTGATTGCCCCTAGCAGCACCCGAACTGTTTTAGCTAGAGCTCTTTCTACGGCGTACAATGCGCCTATTCCAAAAACTGACTTTGGCGTTTTTCGTCTTTAAAACCAAAAGCTCTTCAGGGTTCGTTCCCAGGGGCGAGCGGAAAAAAATAAAAAGGCCTTCCTTGGACGTTTCCAGGGAAGGCCTTCAAAAATTGCGATTAAAAAAGCTTATTTCACGGCATCTTTGAATTCGCGGCCAGGACGGAACTTAGGAACCGTCATCGCGGGGATCTCGATTTCCTTGCCCGTCTGAGGATTACGGCCAGCACGAGCTTGGCGCTTCGAAACGGTGAAGGTACCGAAACCAATCAAAGTCACGTCCTCACCCTTCTTCACGGTCTTCTTGATCGACTCCAAGGTGGCATTCAAGACGTTTTCTGCATCTGCCTTGGTGACGTTTGCTGCACTTGCAACGGCTTCGATCAACTGCGCCTTATTCATCTGAACTTTCCCTTTCACTCTTTCGAGAGAACCGCCCACCCAGATTGTTTCTTCAGGCGTGGCGAGCCCACTCGTTGACGGTGGTTTGATTTTTTTGATTTCGCCGGCAAAGCCGACGAGGAGAGAGCTTATGAACAAAAAGAGGCTGAGTGTCAATTATCACCTGAAGATGACTTCAAGATCTCTTGAAGTTCTCTGTTTCGAATCAGAAATAAGGCCCCTGAACGGGGCGCGTGCAACTTCCCACTTGCGCAGGCAATTAAGTCTAGGTAACCAGAGCAGCACGTCTTTGACACGCCGATGTAGCTCAGTTGGTAGAGCAACGCTTTCGTAAAGCGTAGGTCACCGGTTCGAGTCCGGTCATCGGCTCCATCTTTTTCCGAAAACCACCCATGTGCGGACGCTACACCCTGATCAGTGATCTGAGAGAGCTTGCTGCGACTTTCGGCGCCACGGTCGATCCTCATTTCAAAATCAAGGCCCGCTACAATATTGCCCCAAGCCAAACTGTAGCTGTTGTCGTCGCCACTGAATCAGACCTCATGATTCGTGGAATGCACTGGGGCTTGTTACCTTTCTGGGCCAAAGAAAAATCTATCGGCAATAAAATGATCAACGCCCGATCCGAAACGGTTTCAGATAAGCCCTCTTTCAAGCAGGCCTTCCTCAAACGACGATGCGTGGTGCTAGCAGATGGCTTTTATGAGTGGCGTAAAGAGGGGTCGGTAAAAACCCCCTTATGGATTCACCTCAAGCACCACGAGCCGATTTTCTTTGCCGGACTTTGGGAGTCTTGGCACCCGCCTGATGATAAAAACACAGAACTCCTTTCGACAACCATCCTCACCACTGCCGCCAATGAATTCATGAAGTCGATTCACGACCGGATGCCAGTGATCCTCTCGAGAGAAGACGCCCTCGCCTGGCTCGACCCCCACCTCAAGGATCCCGCAAAACTGGGGGCCCTTCTGAAGCCGCTTTCAAATGATTTACTGGTGGCCTTTCCCGTTTCAAAGCTGGTCAATTCTCCCACCAACGACCGACCTGAATGCATTGAGCCCGCTCCCTCGCCTACAACTAGACGAAAGGTCAATGAATTTTAACCCTTCATTTTTCATTGAAATTTTCATTGAAAAATGGGTACGCAAGGTGGTACCGATAGAGGTGTGGACAAGAAGGTCATCATCGAAGCCCTGATCAATGATGAGATCCAATTCACCAAGCATGGCTTCCAGCAGATGATCGATCGAAAGCTCGTCCGTGCTGATCTCGCAAATATTGGAAGGACCTGTGTCGCTTTCAAATGGCAGGACGATAAGAAAACCTATTTCGTTGCTGGCTACGACACAAAAGGAAAGGGCGCTGCTCTTTCATGCAAGATCGAAGGAGCCGTGGTCATCATTACGGTGATGAAACGGCATCTGACTCAAAAGGAAAAAGCTGGAAAATGAAAACTTCAAATTTTAAAAAATACGGCGGCTTGGACTACGTTGAGGTCAAGAATCTTCCGGTCAGAACCAGCAAAGAGCTTGGAGAGATCGTCACCGCGAAACTAGGAGACGTTGAGCGTCTCATCGCCGCTGAGATCCTAAGACAGCATGTACCTCTTCGCGGTCGCGAGGTCGAGTTTCTGAGGAAGACCTTGGATCTATCCATGGAAAAATTTGCTGCAAAGCTTGGGCTCACGAGTGGCACGATCTTAAGATGGGAGCGTGAGAAAGATAAGCGCCTTTCTCAAATCAACGAATATGCAGTTCGTGGTTTCGTCGCGGAAGCACTGGCCCTGATTACTCCCATTAAGTTTTCGGACCTTTCAGAGGACTCCAAGACCCCCGAAAAACTGATCGTCGATTGGAACCAAGGTTCTCAAAAAAAGAAGGCTGCTTAGCTGTTGCTGTTGGTTATCGTCACCCTCAGTATTCCTGACGGAAAGCTTAAATCAGTATCTAGACTTAGAATACCTGTAGTTGACCTGTGAGGTTGGTTTCCAATGAGCCCATCGGGTGAGCCTGAAAATAAAGCCCCACAGAAGCACTAGCTCTCGGGCCCGATCCACGTTAGCCTCAAGACCTATGACTCGTTCCTCGATCTGGATGGCTTTGGCTCTGACCGCAGCATGTGCAAATCCTTATAAAGTAAAAGATCTCGATGATTCAAAGATTGAGAAGAAAGCCGAATACCGCGGGGCAACGATCGGCATCAACGAAGACCGCGAAGTGGTGATCGAAGAGCGCACCTCGGCCGACTCTGAACTGCGCAAGCTCGCCGCCAAAGCTTATGATCTTGAAGTGCGCTTAGCGCACGAAAATGAAGAGCTCACTCGGTGTCGCGACGAGCTTTCAGATCCACGTCTGGGCGGCTCTGGAAAGATCGTCGACATCCCCGAAGTCGACCAGCTGAAACCCCTTTCTGAAGTAAAAGAGGAATTCGGGATTACCAAAGACGGTAAACTGAGCTTCGTGAAGCAGGAAAAATTTCTCGACCGCCTGTCAAACCAGCGAAAATATCAAGAAACCCTCACCGAGCAACTCAAGCTTACCGAAAAACACCGGCAAAGCTGCACTCGCGAAATGCGAGCGGCCCGAGTAAAGAATGGGCTACCGGGCGAACGCTACAGCGGCCAAGGCCACTACGAGAACGGAAAATACATTCAAACCCGCCGCGCAGAAAAAAACCTCGACGATGCGTTTGCAATCGCCTCAGAAGAGGCCGCTCAAGCAGCGAAGAAATCGGCAAACTCCACACCGTAAGGAGTTTTTCAACCTCGAGAGTCTATTCCCATCTGAAGATTGCCGTTCCGACGGCCATAAAAACGACGCTCAGGCCGAACAGCACCCCCAGATTCGGACCCACCTGCGCGAGAGTCGCACCTTCGGTCATGATCGCTCGGGCTGACTCGATGACATGGGTCAGAGGAAAGAGTTGGGCCAGCGACTGAAGCCATCGTGGGGCTCCATCGAGCGAGAACCAAACGCCAGAGAGAAACATCATGGGCCAGGTCAAGAGATTGAGGATTCCGCTGGCGAGCTCCTCCGACTTGATTCGCGAGGCAACGACCATTCCCAGCGAGATCATGCAAAGAGAACCGAGCAGCAAAACCAAAAAGAGGTCGAAATAAGACCCCTCCATGTGAAAATGAATCACGGCATTCGTACCCGCAAAAACCATCGTACTCGTGATCAGAATCAACCAAAGGCGCGATACGACCTGTGCCGAGAGAAACTCAAAGGCCCCTAACGGAGTCACCTTGAATCGTCTGAGGACTCCGTTTTTGCGATAGCGTACAATCACGTACCCAACGCCAAACAGCGCGCTGAACATCATGTTCATTCCCAGCAGGCCAGAAATCAGCCAATCGACGTACCGAATTTCTCTGCCGCTGACCGTTTGCCTTTGAACCGATGAGGTCGACTCAACTGCTAATAAAAGGCGCTCCAGAAGATACCCCTTGGGATTCGAATCATTCACCCAGTACTGAAGCACTCCGCCACTCTCAGACTGCGACAGCACCAGGTCAACCTGATGGCGGCGAACCCGTGCAAGCGCACCCGCAAGCTCTTGCGCAGGAACATCAACGAACTGAACATGCTGGGTCTCGTGAAGACGCAAAGCTGCAGGATGGGTGGGGGCACCTACCCAAGCCACTTTAAAGAGATCCTGCGACTTTCCCGAGAACGCGAACGAAAAGACCCCAACGGTGAGCACCGGAAACAAGAAATTCCAGGCCATCGTTCCCCGATCTCGCATGAACTCAAGATTTCTCGCGTGAAATACCGAGAAAAAGCGTTTCAATCGCACCCAACTCATTCGCGAAGCTCCCTTCCCGTTAGCCTCAAAAAAAGATCATCCAATGTTGGGCTTCGAACCTGCAACTGCGATAAATCACGCTGCAATCTGAGCAGCTCACCCAAAACGGCGTTGATCTGAAGCGTTTGAATTTCAACTTGCGAATCGGTCTCACGAACGACAGTTCCATCGTGCCCAAAAACCGGAGAGCTCGCCAGCAGCGCCTCTCGTCCCGCAACAGCTGCCCGAGGAAGGACCAGTGTGGTCGTTTGAAAATGTTCCTGAAGCAAAGCATCGGGCTCTCCGCGCGCAATGATGCGCCCGCGGTCCATGATCGCAATCTCATCACAAAGCTCGTAGGCTTCCTCCATGTAATGCGTGGTCATCACGATTGTCTTGCCTCGCTTTTTGAGGCGATGAACCATCTCCCAGAACGCGCGCCTTGCCTGAGGGTCTAATCCCGTTGTGGGCTCGTCCAGGAAAAGCACTTCAGGATCATTCACGAGAGCGACAGCTAATAGCATCCGCTGACGCTGTCCCCCCGACAGCTTGTCGGTCTCTCGGTCAAGGAACTCACCGATCTCGGTCAGTTCAATAATTTCTGCTAAGGCCCCCTGCTGATCATAAAGGTTCCGAAAAAGACTAAGAACCTCGCTCACTTTCAAAAAGTCCTGCAATGCCGTTGCTTGAAACTGTATGCCCGATCGCGCGCGAAACTCATCGCCAGCAGGCTGCCCTCGAAAAAGCACAGCGCCCGAGGTTGGAGTCGTTACTCCCTCGAGCATTTCAATTGTCGTTGTTTTCCCTGCTCCGTTGGGGCCAAGAAGACCGAAACAGATTCCCGCTCGCAACGAGATACTCACGCCGTCAACAGCCCGTAGTTTCGGGTAATCCTTGATGAGCTCTCGCGCCTCGAGAACCACGGGTCTTTCAGATGAACGCTCTTGCATCTCTAGAGCGTGTCGCAAATTCGCCAAGCTTGCAAAAAAACTCGCTGTTCGGCGATCAGCTTGCGATCGATGTCCGACCCTGTGCCTGAATCCACTCGAGGATCTTTCCAGAAATCGACGTAAGAGGCACCACCTGATCAGCCGCTCCCACATCAATTGCGGCCTTGGGCATTCCAAAGACCACGGAGGTCTTCTCGTCCTGAACGATGCTCGAGCCTCCGGCCTTCTTCATCGAGAGCAAGCCCTGGGCGCCGTCTTTTCCCATTCCCGTAAGAATCACCCCCAGCGAATGCTTGCCCATGGTGCGGGCTACCGACTCAAACAAGTAATCTGCTGCGGGACGAACCCCATGCAACATGGGCGCGCGATGCAGTCGAATACGAAGGGGGCCACTTTTCTCGACCTCCATATGAAAATCTCCCGGAGCGAGAAAGAGGTGCCCCGGAGTTACCAAATCGCCGTCTTGCGCCTCACGTACCTGAAAGGCGCAGATCTCTCTTAAATGCTGAGTAAACTGCGAAGTAAAAAGCGGGGGCATATGCTGAACGACGACAATCGGAGGAACCTCGGCGGGCAACTGACAAAGCACCGTCTTTAGTGCCTCGGTGCCGCCCGTAGAGCTTGCGATCGCGACGATTCGCCGGGCGAGAACGGCTTCGGAGACTCCTGCGTGGAGACGCGAGGTCGCAGCGAATCCACTAGCAGAGGCATTAGCAAAGGCAGCAGTCGAGAGCGATCGAGGAGCGGCAACCTGCGCTACCGGCGATGTCACGGCTCCCTGCTGCCCACCGGAAAATCGCACCTTGGCGGCAAGTGCAACGGCCGCGAGAATCTCAGAAGAAGCGTCTTGCAAGGATCTTCCCGACTGAATCTTAGGCTTCTCAACCGCCTGAATCGCACCAGCGGCAAGCGCTTGCTTTTCAATCTCTGACCCTTTGATCGCACGCGCACTCACGACTACTGTTGGCGTGGGAAAATATTTCATTACTTTCTCGAGAAACGCGATGCCATTCAGCCGAGGCATATCAATATCAAGGGTCATCACATCGGGCGACAGGGCCACCAGTTTGGCTCGTGCCTCGAAGGCATCTGATGCCGTTCCGATGACTTCAACATCAGGCACTGCAGAAAGCATTCTCGTGATCAACGCCTGCATCACCGCCGAATCATCGACCACCAAAACTCGTGTTTTACGGGTGATCGTCATGAATTCGCCCGCCTTTTTCGATAAACAGAATGCGAGATGGTCTGAAAATCGCGCTCTTTCATTGCCCCCGACTCGGAATGCCCCAAAAACAGGTACCCCCCAGGACGCACGGTTCTTCCAATATTCGCCACGACTCGCTCTGCCGTTTCACGATCGAAGTAAATCAAGACGTTTCTGCAAAACACCACATCAAATGGATTTTTCATCGGATAGGGCTGAGTCACCAAATTGATTTCGGCGAAAGTGATTCGCGAAGCGATCCCTGGATGAATCACAAACTTTTTCTGCCCTTTCGAATCGACTCGATCGACAAAATATTTTTTCAAATACGGAGCTGGAACACCTTCGATCTCTTTTTCGAGATATACGCCAGCGACCGCCTTGTTAAGTGAGGGGGTATCGATATCGCTAGCCAGCATCTTGAGTCTCCAGTTCTTCACTGGAGAGAGTCTTGAGAGCTCTTCTTGAATGACCATGGCGATCGTGTAAGGCTCTTGACCGGTACTCGCCGCCGCACACCATACCCGTATCTCGGTCGCATCGACCCCATGCATTTGGCTCTTGATCTCAATCAGCCCTGAAATGGCTTGCTGAAGCTGCTTAAAGTGGCTCGATTCACGAAAGAATCGAGTGGTGTTCGTGGTCATGCTCGAGACGAACTCTGCTACTTCTGGCGAAGCAGCGCCTGCCGAGCGAAGAATCTGATAGTACTCCGAGAGACTCTCGATCTCTTGTTCGCGGAACATTTGAATCAGGCGCGTCACCAATAGCGATCGATTCTTCGGAGAATCACTTAAGTAGATTCCGGTAAGCTCTTTCAACAAAAGGCTCAAGCGATAGAAACCGACTCCGTCACCTGCGATGTGATCCATTTCACGCTTCTGCTCTTGCAGGCTGGCTTGCGACATCGGCAAAACCAAGGACCTTTCACGCAAGCTCATGCGGCGACCCCCGGAACACCCTCAGGCGATGGGTTACGAGCTAGAGGCGGGCTCGCCGCTTCTGAATCCTGAGCCTGGGCTTGAGCCATGCCAGCCGTATCGAGAACGAGGGCCACTCGGCCATCACCCAGAATTGCAGCCCCCGAGACTCCGCGACAGGCACGCATCCGATCATCTAGGCTCTTCAGAACCACCTGACTTTGCCCGGCAACCCCACTCAGTAGCAGGGCCACATCCTTTCCGCCTGAGTCAACAATCGCCACGAGGTTCGGATTGCCGAAGCGACCGGCCTGAAATCCCTGCTGCATATCGATGACAGGAAAAAGCTGATCGCGATGTTTCAAAGCAGTCTTGCCGGTGACGACTTCCATGATCTGGCGAGAGTCTAGATCGACTAGCTCACGAATATTCTCCATCGGCAAAATGTAGGAATCGCCTCCGATTCGCACCAACATTCCGTCCAGAATCGACGTAGTCATGGGCAAGGAAATACGAACCACCGTTCCGACACTAGGTACCGATTCCAGCTCAATACTGCCTTTGAGCTTCTCAACCTGAGTTTTCACGACATCCATTCCAACGCCTCGGCCCGAGACATCCGTTACCTTCTCTGCTGTCGAGAATCCTGGAGCAAAAATCAGCGAAAACACTTCGCGATCGGCAAGCGTGCCTGCGGAAGCAGCAGGAACGAGACCTTTTTCAAGGGCTTTCTGAAGAATTCGCTCGCGCTGAAGACCTTTCCCATCGTCGGCAAGCTCAATGATGATTCTGCCCCCCCGATGGTAGGCTCGCATCGTGATCTTGCCTTTCTCGCTTTTTCCGCTCGCCGTGCGGGCAGTAGCAGCTTCGATGCCATGATCGAGCGAGTTTCGAGCCAAGTGCATGAGCGGATCCGAAAGTGCATCGACCATCCCTCGGTCGATCTCGGTCTCCTCTCCCTCCATGACGAACTCGATGGGCTTTTGCAACTTGACCGAAAGATCGCGAACCACGCGTTGGGTTTTGAGAAAAAGGCTTTTTAGCGGCGTTACGCGCATACTGAGGGTTTTGTCTTGAAGCTCTCGAATCGTTCGATCCATGAGAGACACAAGCTGAGTCATCGCAGAATCAGCTCCTTCGGTACGATTGATGAGCTGACTCTTGAGCACCACCAGCTCTCCAACCAGATTAAGAACGCCCTCAACTCGCTCCGAGTCGATCTTCAAGACTTCACGCTTCGTAGCGGAAGACGCTACAGAGTGAACCTGTTGCGAAGCCTTGGGCTTTCCACCCTCGAGGGCTGCTCCCTCGGGGACAACAGATCGGGGAGCCTCTGAAGTCTCAGCTTGAACGCTTTTCTGAGCAGTAGAAGCAAGAGCTTCCCATGCGGCGTCGTTTGAGATTGATTCGGGATGCAAGACCGTACCAGGGACAGGATCAAGAGGAGTCTTCAGAAAAGCCCCCCCGCTTTGGAACCGCTCGATCAGGGCCTGCACTTCTCGCTCAAGATCGGCCACATCCCAGGGAGTCGGGTCCTTGCTCTGAAGTTGCTGAATCCGCACCCGAAAGGCATCGCCGCAACGAAGCAGCAGAGTCACCACATCAGCCGATACCAGCGACGGGTCGGCACGAAGCAAAGTCAGTCCATCTTCCACTCGATGGGCAAAATGCGCGAGATCGGTGAACCCCACGGCAGCTCCGGTGCCTTTTAAAGAGTGAGCTAGACGAAAGATCTTCCCGAGCTCTTCCTGACGCAGGTCAGGGTTTTCGAGTTTAAGATAAGACTCCTCGCACTGCTCGAGCAGAAAGCTTACCTCGGTGAGGAAATCCCTTCTGAGCTCTTCCATGAAATCTTGATCGTTCGAGCCACTCGTCATGGTTTTGTCACCAGCCTCACTAGATCGTTTTCGCAGAGCCTTTTCATTCCGAGCCCCTGCTTCCCAACGTCTCGGAGAAATCGCCCAAAAACCTGATTGGTATCCTGCATGAACTACAGGCGATTCACTCGGGTATTGACCCCCTCAAAAAAAGGGCTTGCATTCCGAAAATCTGCCGACTATAAGTGAAAGCCAGATCACGGGTTC
>JBDLQW010000041.1:0-48040 GCA_039800365.1 Pseudomonadota bacterium
TACATTTTGAAAAAAATCGAAACAAGCGGAGTTTTCTCATCTTGAGCCGAACAAGATCACGCTCGCATACCAAGCCCCGATGGAAGTTCTCTGGCGGTAGATCCTCGGGGCGCTATCGATGGATGATTTTTTCGATGATTGTAGGCGTGTCACTCTCGGTAGCCCTGGGGGTTTGGGCCGCCGTGGGCTTCTGGTCTTCGGAGTTCCCAGATCTTACGCTCCTGAAAAGGCGCTATCCTGTGATCATCCCCTTAGGGGCGAGCTCTCGGGCTGGTCGCTCGGGACCCTCATTTCGAGTGGATTGGTCTTCGCAACGTCCGAGTGGCTGGAAGTCTCTCACAGAGATCTCGCCTCTTGCCGTTGGCGCCGTGGTGGTTTCTGAGGATTGGGCGTTTTTCTCCCATCGCGGCTACGACTCGGTTCAGATTCGGGAAGCCCTGAGGCATGACCTGGAGCAGGGTTCGTTTGCTCGAGGCGCCAGCACGATTACTCAGCAGGTCGTTAAGAATCTCTTTTTAACTCAAGAAAAGACTTTGTGGCGTAAAGCGAAGGAGCTCCTTTTAGCTACCCGCTTGGATCGGCAGCTCGGAAAGCGGAAGGTCTTGGAGACCTACTTTAATATCGTGGAATGGGGTCCGGGGGTCTTTGGGATCGCCGCCGCGAGTTCTTATTATTTCGGCAAGGCCCCTTCGGCTTTAAATGCCCGCGAGGCAGCGTTTCTCGCGATGCTCTTGCCGAGCCCCATTCGGTATTCGCAGTCGTTTCGTCAGAAAAACCTCACTCGCTTTGCGCGCCATTCGATCAGTCGCATTCTCGGAAAAATGGTGAGCGCCGGATATTTGACGCCTGAAGAGGCCGATCAGGCAGTGCAGCAGCGCCTGAGTTTCGAGAGTGGTGCGCCCGATTCGCAGGAGTCTGAGGCAGAGGAGCTGAGCTCAGCGTCCTCCTTCGAGTCGGACTCTCCTTCTGAATCTCCTCACGAGCCCGAGAGCGACTTGTCGGACGAGGGGGCGGTGCCGGATTCCGAAAGCGCGGCTGAAGAAATTGACCAGTAAGCCAAGGCCATGGACAATGAAGAGTCTATGCTGGCGCCTTCAAATCAGATCAATGCCCTGAACTCTTCGAAGCGAGGCTGGAGACTCCTGGTTCTGCCCGTGGGCCTTCTGGCTTTGATCTTGAGCGCGCGAATCGCCGGAAGCGTCCAGTCTTCGTCAGTTCATCAAGGGCCCTTGCGTTCTTCGTTAACGCGACAAGAGCTTGCACAGGCCCTTTCTCAAGCACCTGTCGGGCCTGGCCTGCCTCGCACTTTGGAGGTCTCGTTCAGCGGCAAGAAACGCTCGGCTCGGATCGAGTATACGTTTGATGTTCGCTTGCAAGAGGCGGTCGAAAAAATGCTCTTAAGCTCAGACCCGGACTACGGGGCTTTGGCCGCTGTCGATCCTCAAAGCGGTCGCGTCCTGGCTCTGGCGAGCCACGAGTCTCGACGAGTGACCTCCAAGGCTCACAAGCCTCGCTCTTTAGACGAGCATTTGGCCCTTCGAGCCTCTTTTCCGTCGGCCTCGATTTTCAAAGTCGTCACAGCTGCCGCAGTGATCGCCGAAAAACGATTTACCGCCGACACTCGGGTGGCCTTCAGCGGCTCTAATCACACCCTCTATAAAAAGCAGGTCCTAACGGATCATCCTAATCGCTGGACGCGTTCGATGTCCTTAAGAGACGCTTTCGCAAAGTCGGTAAATACTGTTTTTGGAAAAATTGGTGTTTTCAATCTTGGCGCTGAGCCCCTTCGCGAATATGCGGGTCGATTTGGCTTCAATCGCAGTATTGCTTCGGATCTTCCTGTTCAGCCAGGTAAGGCCCCGATTCCTGAGAACGCTGATGCATGGACTTTAGCTGAGGCTGCTTCGGGGTTCACCCGTGAGAACACCATGAGTCCTCTTCAAGGGTCGTTGATTGCTGCAGCGCTGGTAAACGATGGGAAAATGATCGCGCCGCAAGCCGTGCAGTCGGTTTGGCTCGAGGATGGGCAAGCCGTTTATCAGATGAACCCGAGCGAAAGCTATGACGTGGTTTCTCCTCAGGTGGCTGCTCAGATGCGCGAGTTGATGCGAGAAACCGTTGTTTCTGGAACCTCCAGAAAAACCTTTCGCGGATTTCACCGTGGAAAGACCGCGAGTATCGATGCAGGCGGAAAGACCGGATCGCTCACCGGAAATGATCCTGAGGGTAAATACGATTGGTTCGTGGGGTTTGGGGCTTTGCAGGGAAAAAAGATCGCCCTGGCGGCTTTGACGATTCATAAGAAACAGTGGCGAATCAAGTCTTCGGCCCTCGCTCGTCGCGCGATAGAAACTTATTTGCTTCCGGTGAGACAGCGGTGAGAGCGGTTATTCAGCGGGTTGCTGAGGCCGAAGTTCAAGTGGGTGGGCGCACCGTAGGGAAAATTGATCGCGGAATCTTGACCTTTTTAGGGGTCGGCGCGGGTGACTCTAAGGCTACGGTCGAGAAACTGATTCAAAAAATCCTGCGATTACGAATTTTCGAAGACGAAAGCGCCAAGATGAATCTCAGTCTTCAGGAGATCCAGGGCGGACACCTGATCGTCTCTCAGTTCACCCTTTATGCCGATCTCTCTAAGGGAAATCGCCCCAGCTTTATCGATGCCGCAAAGCCAGACGTGGCTAGGGAAATCTACAACCACGCTCTTGAATTCAGTAGCGCTCAGGGCGTTCTGACCCAGGCCGGAGAGTTCCAGGCCGATATGCAGGTTCGACTCGTGAATGACGGCCCTGCCACCCTGATCTTGGTGCAAGACGGAGGAATCGAGTGACCTCGCCTACGGTGCATGTGCCGATCATGACGGCTCCGATTGTTGAGTTTCTTGCCGAACCCTTCGGTAAGCGCCCGGGTACCTACCTGGATTGCACTTTGGGCGGAGGCGGTCATCTTGAAGCAATGCTTCGAGCCTTAGATCAAACCCCGTTTGCCTCAGAGCATCGGGTCTTAGCTGTGGATCAAGATCTTTTGGCGATTGATCGCGCTCGAACTCGTTTCTCGGGCGAGCTTCAGAGGGGGCGTTTGATTTTGCTTCACGCGCGCTTCAGCGAACTTGAAATTCCTCCAGGACTTCCTCCTGTTCTTGGGGTTTTGGCCGACTTGGGTTTCTCGAGCGATCAGATCGACTCGGCAGATCGAGGTTTGAGTTTTCGTCTTGAAGGGCCTTTAGACATGAGGCTTGATCCGTCTCGGGGAGAGTCGGCGTATCAACTTTTGAGAAGACTCTCTGAGCGAGAGCTCTCTGATCTTATTTTTGAATTCGGCGAAGAGCGTTTAGCGCGTAAAATCGCTCGATTGATCGTTGAATCGCGAGAAAAGAGTCAGCTTTCTGACAGTACGGGGGCCTTTGCCGCACTGGTTTCGCGAGCTTTTCCGCCGGCTCAGAGGTACGGCCGTATCCACCCTGCCACTCGAACTTTTCAGGCGCTTCGAATCGCGGTTAATCAAGAGCTTGAAGAGCTCGATCAGCTTCTCGACCGTGTGCTACCCTCGACCCTAGAGTCTGGTGGTCGAGTGGCGATCCTCTCATTTCATTCTTTAGAGGACCGCCGGGTCAAGCAAGCCTTTCAGGGTAAGGATCACTCGTGGAAGGCCATGACGAAAAAACCATTAGAAGCTGACGAACAAGAAATTTCGAGGAACCCTCGATCGCGAAGTGCGAAGCTTCGACTGGCTGAGTGGAGGCCCGCTGAGAGAGGGCCAGAACAGAGGAAGGCGGAAGGGTCATGAAGGGTAATGCCAAGGATTGGTTTCCCGGTTGGATTTGGCCGGTTTTTCTTTTTCTGACCATCGGAAGTGTTTGGGTTCGACTCTCGATCGTAAAAACGACCTATGCAGTCACCCAAGCCGATCGCAACCTTCGCAGCTTGAGGCAGGACCGCGAGCAGATTGAGCTTCGTGTGGCGGGTCTCAAGTCACCGCGTCGATTAGAGATGATTGCGCGCTCACGCTTTGGATTGGCGCAGCCCAGAGCAGATCAAGTCGTTCACCTTGGGACGGGTTCGCGATGACTTCGCCTCAAGATCTCGCGCGCAAGCGGCTGAAGTGGGTCGCCCTGGGCACCGGTGCTGCAGCGTTACTCGTTTTAGCCCGAGCTTTCAGCATTCAAGTCGTCACTGATCCCCGGCTCGAGCGCCTGGCGAAGCGCCAATTTCAGAGCAAAGTCCTGCTTTCTCCGCGTCGGGGCTCGATTATCGACCGCAACGGTGAGGCGCTTGCTGTCAATATCGAAACTAGTAGTCTAGCTGCCAATCCCAAGAAAATTCGCGGCAAGAGTAACGTGATTCGCCTGCTTGCGCGCGCGCTGGATCTTCCGGTTGAGCGCCTTCAGCAAAGGCTCAAAGAAAAGCGCGAGTTCATCTGGTTGCGCAGGCACTTGAAGGAAACCGAGATTAATCTCCTTAAAAAATCGCAAATCATTGCTGCCGATGGCGACTTGGTTGAGGGGCTCTGGTTGGTTCGTGAAAGCAAGCGCGTTTACCCCCATCACGAGCTCGCTGCTCATATTTTGGGTGATACCAATGTCGACAATAACGGCATGGAAGGCGTCGAGCTTTGGTTCAATTCGATTTTAAAAGGGAAAGTGGTTTCAGTCGACACGACTAAGGATGCATTGGGGCGACCAACATTCTTGGACGCATCGGTTGCGGGGTCGGTTAAGGATGGCGAGACGGTTCAGCTGACTCTCGATGCGTCGCTTCAGTATTCGGTTCAGCAAGAGCTCAAGAGCGCAGTGGCGCGCACCAGCTCGCAAGGTGGCACTGTCATCGTCATGAACGCCGTGAATGGCGAGGTTCTCGCGATGGCCAATGAGCCCGCGTTTGATCCGAACCGAGATGATGCTCCGGTTGCCAATCGCAGAAATCGCGCCGTGACTGATGGATACGAGCCTGGTTCGACTTTGAAGCCGGTGCTTTTGGCTGCCGCACTCGCCGGAGGAATGAAGCTGACCGATCAGATTTACGGCAATCTGGGCAGCTTCAAGGTGCAGGGACGGACGATTTCTGAAGCCGAAAGTCATGAAAAGTTCGAGTGGATCAGCTTAAAGAAAATGATTCAGGTCTCCAGCAACGTGGTTTCGGCAAAGCTTGCCTTAAAGCTCGGAGCAGAAGGCTATTCGAAGGTGCTACAGTCTTTGGGGTTCGGATCCAAGACCGGCATTGGGTTTCCAGGTGAGATCGCCGCTCGAGTTCCTCCCAAGAAAGCATGGCAGCCCTTAACCCTCGCTAATATCGGCTTCGGTCAGGGCGTTTTGGTGACCCCGATTCAGATGGTTCGGGCGTACGCGACGTTTTTAAATGGCGGCTGGCTGGTGGATCCGACCCTGGTGCTCGGCAGTCCGGATGAACGGTATGTTCGGCAGGCGCCGCGGCGGATATTTCCTCAAGCAGTTGCTGATGGCGTGGTTTCGGCCCTCCTTTCGGTTACTGAAGAGGGCGGCACTGGGAAAAAAGCCGTTCTCGACGGCTATCGGGTAGCGGGTAAGACGGGCACTGCTCAAACGGTCGACCCGAACACGGGGCGGTATTCACGCTCGCACTACATTTCCAGCTTTGTGGGTTTCGCTACGGGAGTCGATCCGAAACTGGTCATTTACACTGCTTTGGATGGTCCTCAGGGAATTTACTATGCTTCTGAAACTGCGGCTCCATTGTTTCGCCAAGTCCTTGCGGCAGTGGTGAATCGGTACAGCATGCCCTCCGATCCCTTGTTGCTTCATCAAAAAACGCTCGCTTCATCTGAGGCAAGCCTCAAAGGTGACGAGGTTGCCATGAGTCAGGCTCAAGCCGAGCCACCCATCCTTCGAGCGCCAACCCCGAGTGGATCGTCAGCTGGTGAGGTTTCTTTGCCTCCGCAGGAGAGTGCCCCCGTTCTGGTGGGTCAAGAGCCTGGTGATTTTGCTTTGCCTCGAAAAATGCCGAATGTGCATGGGCTGACCGCCCGCGAAGCGTTGCGTTCCCTTCAGGGGTTTCCTCATGAAATCGAAATGGAGGGGCGAGGGGTCGTTCGCTCTCAGCACCCCGAGCCTGGGAAGGCGGTTGCCGAACGGATGACGATTCGGCTAAGTCTTGCGGCTCCATGAGCGCTCTTTCGTTAATGATGCAGGAACTGGTGGTCTCGGGCTCTGAACCCTTTCAGGATTCTCGTTCGATTCCACTGGGTGGGTTGTTCTTCGCGATTCGCGGTACGGCCAACGATGGACATCAGTATGTTCCAGAGATCTTGTCTCGGTCTGACGCCCGCTGTGTGGTGGCTCAAGATTATCAGTTACCCGTTGGGTTTGACGAATCTTACGAATCCCGCCTGATTCGGGTTCTTGACCCCCGAGAGGCCTATGCTTGGGCCTGCGCGTCTTTTTTTCGGCATCCTTCACGCTCTTTGCTGATGGTGGGAGTTACTGGAACCAGCGGAAAAACCACCACCACGTATTTAATCGAATCGGTGCTTCGCGCAGCTGGGCATCGCGTGGGCTTGATTGGAACCGTAAACTTTCGAATTGGCGATCGAGTGATTCCCTCAACCCATACCACTCCCGGTTGCAGAGAGCTTCAGCAGCTTCTTGCTGAAATGAAGCGAGAAGGTTGTACGGCAGTGGTCATGGAGGTTTCTTCGCACGCGCTCAAGCAGCATCGTTCTTTGGGTATCGCCTTTGATGCGATGGTTTTCACGAACTTGTCTCGCGAGCACCTCGATTACCATCCCGATATGGAGGACTATTTTCAGTCAAAGCGCCTCTTGTTCACTCGGTATTTTGAGGATGCGAAGTCTGCGGGAAAAACCCCTCAGTTGATCATCAATGGCGAAGATGACTATGGCCAGCGTCTCAGCTCGGGTCTTGAGTCTCCCTCGCTGTGGACTTTTTCTTTGAAGGACTCTGGCGCTCATCGCGTGGTGGCCCGATCGCTTGAGATGAGCGCTGATGGCATTATTGCTGAGGTTTGCCATCGAGGTGAGCCGAAGTTTCAATTGAAGACGCCCCTGGTGGCGCGGTTTAACGCTTCCAACGCGATGGCCGCAGCGACCGTTGGGCTTTCTCTGGGCTTTTCACCCGAGGTCGTTGCAGCAGGAATTTCGAGCTTGAGCGGGGTTCCTGGGCGGCTTGAAAAGGTCAGTAATCCCCTCGGGCTGACGATTCTGGTAGATTACGCTCATAAGCCCGATGCCCTTGAAAAAGTCTTGTTGACCTTGCGCGAGCTTCGGCGACCTGGCCAGCGCATCATCACTGTCGTGGGTTGCGGAGGCGATCGAGATCGCACCAAGCGTCCGGTAATGGGCAAAATCGCAGAGTCACTCTCTGACCTCGTGGTGGTGACGTCGGATAACCCCCGCACCGAGAATCCTTCTCAAATCATCGAGCAGGTCGTTTCGGGGATCGCTCGGCGCGAGCGGGCGATCGTCGAGGCCGATCGACGCCAGGCGATTTTTAAAGCGGTTCGCGAAGCGCGTCCGGGCGATTTGGTTTTGATTGCAGGCAAAGGGCATGAAGATTATCAGATCATCGCTGATCCTTCGGGGACAGGTGGGGTTCGAAAGATTCCTTTTGACGATCGACAGGTTGCCTCAGAGGCATGTCAGACCCGTTCGGAAAGCTAATTTCTTGACTTCAAACTTTTAAAATCAGTAGCATTTCGCTCACGATGCTTTTTCATCTTCTGTATCCGCTTCACGAACGATTCTCGGCTCTGAATGTGTTTAAGTACATTTCGTTTCGTACTTTCGGAGCAGCGATCACTGCCATTTTGGTCTGCATGTTGATCGGCCCAGGGTATATTCACTGGCTCAAGAAAAAGCAGATGGGACAGGCCATTCGTGATGATGGGCCACAGTCACATCTTTCGAAAAAGGGCACCCCCACGATGGGCGGGGGCATGATTCTGCTCAGTATCGCGGCTGCGACGCTGTTGTGGTCTGACTTGAGCAATCTTTATGTTTGGGTCGCCTTGATCACGACACTGGCATACGGCGGCATTGGGTTCGTCGATGATTATCGCAAAGTGGTGCGAAAAAACCCAAAAGGCCTTTCTGGTCGCGAGAAGCTTTTTTTTCAGACGCTTTTTGCTCTGGTGGCAGCTCTGGTCTTGTTTCGCATGGGCGAGGGTGCCCCAGCTCTGAAGTTTCCTTTCTTTAAGGGGTGGTCCATTGAGCTGGGATTGCTTTTTGTTCCGTTCACGGTCTTGGTCATCGTGGGATCTTCGAATGCCGTCAATTTGACCGATGGCTTAGACGGGTTGGCGGTCGGTCCTACGGTCACCACTTCAGTGACTTTACTCATTCTCACCTATTGTGCGGGTCACCTTCGAATCGCCGAATATCTCCAGATTCCGCATGTTCCCGGCTCAGGCGAGCTGGCGATTTTCTGCGCCTCGGTGGCGATGGCTTGCTTGGGATTCCTTTGGTTCAATACCTATCCTGCCCAGGTTTTCATGGGTGACGTCGGATCTCTTGCTCTGGGGGCGGCTCTCGCGGTGGTGGCGGTCATTAGCAAGAACGAAATTTTACTGGCTCTCTGTGGCGGCGTATTTGTGGTAGAGGCGCTGTCGGTGATGGCTCAGGTGGCTTCTTTTAAGATGACCGGTAAGCGGGTTTTTCGGATGGCGCCCATTCATCACCATTTCGAACTAAAGGGTTGGGCAGAACCGAAAGTCATCGTTCGCTTCTGGATTATTTCGATTCTTTTGGCGTTAATCACGTTGTCGACATTGAAACTTCGATGAACTACGGGCTGGGTTTGAGGGAGTACTGATGAGCAGGTTTAAGGGAAAGCGTATTTTGGTCGTGGGGTTTGGCAAGTCGGGGGTTTCGGCCGCTCGCTATTTAAGCAAGCAGGGCGCTAAGGTTACCGTCACCGACATGAAGCAGAAAACAGAGCTTGCTGACAGTGTGGCAGCCTGTGCCGACCTCAAGATTGAGTACGAACTCGGGCGCCATCAGAGTAAGACCTTCACTTCAGCTGAATTGATCGTCGTCAGTCCCGGCGTGGCACTTAGTCAGAAGATTTTTGAGGAAGTGCGAGCTGCGAATGTTCCGATCACCAATGATATCGAGATCGCGGCAACTCAGCTTGAGGTGCCCCTGGTTGCCGTGACAGGCACCAACGGAAAGACGACGACGACGAGTTTGATCGGTGAGATGTTCAAAGCGGATCGTCGCGAAGTCTTCGTTGGGGGGAATATCGGAAAACCCCTTCTCGATTTCTATTTGGATGAGAAGCCAGCGTCGACAGTCGTTGCCGAGCTATCGAGCTTTCAGCTGGAATTGGCCGATAAGTTTACCCCGGCGGTAGCCGTATTCACGAATATCGAACCCGATCATCTTGATCGATATCCTTCGCTTGAGGCTTATGCCGCCGCCAAGAAGAAGCTCTTGCAGCTTTGCGATCGGAACAGTTTTGTCGTTCTGAATTTTGATAATCCCACGGTTTCGCAGCTGGCGAGCGAAGCAAAGGGCAAGCTGATGTGGTTTTCGAAACGAAACCCCATGAGCATCGGTGGCGAGTTCGCAGAGAACTTCTGCGGCTGTTATTATAATGCCTCTACCAGCCGAATTGTGGCGAAGATCACTGGAAAAGATGAGATTTACGACGTCTCTACCTTCAAGCTTTTTGGTGAGCACAATAAAGAAAACCTCATGGCAGCGATCTGTGCCGCTCGGGCTCAAGGGGTATCTCCGGCTGCGATTCAGTCGGTGATTCAAAACTTCAGGGGCGTTCCTCATCGTCTTGAGTTCGTCCGGAAAAAAGATGGTGTGTACTTCATCAATGACTCGAAGGGCACCAACGTCATGAGTTTGCAGCGCAGCCTCATGGCATTCCCAAAAAATCCGATTATTTTGATCGCGGGCGGAAAAGACAAGAATATGGAGTTTTCTCCGCTAGCTGATCTGGTTCGAGAGCGATGCAAGCTCTTGATCCTTTTGGGAGAGGCTAAAGAGAAGATCAACCGCGCGCTAGGCGATCATGCCGATACGTTTTTGGTAGGAACTTTCGAAGAAGCGGTTCTGCTGGCCTATCAAAAGTCGCGTAGCGGCGATATTATTCTCTTGTCGCCTGGATGCGCGAGTTTCGACATGTTCCGAAATTTCGAAGAACGGGGCGATTACTTCAGGAAGCTCGTCTCTCAGCTCTAAAGGGCTCTACGAGCTAGAGCAGCAATAGGAACAGGAGGTCCCTTGCTCGGCGCTAGACCTTGGAATTGGAATACTCTTCGAACACGGCTCACGCTCAGCATGAAGGGTGTTGACCCCGTGATCTTGGTTTTGACCTGCGGAATGGTGATTTTTGGGCTGGTTATGGTTTACAGCTCATCATTCATTCTTGCGCAAGAGCGCACGGGCAGTGGGTTTAGCTTCATTCAAAAGCAGCTGGTCTTTGCCATCATCGGGGCCTTAGCCATGGTCTTCTCGTCGCAGATTCCCTACGAGCGATGGAAGGAGCGTGCGTATCCAGTGCTGGGTTCAGCCGCTTTTCTGCTCCTTCTGGTTTTGATTCCGGGAATTGGTGCGAAGTCAGGGGGGGCGCAACGCTGGATTGGGCTAGGAGCTTTGCGATTTCAGCCAAGCGAATGGGCTAAGTTTGCGGCGATGGTTTTCGTGGCTCGGCAGCTTACCGTGAAGCAGGACCTTCTGAAACGCTTCGTTCCGTCTGTGGGAGCCGTCTTTCTGCTCTTGATTCCGATTTTTGGTCTGCTGCTGTTACAGCCAGACTTTGGCAGCACTATGGTCATCGTCGGAGTTTCGTTTCTTCTGCTTTTCCTTGCGGGCGTTCCGATGCTTTTTCTCGGTAGCGTGATGACGGTTGCGGGCGCGGGCGCTGCCGTTCTGGCAATGAGTTCTGCCTATCGGCGGGCTCGTGTTCTGGCCTTTCTTGACCCCTGGAGTGACCCAGCAGGCAAAGGCTTTCAAGTCATTCAGAGTATGGTGGGGCTGCACTCGGGCAGTTTGACCGGCGTAGGTTTAGGGAATGGCAAGGAGAAGCTTTTTTTCCTTCCTGAGGCTCATAATGACTTCATTTTTTCCGTCATTGGCGAAGAGCTTGGATTTATCGGTGTGGCCGCTGTTCTGGTGTCATTTTTAGTCTTCATCCAGCGAGGGCTGATGATTGCCGCTCGTTGCCGCGAGACCACCGGTGATTTGTTCGGAAGTCTTTTGGCTGCAGGCATTACCTTACTCCTGGGTCTACAAGGTCTCGTGAACATGGCGGTGGTTATGGGTTTGGTTCCTACCAAGGGCCTGGCCTTGCCATTCATGAGCTACGGGGGCTCGGCGTTGGTGATCGATCTTTTTGCGGTCGGTGTTTTGTTAAATATCTCACGTCGCCAGTCCGTTGGGCGTCACGCATGAAGGTGTTTTTCGCGGGGGGCGGTACCGCCGGGCATTTGTATGCGGGCATTGCCTTGGCCGATCGCTTGAAGCAAATTCATCCGAATGCCTCGATTTGCTTTTTTGGGGCTCGAGGAGGAATGGAAGAACGCTTGGTTCCCAAAGCCGGCTATTCGCTGCGTCTGGTGGCTATTGGCGCTTGGAATGGAAGCTCGCTTCTCAGGAGAGCCAAGACCGCTGTTCAGCTTCCGTGGGCCTGCCTCCGTGCGCTTTTTTGGCTTTTGAGCGCTCGTCCCGAACTCGTCATTGGGGTCGGGGGATATGCTTCTTTTCCGGTGGTCGGGATGGCAGGGCTGACCTCGTGGCTGTGGCGCGGTCGAGTGGTGGTTCTTGAGCAGAACGTGCTTCCCGGGCTTACGAATCGGATTTTAGGTCGGCTCGCCAGTCGAGTTTTCGCGGCTTTTCCGGGCGCAGAGGGCGTTTTCTCTGAAGGCAAAGTCGTGGTGACGGGAAACCCGATCCGAAGTTCGATGAGGCGGGTGCCACCCGCTCAAGGTGAAGTCTTCACTGTTTTTGTTTTTGGCGGAAGCCAAGGTGCTATCGGCATCAATAGCCTGGTCATCGAAGCGATTGAAGCGTTGGCAGTTCGCAATGCGCCCGATCGCCAGCGGCTTCGGTGGATTCACCAGACCGGCGAGAAGGACTTTGAGCGCGTTCGAGCGGCTCACGAACGTTTCAGCACTGGGGCTCGAGTCGAAAAGTTCATCTACGACATGCCGGATTGTTATGCGCAGTCGAGTCTGCTGATCTGTCGAGCGGGCTCTTCGACGCTGGCAGAGGTAGCGACTGTGGGCCGGGCAGCGATTCTAATTCCTTTGGTCTCGGCCGATCGCCATCAAGAGTTTAACGCCCAGCTTTTCGCAGAAGCAGGCGCAGCTGAGATCCGGCTTCAGAAACAAACGAATGGGGCTCAGCTCGCAGACTTGATCCTTGCCCTGGCTAACGATAGGGGACGGGTCGAAGCCATGGAAAACAAGGTCACTCAATTTGCTCGTCCTGATGCGATTGATCGGATTTTTGCCGACCTTTTTCCGAGCGCTAACGAGAAAGAACGAGCATGAAAATCCGAAAAGAGCGAAGCGATCTCAACCTTCATTTCATTGGCGTTGGCGGGATCGGCATGAGCGGGATCGCCCAAGTATTCCTTAATCAGGGATTTCGAGTCAGTGGATCAGACCTGGCCGACTCCGATACCTCGCGCCGGCTTGAGCAGCTCGGGCTGAGGTTTCACGTAGGCCACTCTTCAGATCACGTGCGAGACGCAGATGTGGTGGTCGTCTCGTCAGCCGTAAAAAGCGATAATCCAGAGGTCTTAGAGGCTCGTCGTCGCCATATTCCGGTCATTCCTCGGGCCGAGATGTTGGGAGAGCTGATGCGGGGAAAATGCGGCATCGCTATTGCCGGCACCCACGGAAAGACCACGACGACCTCGATGCTAGCCACGGTCTTAACGGCGGCTCACTGGGATCCCACCATGGTCATCGGCGGAAAGGTCGATTCTTTAGGTGGCAATGCGAAGCTCGGTCAGGGCGAATTCGTAGTGGCTGAAGCCGATGAGAGTGATGGGTCTTTTCTGCATCTTCCGGCTACTTATTCGGTGATTACCAATATCGATAACGACCATCTCGATCACTATGGGTCATTGAAAGCCATCGATGACGCTTTCGCTGAGTTTGTCGCTAAAATCCCATTCTACGGACTTGCCGCCGTTTGTGCCGAAGACTCGGGGGTGCGGCGCAACCTTTCGCGCTTCATTAAGCCGTTTGTTACGTATGGGTTCTCAGATCAATGGGATTATTCTGCTTTTGATTTAGTCTCTGAAGCCTTTGGCTCGCGCTTTCAGGTTCGACATCGCGTAGATGGGAACCTGGGCGAAGTGACCTTGCAGGTTCCAGGTCGTCACAATGTTTTGAATGCTTTAGCTGTGGTTGCGATTTGCCGAGCGCTGCAGATGCCGTTTTCGCAGATTGCCTCAGGACTAGCGCAGTATTGCGGGGTAAAGCGCCGATTTGAGATTCGTTGGCGCGATGAGCGTTCGAAGCAGATGATTGTAGACGATTACGGTCATCACCCCACCGAAATTGAGGCCACTCTTGCGGCAGCTCGGCAGGTTTGGAAGGGAAGGCTGGTGGTGGTTTTTCAGCCCCATCGCTACACGCGTACTTTGCATTGCCGAGACGGGTTTATGCGGGCGTTTCACGATGCAGATGTCGTTCTGCTTACCGATATCTACGGTGCTGGCGAGTCACCGATTGAGGGCGTGAGTTCCGAGGCTTTGGCCGATGAAATGCGTCGGGTGGCCCGCTCTGATCAACAAATTCATCATGTGGGAAATCTCGCTGGCGCTACCTCCGAGGTGCTCAGGCGATTTCAGCAGGGTGATCTCGTGCTTTGCATGGGGGCTGGTACGATTACGAAGCTTCCTGATGAGCTGATGAAGCATCTGGTGATTTCGACATGACGGCATGGCAGTGGTTTCGTGAGCATGCGTCTGAATTTCAAGGCGAGCTTCGCTTTGACGAGCCTCTGAGTCGTCACACGTACTATCGAATCGGCGGCGCTACCCCGCTCATGGCTCTACCGAAAGGCGAATCGGATCTGGCTTGGCTCAAGCAAGGCATAGAGCAAACTGGGGTTGAGTTTTTTATCTTGGGGCTGGGATCGAACCTCTTGGTTTCAGATGAGGGATATCCAGGGCTGGTGATCAAGACTTCGCGGCTTGATCTTTCAATTGGGCTCGATGCCTCTTCAAGCCTACTGCGTACAGGGGCGAGTGTGGCTGTTTCAAGTTTGCTTCGGCGCGCGGCCCAGGAAGGATGGTCGGGGCTCGAGTGTTTGGCCGGGGTTCCAGGCTCAGTGGGGGGCGTTGTGGTCATGAACGCAGGAACCCATCTCGGCGAGGCACAAGAGCGGGTTCATCGCGTGGGCGCCTATCTGCTTCATGCTGCGCAACTTCAGGTTTGGGACCGATCCGAAATGGCGTTTGAATACCGTCGTCATCGATTTTTGCCGGAAGGCGCGATCGTTACCTGGGTCGACTGGAAGATCACTCCGACTGACCCTCAGCAAGTGAAGCGAGTGCTTGACGAGACTCTTGAACGACGAAAAAGCACTCAGCCCGTTGATTTTCCATCCTGCGGAAGCGTTTTTAAAAACCCGCGAGCGACGGGTCTTCGCGCTTGGCAAGTCGTTGATCGCTTAGGCCTTCGAGGGCATCAAATCGGAAACGCGCAGTTTGCCGAGAAGCACAGCAACTTCATCATCAATCGGGGCGGGGCACTCGCTGCCGATGTTCGAGCCTTGATTGAGCTGGCCAAGGCTCGTGCAAAGGCCGAGCTAGGAATCGAGCTCGAAGAAGAAGTGAAGTACCTCGGCCCCTTTCGCTTTTGAGCGAGTGGGCCCTTCTTTCGATCTTGTACCTTAGTCTGCAGTGTAGGGAACCACCACAACTCGCTCTTCGGCAACTCCGGCTTTCTCAGCAAGTGCTGACTTCAGGTTTTTGGCAGTGCCCAAGACCGTGATTGTCAGTTTACTAGGATCAAGAAACCGAGAGAGGGCTCGATTCACGTCAGTACGACTGACGGACCGTAAGTTTTTCGACAAATCCTTGAAGAAGCCGCGAGGAAGGTTGAGTGTTTCCTCAAGAATTCGGTTTTCCATTCGCTTCTTCGGGGTGTCATTCAAGAATGCGGCCCCATTAATCGAGCTCGTCTTGGCAATGGTGAATTCCTGTTCAGAAATGCCTTCGCGTTGCAGCGTCTCGATCATCCCGAGAGTATGTGCCAGGGCTGCCGGGGTGTCCTTCTCAGCCGGAAATAGATACACTTGCCAAGATCGTGGTTGCAGGCCGAAACGAAATTGGCTTCGAGCTCCATACGACCAACCGCGCTTCACGCGAATTTCCTGCATCAGCCGTGAAGTGAAGGATCCTCCTCCGAAAGCTGCATTGCCGAGATAAAGCGCGTAATAATCCTGATCCGTCATTTTTACGCCAAGCTGTCCGATGAGGATCTGGGTTTGAGTGCGCTCAGGCTTGTCAACGATCTCTAAGCGACGTCCGCTGGGAAGAGTGGGAGGTGACACTCGGACTAGTGCGGGTTCGGTCTTCTTTCGAAGCGCGCTCTCTAGACGAGTAGCCCAGTCCTGAAGAGTCGCCGCAGACCAATCGCCAGTCGCTAAGAGCAGAAAAGACGCGGGCTGAAGCAGTTGTTCGTAATGGGTCGTGAGGTCAGAGGATTGAAAGCTCGAGACTTCAGAGGCGATTCCTTCGACCGGTCGTCCATAGGGATGGCCCGCAAAAAGAAACTGAGTGAACTTCGTGCTCGCTAGCGCCTGGTCATTTCCTTTTTGGGCCAGCAGAGCCGAGAGGGTTTCTTTTTTGAGTTTCTCGAGCTCTACTTTCGGAAATCCAGGCTCGGTGAGGATCTCGGTTAGTAAAGATAAGAGCTCGGGTGTTTTTGAGCTTAAAGAGGCCGCACGCAGGATGACCGCTTCGGCTCTGGTTTCAATAGCCAGCTCGGCGCCCCACTGATCCAGCAGCACGTCGATCTGACTTTTGGTGTGCTTTCGGGTTCCACGCAAAAGCATTTCGGTCATGAAATCAGTGAGTCCGGTTTTTCCCTTGGGGTCGCTGACGGCCCCCTGGCGAATGACGAGATTCAGGTAAGCCAAAGGAAGTCGTCGATCTTCTTCAACAATGACGTCAAAGGCGTTCGCGGCGGTAGCTTTCGCGATCATGATGGCAAGTGATAATGCGGTCAGGAGGGTGATTCGACGGGATGGATTTGTTTTCATCGTGTGGTCCTCAAGTGGGTGGCTATTTTTTTAAACCTAAGACGACGGTTCGCGCCCGCCCCATGAAGTACTTGCGGGCAACCTCGCGAATTTCCTTCGGCGTCACCGCTAGTCGACGGTGATGAAATTCAAGCCCCCGCTCGAGACCTCCCGCTTGCAGCTCGTGATGGCCGATGAAGCGCGCCTTTTCAGAGTTGCTTTCAAGGCCACCGTAAAATTCAAAGCTCAGGAGATTTCGAGCTCGCTCGAGTTCTTGCATCGAAACCTCGTGGCGGCTCAGGCGCTCGAGCTCTTTGAGGATGACCTGCTCAGCGGTCGTCGCTTTGGCTTTGGCTTGCATCGAGGCCGAGAACAAGAAAAGCGATGGTGATCGTGCATCAATAGCGTATCCACCCGCTGAGCTGGCGATACCTGACTCGACTAGAGCTTTTTGGAGACGACTGCTTCGACCGCCTGAGAGAATCATTTGAATCATGTCGAGAGCGGCCATGTCAGGGTGATCGAGGGCTGGAATGTGAAAAGCCATCATCAATTTCTCGACCTGAATGTTCAGTCGAAGAGATTTTCTTCGAGTCGAAATTTGAGCGGGCTCAGCCGAGTAATGAGGCGTTTCAAGCGGTATCGCAGAATAACTTCCGTAGTATTTCTCGATGAGACCTCTGACTTTTTTTGCGTTCACATCGCCTGAGACGACGATTACTGCCCGATTTGGGGCATAGTGCTGCTGATAGAAGCTTCGAGCATCCTGAGCGGTCATTTTCGCCAGATCGTCGGCATATCCAATCACGGGCCAATGATACGGATGCTTTTCAAAGGCCAAGTGATAGATCTCTTGATAGATCAGGCCATCAGGACTGTTTTCGTTTCGAAAACGCCGCTCATTCTGCACAACCTCTTGCTCGGTTTTGAAGGATTGATCGTTTACGATCAGATTTCGCATGCGGTCGGCTTCGAGCTGGATCACAAGTTCGAGGCGATCGTTCGGAAGCTCTTCAATATAAGTAGTGTGGTCGTGCGTTGTATAGGCGTTTTGGCCTTCTGCGCCCGCTTCGTCCAAAATGCGATCAAATTCGCCATCCGGAACTGCAGGAGTTCCCTTGAACATCATGTGCTCAAATAAGTGAGCAAGACCCGTCTTCCCCGGGACTTCGTCTCGTGACCCGACGTCAAACCAGGTCTGATAAGCAAAGGTGGGGGCAGAGTGGTCTTCGTGCACGATCAGCCGCAGCCCATTGGGCAAAAGATACCGAGTGGCTTGTAGCGAGGGGATCATCTCGATCGATTCTGGGGCTCGTGCTTCTCTGGGGCTGGGTTGAAGACTGGAGCAAGACGCGAGAGACAAGATTCCGACGCCCGCAAAAACAGCTTTTTTGATTTTCATATTGGCCTCGTGAAGAATGATTTTTACACTGTAAGCTACCCATGCGGTCAACGAAAGCACTACCGACATTGATTTTCTCAGGCCTGATGTTTCTGGCGGCAATCGTCGGAGTCTATTCGGCTCTTCATTCCTCTCTTTTTATGGTTCGAGTGCTGGAGGTCAACGACCAGCCCGCCGATGCGCCACTCGACTCGAAAGAAGTGATCGCGCTTGCAGCCGTCGAGCTAGATAAGAAGAGCTTGTTTGCTTTGAATTTGGAAGAAATCCAAACGAGGTTAATGAAAAACCATTGGGTTCGCGGAGTGATTCTGACTAAACGCTTTCCGCAGACCTTGGCGATTCAGGTCATTTATCGACAGCCCATCGCGCTCATGCAGGGTACGCAGGGGTTGCTCAAGTATGTTGATGCTGATGGAAGTCTCTTTGGTCCGGTAACCTTGAGGGGGAGGGCGGACCTCCCCGTGATTCATGGACTTCCCTTGGGGGCTGCGGGTGAGCGGCTTCTTGCGCGAGCCACCAAGACGCTTCAAGTTTGGAGTCAACACTCTTGGAAGACGGCAAACCAAGTGTCGCAGGTCACTTGGGATGAGGAAGAGGGAATCAGTTTGTGGATTGCTTTTGAGCCCTCGTATCGAGTTTCTGTGGTTCTCGGGCCCGAATGGGAGCCCGAAGCCACTCCAGTCGGCGCTCCCGGAGGTGAGGGGGGGCGTCCCGAGGCGGCTGAGCTATTCGCCCGAATTGATTCGGTTCTTCAGTATTCGGTCGCCCATTCGGTTCCGGTTCGTCAAATCTTCGCCGATGCTCACAAAAAAATAGTTGTCAGGACTGCTCGACGTTCTTAGACTTCCTTAGAGCCAAGAGATCGACGCAGGATGCTCGATCTTTGACGACCGGGAAAGAATTTCCCGGCTCAGGAACCAAGGACGAGGGGCAATCATGTCCAACAAGAAGGATTTTGTTGTCGGGCTGGATATTGGAACCACGAAGATCTGCTGCATCGTGGGAGAAGTGAGTGAGGCAGGTCCGAATTCCATGATCGACATCATTGGAATCGGAACCGCCCCTTCGAATGGGCTCCGTAAAGGGGTCGTGATCAATATCGATAGTACTGTCGATAGTATCAGCAAAGCCGTTGAAGAGGCTGAGCTCATGGCCGGAGTAGAGATCTCCACCGTTTATACGGGTATCGCCGGTGGCCATATCAAATCCTTCAATTCCAACGGAATTGTCGCGATCAAAGATAAAGAAATTCAGCAGGGAGATGTTCAGCGGGTCATTGATGCTGCCAAAGCGGTAGCCATTCCCCTCGACCGTGAAGTGATTCATATTATCCCGCAAGAGTACGTCATCGATGATCAAGATGGCATCCGCGATCCGATCGGAATGAGTGGCGTGCGCCTCGAAGCCAAGGTTCATATCGTTACAGGCGCTGTTTCCTCTGCTCAAAATATCATTAAGTGCGCTAACAAAGCGGGCCTGAATGTCGCTGAGATTTGCCTCGAACCCATTGCTTCAAGCGAAGCGGTCTTGGCTCAGGACGAAAGAGACATCGGTGTCGTTCTGGTCGATATTGGCGGTGGGACGAGCGATATCGCAATCTTTAAGGATGGCGCGATTGTACATACGGGAGTTCTGGCTATCGGTGGTCACCATATCACGAATGACATTTCGGTTGGACTTCGCGCACCGATCAGCGAAGCCGAAAAGATCAAGATTGATTACGGCTGCGCTCTAGCGTCGCTAGTGAATAGCGATGATACCATCGAGGTCGCCGGCGTCGGAGGCAGGAAGCCGCGCATTCTTTCGCGCAGGCTCTTGGCAGAAATCATCGAGCCTAGGGTTGAAGAGATTTTTCAGCTGATTCACACCGAAATTCAGAAATCAGGCTTTGCAAATGTTCTCTCAGGCGGCGTGGTCATCACGGGCGGTAGCACGCTCTTGGAGGGGATGCCTGAGCTGGCAGAGTGTGTTTTTGAGATGCCGGTGAAGCGAGGGCTGCCCATGGGAATCGGGGGCCTACGTGATGTCGTGAACAGCCCAAAGTACGCGACCGGAGTCGGTCTGCTGAAGTACGGTGCCCGACAATTGAGTCGCACTCGATTTCCGATTCGCGAGAAAAACATTTACGACAAGGTTCGAGGTTCGATGCGGAGTTGGATGAAGGATTTGTTTTAAGTCGGTAGGACAGGCCGGCCTGAGGCCGGTAAATCGTTCGGCGAAACGCCGAACCATCTTAAGGAAGAGGATCTTCTGGTATGTTCGAAATCGATCAGGTGGCAAGCACTGGGGCTAAAATCAAAGTTGTGGGCGTAGGTGGCAGCGGATGCAATGCCGTCAACACGATGATTCGGATGGGGCTTTCTGGGGTAGAGTTCATTACCGCTAACACAGATAAGCAAGCCCTGGATGCTTCGATGGCCCCCACCAAGATGCCGATTGGTCAGGAACTGACCAAAGGGCTTGGCGCTGGAGCGAACCCCGAAGTGGGTCGTAAAGCCGCGCTCGAAGATTATGCGCGAATTTCAGAAATCTTGGCCGGCGCCGACATGGTGTTCATCACCGCCGGTATGGGTGGCGGTACCGGAACGGGAGCAGCTCCTGTTTTCGCGAAGATCGCCAAAGAAATTGGTGCGCTAACGGTTGGAGTCGTCACGAAGCCCTTTCAGTTCGAAGGACGCAAGCGCATGAAGCATGCTGAGCAGGGAATGGCGTGGTTGCGAGAGAATGTCGATTCACTGATCACGATTCCAAACCAAAGGCTTCTAGCAATCTCGGGAGCTTCGCTTTCGATGATGGACGCCTTCAAAAAAGCGGATGAAGTTCTGTTGAATGCAGTTCAAGGGATCTCTGATCTCATCAACCACACAGGCTTAATCAACAGCGACTTCGCTGACGTGAGAACCATCATGCAGAACAAGGGTCTGGCGCTGATGGGTATCGGCATTGCCGAAGGCGAGAACCGCGCCGTTCAAGCAGCTACCAATGCGATCTCAAGTCCTTTGCTCGAGGACGTCTCGATCGAGGGGGCAACTGGAATCATCATTAACATCACCGGTAGCTCGAACTTGAGTATTCATGAAGTCAATGAAGCAACCACTTTGATCATGGAAGCCGCTCATGAAGATGCTGAGATCATCTTCGGTACGGTCATTGACGAGGCACTCAAGGATCAAGTGAAGGTCACCGTGATTGCTACGGGGTTGGGCGGAGCGAACCTTGCCGCCACTGCTGCGATTCATGCGAATGCTCAGGCTCAAGCTCCTGCTCAAGCGCCGATTCAGGCGGCAGTCACCACGTCTGCGCCCGCAGAGATGGCTCCGATTGCGGCTCCATTCATTCAGCCGCAGCTGATTCCTGCTCATTCCGCGAATCCTGCATCGGTTCCGGGCTTGGCTCCAACTGCAGCACTCAATCCTGAGCAGCTTGGTGCTCGATCGAGCGTTGGCGTTCCACCGATGCCGAATGCGGCCATGCTTGCTTCGGTTCGGGGAGAGATGGGAACTGGCGCTGAGGGCGGCGAGCTTGCGCGCGCACGTGCACTTGCGACTCGGTTGGGGATTTCCAACCTCACTGACGATGAATATGATTTGCCGACGTATATTCGTCGTCAGCATGACCGTGAATTGAACTCGTAACTGTTTCTGAGATCGACAGAGACTCGGGGCGCGTCACTTGACGCGCCCCTTTTTATTTTATGAAAGCGATGGCAACTGCTGCCAAAATCAGCCCGAACGAAATGAAGTGCTTCAGTTGAGGGGCCTCGCCCAGCCAGCCCCAAGCAAAAGCCATGAAGACCAGGAGAGTAATGCACTCCTGAAGGACCTTGAGTTGAAAAGCACTCAGCGCACCGTGGCCGAGTCGGTTCGCCGGAACTTGAAGTGCGTACTCAGGAAGCGCGATGAGCCAGCTGAGTAAAATCGCCGAAATCAAAGAAACTGATTTGAATCGAAGATGGCCGTACCACGCAAAAGTCATGAAAATATTCGAGAGAATCAGAAGAAAAATGGTGCGCAACGCGACCCAAGTATTTGCAGCCATTTCGATTTGCGAACATTAGTTTGAAATCAGAGTAATGCAATAGCCCCGTGCAAAAATAAATCCGTGCTTGAGATTTGCAATTCTGAAACTCCCGTCTACACTCCGAGCCATAGAGTGTGTGTGTTTTAGAAGTTGTCCGAAGTTGGAACCTAAGGGGGGGAGTCCATGTCGTTGTCACGGAAGCTGACTATTCTCGCTATTGCAATGCAAGGTTTTGCTCTTGCTGCAGTAGCTTCACCAGAATTCAAAGAACATGAAGTCATTGTGAAATATCGCGACGGCGTTTCGCGTCCGCGTATTGCCATGAATCAACTTTACAGTAAGGCAGGCGTTCGAGGAGTTCGCTTCATGGGCGGAAGCCTCAAGCAGTTCGAACATGTGCTGCTTGAAGATGAAGTTAAAGTTCAGGACGCAATCGCCGAGTTCGAGAAGAACCCGATGGTTGAGTACGCTCAGCCCAACTACGTCATTCGAATCTCACCACAAGAGTTACGCCCTCAAGAGGGGCTTCCTTGCATTCCAGGATTCGACATTCCTGGGTGTGATCCTAATATGAAGTTGCCTTGTCTTTTTCCTGGAATTCCATTTCCTCCGGGATGCGAAGATAATGGCGGTGGAATGCCTGGAAATCCGGGTGGGCCTGGAAACCCTCCCGCTACCCGGCCCGACTTGACCCCTCCGCCCGCAGAAGTGAATCCTCCGGTGGCGGATCCCGATTTGGCGAAGGCCTATGGAATTGGTAAGGTTGGTGCGACCCAGGCCTGGGCCCAGCATCAGGGCAATAAAGACATGATTGTCGCAGTGATTGATACCGGTATCGATTACAATCATGAAGACTTGAGCTTCAACGTCTGGCGCAATCCGAATCCCACCAAGGGCGATGTTGTTGGTTTTGATTTCATCCACAACGATGGAATTCCTTACGACGACCAGGGTCACGGATCGCACTGCGCAGGAACGATCGGCGCCGTCGGTGGAAATGGCGTCGCAGTTTCGGGTGTGTCTCAGCGAGTTTCGATCATGGGCGTGAAGTTTCTCTCTGCAGAGGGAAGCGGCACGACCGAAGGCGCTATTCAGGCGATCGATTATGCTGTCGAGCATGGCGCGCGGGTCTTGAGCAACTCTTGGGGAGGTCCGATGGACGGACAAAACAAGGCGCTCTACGATGCGATTGATCGTGCCAAAGCTAAGGGAGCGCTCTTTGTTGCCGCAGCAGGTAATGACGGCAAGAATAACGATGACTCTCGTCAGGCCAGCTATCCCGCAGCCTTCGACAACGACAACATCCTTGCTGTTGCTGCTACCGATGACAAAGACGGAATGGCATTCTTTTCGAACTACGGAAAGACTTCCACCGACGTGGGAGCCCCTGGTGTGAATGTTTACAGCTTGGCGCCTGGAAATAAGTACGCCTCGATGTCTGGCACCTCGATGGCGTGTCCGCATGTGGCGGGCGCAGCGGCCTTGCTTTGGTCTAAGAATCCTTCATGGGATTACAAGAAGGTGAAGGAAGTTCTGATGAACACCGCTGATCCTGTTGCGTCGCTAGCCGGAAAGACGGTCACCGGCGGACGCATCAACGTCGCCAAGGCGTTGCAGGTTCAGTGATCCAGTGATCTCGACGGAATGAAACCACTCTTTTCAAGAGTGGCGGCCAAGGATTAGGCCAATCAACACGAGGGCCGGAGCATGAAGCTCCGGCCCTCACCTTTTTTGAGCGCATCCTGCGCTATTTGAACGAAGCGAAATCCTTTTGCTCCGATGATCTTCCTTGATGATCCACATCCTCAACTTGCTCGCCTCCTGCGCGCAGGCTTCGGATGTTCCCGCCTCCATCCATAGACGCGGGCCCTCCTTACGAACGGAATCCTCCTGATTCGATTTCGGCCCCACCAGTCCGTGGTGAGACCCTCTCCCTCTGATGTTTTTAAGTCGATGAATTCGCGCTTATGCGAACCGCATCTTGGTACCAAGGCTCTTGTAGCGATGGCCATCGATGTGAAGCGCCTCATTTCGCTCTTGGGCCTCTTTGCAGTCCACGCAATGGGTTGCCGTGGGTCGGGCCTCGAGTCTTTTTAGGCTGATCTCATCGTCGCACTCCAGGCAGATTCCAAATGACCCTGCATGGATACGATCAAGCGCCTCCTCGATTTTCTTGAGGAACAGAGCCTCGCGATTGCGAAGTCGCATGCGCATCGCGGTCTCGGTCTCAGTGGAGGTGAAGTCGACTTCGTCAGCGAGATCCTCTGCCCGAAGATAGAAGTCTTCGTTCGCGATCTTGCCGCTGTAAAGCAGCTCACGCTTCTGCCAGTTGAAAAGCGCCTTAAAGCGATTGAGTTTCTCGGTTTCCATCTCGTCACCTCCTGCCACCTAGTAGTGCGAGAGGTGCGCCAAGCTTTTCACACCCAAGTTCAGGGGCCGTGAAAACACCGAAATCGGGGCTAAGGCCCTGAGACTCGAGGGTTTTTTTGTGTATCGAGAGGTCGGATAGAAAAACCGGCAGGGTGGGGTAATTTTCACCCCAGAGCCAAAACGGCTCCGATTGAAAGCAGGGGCCATCCTTGGCCCCCAAGAACTAAAGATGTCGAGTGGGTTAAGCCCACTTGCGATTCATGGTATCGCCCAGGCTCTTGCTGGTGCGTCCTGCGGCAGTGATGATTTCTTTGCGCTCTTGTTCTTCCTTGCAGGAAACGCAAAGGGTGGCTGTAGGACGGGCCAGCAACCGGTTGTGGCCAATTTCTTCTCCGCACTCTTCGCAATCGCCGAAGGTTCCTTCCTCAATTCGCAAAAGCGCTTCCTCGAGCTTCTTGAGATACAGGGCTTCGCGGTTTCTTAATCGCATCCGCATCGATTGCTCGATATCAGAAGTGGCCTGATCCAGTTCGTCGAAACGATCGTCGGTATTGACGCTAAAATCTTCACGAACGACTCGGTCACTGAAAAGAAGTGACTTCTTCTGTTCCTCGAAGAGCTTCTTGAATTTTTTTAGAGCATCTTTTCTCATGTTTTCCCCCCTTTTAACTCACGGATCACCCACTGGCTGATTGCCTGTAGAGTCTCCATGACCCCTTCCCCACGGTTTGCGATTGCCTCAAATGCTGGCCTCTTGACTGCGTTGAAGGTCGCTTCGAGCTGCGCCACGGACACCGCACCGGGCACATCTCGCTTGTTGTACTGCAGGACCACTGGAAGCTTCAGGATATCGTAGCCCTGGTGATCGAGGCTCTTGGCCAGCGATTCAAAGCTTTCGATATTTGCTTCCATTCGTTCCGCCTGGCTGTCGACGACGAACACCACACCGTCGACCCCCTTCATAATGAATTGGCGGGACACTTCATAAAAGGTCTGCCCCGGAATCGTGTAGAGATGAAAGCGGGTTTTGTACCCGCTAATTTCTCCAACCGATAAGGGCAAGAAATCGAAAAAGAGCGTGCGCTCATTTTCAGTACTGAGATTCACGAGCTTTCCGCGGCGCTCCTGCTGGGTGTGCTCGTAGATGTATTGAACGTTCGTCGTTTTTCCGCAAAGCCCGGCGCCATAATAGATAATCTTGCAGTGAATTTCTTTAGCCGCGTAATTGATGAAGCTCATGAAGCGATCTCCACGCGATTCTGAAGGGCTTTGCCGATAGTCTGGCGATCACTATACTCAAGGGTTCCACCCACTGGAATTCCGTGCGCGAGCTTCGTCACCTTAATACCCAAAGGCTTGACCAAACGACCCAGATACATGGCAGTGGCTTCGCCTTCAACGCTGGGGTTGGTTGCAAGAATGAGCTCTTGAATCGAGTTCGATTGCACTCGGCCAAGTAATTCTCGAATCTTCAAATCATCAGGCCCGATACCGTCAAGAGGCGATAGAGCGCCGTGAAGCACGTGGTAGAGTCCTGGGTGAGACCCTGATTGCTCGATCGCCATCACGTCCGAGGGACGCTCCACCACGCAAACGATCTGTTGCAAACGCTTTTGATCGGAACAAATTCGGCAAGGGCTCACATCAGTGAACGTGAAACAAGAATCGCACAGCCCCGTTTTCGACTTGGCATCGCGAATGGCGTCGCCGAGGGCCTGAGCGAAAGAGGCCTCTTGTTTCAGAATAAAATAGGCTAACCGGGTTGCCGTTTTCTCCCCAATTCCTGGGAGCTTCGAGAGTTCGAAAATCAGCCGGGCGACTGGATCGGTGTTACCCCGCATCGCCGCTTCCTTCCGAAGGGTCTTCTGGATTTCTGATTTCAATTGGGCTGAGTTCGCCGCCGAATAAATTCTTTGCTTCACGAATCACAGGGTGATTTGCGGCTACCTGTTTCGAGCGCTCTTCTTGTTCCCTGGTCTCCCGGGCTTTTCTTGCTGCTATGGTCTCTGAGGCCCCAAGGGTTTGATCAGAGGCTGCGATTTCGACAGCGACTTGAGTGGCTGCTCCGAAATAATCGCGAGCGAAGGTAAAGAGAGGCTCAGCATTCGATTTGTTAATGAGCTGCTCACGATAAAATCCTTCATGTGGAAGGCAAACCAACGCGAGTCGGTGCTGATGAAGCGAGGGCAGCTGCTCGGCATGGAAGTGCTCGAGGACGCTCGCCAACAAGGGGCGTTGTTGTCGAACATGCTCTACGAACCCTTCGTAACTTCGAGAGGGCGAAGGTGTTGGAACTGGCTGTGAAATGGGCTGTGCCGGGATTCCGGGGGATCTGCTTGTCGTCGCTGACGATTTCCCGAGAGCTGACGGGGTGGGGCGCTGAACGGAGGCGGGATTTGGAGATCGCTCGGCTGGCGCGCCATCCGAAGCAAGAAGGGCTTCACTGCTGGAGCATTTAATCAAAAGAACATCGAGCACCAGCTTTGGAGTCGGCGAGCGTGCAATCCACTCAACGCCATGGTGCAGTGCCTGAAAAATGAGCTCTAGCTCCTCGAGATCTCTGAGAGGTGCCAAGGATTCGATCTCTTGCCACTCCGAAGCCGAAAACAAGGTCAAAGACGGCGCCGTTGCTCCCACTTTCGCGAGAATGACTCCATGAAGAAACTCGATCAAATGTCTGGCCAGGAGTTTTAAGTCATGGCCCTGTTGATAGGCGCTCTGAACTCCGGCCAAAGCAGGAAGGGGCTCTCGGGCTAGAACGCTTTTGAGCACTTCGAGAATGAGTTGGCTCTCGATAATTCCAGTGCTCTCGCGAACCGTCTGTACCGAGATGCGAGGTCCTGAAAAGGCGATGACTTGATCTAGAAGAGAAAGCGCATCGCGCAGCCCACCTTCGGCGGCTCGGGCGATCAGTGCTAACGCTCCCGTTTCAGCTTCGATTCCTTCTGCTTTCAGAACTTCGGACAGTCGTTCTTCGATTTGAGCGGCACTGACGCGCTTGAGGTCGAAGCGCTGACATCGCGAAAGAATCGTTGCGGGAATCTTGTGAGGCTCGGTTGTGGCTAAGATGAACAGGACATGCGCTGGAGGCTCTTCCAGGGTTTTCAGTAGCGCATTAAAAGCAGCGGTACTGAGCATGTGAACTTCATCGATAATGTAAACTTTGCGGGTTCCGCTGGAAGGAAGGAATCGTGCGTTTTCACGGATCTCGCGAACATGTTCGACGCCGTTATTCGAGGCACCATCAATTTCGATGACATCCACCGAACTGCCCCGAGCAATCTCAAGGCAAGACGAGCATTGGTCGCAGCAGCGTAGCCATGTGCCATCCCACTGGTGATTGGGGCATCGAATGGCCTTTGAAATAATTCGGGCAATCGATGTCTTTCCGATGCCTCGTGAGCCAGTAAACAAATAGGCTTGATGGAGGCGATTGGATTGAATCGCATTCATCAGAGTGCGTACGACGGGGCCCTGGCCGACGATGTCGGCAAACTGCGCGGGCCGCCATTTTCTGGCTAATACGACATAAGACGCCACGTTCCCCCACCTCAATTAAAGAGGTCGCGAACATATAGTGGGGTCTGGAGGCGAACAAGAAAAAACTTGCGCAACTAGTCGAATTCACAAGAGAAATCGCGCGCCGCAGCAGCGCATGGCGTTACTGGCGGCGCGTTACGGCGAAGAGCTGATTTCCTCAGGGCTTCGTTTTGGTCGCAGCTGCAGGCGCTGCCTTGGCGGAGCATGGTGAGGGGATCTGGGGGTTCTCAAGTTGTTTTCGCAGATTCTCAGCAAAATCTGGGTTCACATTGAGCCGCTTCTCAGAAGCCTTAAAGATCGCAAGCGCATCTGGCCCTGAGTGAAAAATCAATTCGTTCAAAGTCTGGGTAACTGCAGCAGGCGTCAAGTTCGGACGTGCAAGAGCCTCTTTGAAAATGGTGTAGCGTTGAGCAGGACAATAAATCTTGAGTGCCCGAATCGTGGCGACCATCGTGAACTCATCCGATGTCTTCACCTGGGTGATCAGCTTCGCGAAGAATTTTTCAACTTCGGGAGATCGAGGATTGAGGAAGAACACCTGGCTCACGAGGTAGATCCTCGCAGCCGGATCTAGAGTGCTACGATCCAGCTCTGATAGAATTGCTTTTACCAGCCCCTCGCGCGCTTCGGGATTCGAGTTCAATCGCATCTCCGCAATCATGAAGCGAGCCTTCTCCTGATCACTCTTGGCGGCGGCCTTGCTTTCCTCGAGTAGCTTGAGTTTCTCGGGATGATTTCGAGTGCCTAGCGCATCAATTGCTGCTTCCCGAACGAGAGGATTTTCAGATTGAAGTTGTTGTTTCAGAATTTTCAGGCCTTCGGAAGAGGTGAAATAGCCCAATGCTCGTGTCGCCCAAGGAACGATCTGGGTGTTGTTTCGTTTAATTTGCTCTTCGATAAAATCGAGTGCCTCGGAATTCTCTTGAATCGCAAGGCGCATCAGCGCTTGGCTTTTTTCAGGTAAAGAGGCTTTATCGTTTTCGAGGGTTTCGATGTCCTTCTCTACCTGTGCAGATTGGCCAGAAGAACTGCCAGATCTGAAGAAGCCTTTTTTCGATACAAAGAAGGTCACTCCGGCGATGACGACGAGGATTGCGATCGTGACGGCCACGGGCTTTTTCAAAAAAGTGTTCATGAATTCAAGTGTAGCTGAACTGAGAGAGAATTCGAGGGCGACTTCATCGGGATTCGTTTAGCGCTTGTCAGACCGTCGCGATGCATTTACGTTCTTGCGGCCGCGATGAATCATTGTCACTTGCCAACCCCGATAGGAACTCTCCTGCTGACTTGGAATAGTCGGGGTGCTGTCGCGCGTGTCGATTGGTTGCCCCTTTCGGGTCAGATGCCGTCAGATGAACCTCTTTTACCGGGGCTTTTCGTCGGATCGTTAGCATCGAAGGCGCTTGAAGCGATTCGCGCCTATTTTTTGACGGGCGAGCCTTTAGATCAGGCGCTCGGCTTTTTTGAGTCGGAGGATTCCTCGTCTGGCGGCGAGCGGTTCGACGAGCTTCTTGATGGCTCTTCATGGACGGAATTTGAGCGACAAGTTTACGGCGCCGTCATGCGAATTCCTCATGGCGAGACCCGCACTTATTCCTGGGTTGCCGAGAAAATCGGGAGGCGTGGGGCAACCCGAGCTGTTGGTCAGGCTCTTCGAAGAAATCGGCACCTTATTTTTGTGCCCTGTCACCGCGTTGTCTCTTCCCATGATGTGGGAGGGTACCTGGGTTCGGTTGACCCACAAGCTCCTGAGGTTCAATTCAAGCAGCGGCTCTTGGCCTGGGAGCACGCTTGGAGAAATCCTCTTTTTAGTTTTCTGAGCGCTTGATCGTTTCGAGGGCAGTCTTCGTGAGATCCCGCCAGCTTTTTCCTTCTCGGGCTTTTGGGTCGAGTTGAAACTTCCGAACGGCCTGAGAGTGTTCCTCAAAACTTTTGGTGAAGACGTGTCTGCCGTCGTTTTGAGAAACGAAGAATAGAAACTCGCTCATCGATGGATTGAGGGCAGCCTCCAGTGCAAGCCTTCCTGGATTGGCAATCGGTCCGATCGGAAGCGCCGGAGTCGTATAAGTATTGAAAGGAGTGGGTGTGAGTAAATCCTGCTTCCGAATATTGCCCTGATAATTTTCCCACATTCCGTAGATCGTGGTGGGGTCGCTTTGAAGTCTCATCTTTTTTTGTAATCGATTGTGAAAAACAGAGCTGATCATGGGCCGCTCCTCGGCAGCGCCAGTTTCCTTTTCAATCATGGACGCCAGAGTCACGATTTGGTGTTCGGTCAGTCCTAATTGCTCGATCTGAGCCGAGTACTTCGACTGAAGATCGGCCCACACGCTTCGGTATTTTCTGGTCATGATGGCCAGCATCTCTTCAGGGCTCTGCAATCGAGTAAAGTGGTAGGTCTCGGGAAAAAGATATCCTTCAAGCGATGGGGGGAGGGGGGCCTTAAATCCCAGCTTGCTCATGAATTCGGGACTTCGACAAAGCTCGAGAGTCCTCGCTCGAGAGGTAAGTCCGCTGCGTTCAATGGCATCGGCAATTTCAAAAATGTTCTCGCCCTCACGAATCGTGATGGGATGTTGGATGCTCTGACCTGAGCCAAGAAGCTCGAAGATCTCCAAGGGGCTCATCCGGGGCGAAACCTCGTATTCCCCCATTTTAATGTTCTTCCATTTTCTCAAGACCCTGCCGAGAAGAACAAACGACTTGGCGCTAGATATGGTCTGAGTCTTCTCGAGTTGCAGAGCGAGCTCGGTGGGGCCCATCCCCCGACCCACGAAGATCGTAGTGGTGCTTCCCTCAGAATTTGCTGGCTCGAGCCCAAATCGGGCGAGCTGCACTGTGGGAATACCCAAGGCGATGACGCCCAAAAGGGGGATCAAGGCGAAGATCCAACGGCGATTCGAGGATGAAGAGCGCATGCCTCTCAGGGTCGCTTTTTTTCTTTACGGGCGCAAATGGCTTTGCTACCCGAAAAGCGTCCGCATTCTGGCGGGCGTCCAATCAACGATCAGTCAAAAAACTAGCGCCCCGTTCAGGTGTGCGATCCAGGAAAAATCGAAATGCATTTACGTGAGCTGAAGGAAAAGAAAATCGGTGAACTGGTCGAGCTCGGCAAAGAGCTCGGAATCGAAAACGCGGGCGGCCTTCGCAAGCAGGATCTCATTTTTGCTGTTCTCCAGAAAAAGGCCGAAAAAGATGAACACATTTATGCCGACGGAGTTTTAGAGTGTCTGCCCGACGGCTTCGGATTCCTTCGGGCTCCTGACTATAACTATCTGCCGGGGCCGGACGATGTGTACGTTTCGCCTTCGCAAATTCGTCGCTTCGGGCTTCGAACCGGCGATACGGTCAGCGGTTCGGTTCGTGCTCCAAAGGAAGGCGAGCGCTATTTTGCGTTGCTAAAAGTTGAGAACGTGAACTTCCAAACGGCTGAAATGAATTCAGAGAAAGTTCTCTTTGATAATCTCACGCCGCTTTATCCCAACCAGCGCATCAATTTAGAGTACCAGCCCACCAACTACAGCACCCGAATCATCGATATGATGGTGCCGCTGGGCAAAGGACAGCGCTGCCTGATTGTGGCGCCTCCTCGGGCCGGCAAGACCGTTTTGATGCAAGATATCGCCAACGCCATTACGACCAATCATCCTGAAATTAAGTTGATTGTGCTTTTGATCGACGAGCGTCCAGAAGAAGTGACCGACATGCAGCGCTCGGTCAAAGGTGAAGTCGTCAGTTCTACTTTCGATGAGCAGGCTTCGCGTCACGTACAAGTGGCTGAAATGGTTCTCGAAAAGGCGAAGCGTCTAGTTGAGAACAAGCATGATGTGGTCATTCTCCTAGACTCCATCACTCGATTGGCGCGTGCCTATAACTCCGTGGTTCCTCCCTCGGGCAAGATCCTGTCTGGCGGGGTAGACTCCAATGCGCTTCATAAGCCGAAGCGCTTCTTCGGAGCTGCTCGAAACATTGAAGAAGGGGGCTCTTTAACCATTATCGCCACGGCGCTGGTTGAAACCGGCTCTCGAATGGACGAAGTGATTTTCGAAGAGTTTAAAGGAACCGGAAATTCTGAAATCCACTTGGACCGTAAGTTGATGGAAAAGCGAATCTTCCCTTGTCTGGACATCAATAAGTCCGCGACAAGAAAGGAAGAAATGCTTCTTCCAAAGGACATGCTCACCCGACTTTGGATCCTGAGAAAGGTCCTTCATCCGATGAACACTTTGGATGCGATGGAATTCCTTTTGGATAAGGTCTCCCACACGAAGACCAATGAAGACTTCATCAAGGGGATGAGCGGTTAAAACATTCCTGATCGACCAGGGGGGTCATTGACCCGCACCTGGATTTTTGTTAACAGAGGCGAACTTATGAAACAGGCTATTCATCCGCAGTATGTTGAAACGACCGTGTCCTGCGCTTGCGGGCACGTGATTGAAACTCGGGCAACGACCGAGAATATCAAAGTAGAAATTTGCTCGAACTGTCACCCGATGTGGACAGGCAAGCATAAGCTTCTCGACACCGAAGGTCGTGTTGAGCGGTTTATGAACAAGTACAAGAAAAAGTAAGGGACGTTGTCTCTGATTTTTTCCAAGGCCCTGGGCGCTTGATTGCGACCGGGGCCTTGTTCTTTTTAATTCCGAGTCAGTAGACTGAGACTATGGCGGCCATCTTCGACAAGCTCCACAGTGTTGAGCAGCGTTTCTTAGAACTCGAGTCACGTTTGGCTGACCCTTCTCTTGCGGATCAGCCTGGAGAGTTTCGTAAGCTCTCGCGTGAGCACGCGTCGTTACAAGAGCTGATCGAGGAATTTCGGAATTACAAATCGATTGAGCAAGAGATCACTTCGAATCGCGGACTCCTTGAGGATGCCGACAACGATATTTCGCAAATGGCTCGCGACGAGCTTCGTCGCCTCGAGCCAGAGCTCGAGGGTTCTAAACGCAGGCTTCAGATTCTCTTGCTTCCCAAAGATCCCAATGACGAAAAAAACGTGATGTTTGAAATTCGTGCGGGGGCGGGAGGCGATGAGGCTGCGCTTTTTGTGGGCGAGCTTTTTCGGCTGTATCAGCGCTATGGCGAGCGACAGGGCTGGAAGGTTGAAGTTTTGTCGGCGAATTCCACGGGCATCGGTGGCTTTAAAGAAATCATTGCGATGATTGAAGGCCAAAAGGTCTTTAGTCGATTGAAATGGGAGGGGGGCGTTCATCGAGTGCAACGGGTGCCTGCCACTGAGGCTCAAGGCCGAATTCATACTTCCACGGTCACGGTTGCGGTTCTTCCCGAAGCAGAAGATGTCGATGTTGCTATTAATCCTACCGACCTGCGAATCGATGTTTTTCGCTCGGGAGGCGCGGGAGGCCAGGGCGTGAATACGACGGATTCTGCAGTGCGAATCACTCATATTCCCAGCGGGCTTGTTGTGGTCTGTCAGGACGAGCGTTCTCAGCATAAAAATAAAGACAAAGCGATGAAGATCCTGCGATCTCGACTTCTTGAGGCTGAGCAAGAGCGTGCAGCGCGCGAACATTCCGATGCTCGAAGAACCATGGTGGGCACTGGAGATCGAAGTGAGCGAATTCGTACGTATAATTTTCCTCAGGGACGCCTGACCGATCACCGAATCGGCCTCACGCTTTATCAGCTGCCCGAAGTGATGGAGGGCAAGATTGACGAGATCCTCGACGGTCTTCAGGCGTACTATCAGGTGGAGGCCTTGAAGGCTCAGGGAATCGCAGGCTGACGATGAGTGACGATCGTGTGCCTTCAGCTCTCGAGAAATATTTTCAAGATTTTTCAGCAGCCCTACCTCAGCACGAGCTCGAGCTTTTTCTAGAGGCAGCTTTTCATCGAGAGTTTCCTCGGCTTCCGCGTTTGACTCGTTCACAACTTTACAGTGGAGATCGTCTCATCGAAGGCGATTGGATGACTCAGGCTCGCATCTGGGCCGAAAAGCGTCGAGCAGCTCGAGTCCCCCTTCAGCATTTGGTTCGTGAGCAGTGTTTTTATGGCCGGTATTTTGAGGTCGGCCCAGAGGTCTTGATTCCACGTCCTGAAACTGAGGTTTTGGTTGAGGCGGTTTTGAGCTGGATTTCGAGACAGCCAGTCACTGGCCGTTCGCTTGTGGGAGCCGAGATTGGAACCGGGAGTGGCGTCATTCCAGTGACCTTAGCTCTGGAGTGCCCATCGCCCTTGCGTCTGTTTGCGACTGAAGTCAGTCCCGAGGCCTTGTTTCGCGCTCAACGAAACGCCGAGCTTTTGCGAGTTCCCTCCCAATCAATCGAATGGGTGGAAGTGATCGATCCCTCCGATGTGTTGCAGACGCTTCAGTCGCGACTGGCAGCTAGGTCCACTCCGTTAGACTTCATTGTGAGTAACCCGCCGTACCTCAGAAATGATGCGTCTGAGGTAGAAAGCGAGGTGGCGCGATTTGAGCCTCCGCAATCGTTGTTCGCTCCCGAGCAGGATCTGCTCTACTATTATCGAGAGATTTCGCTGAGGGCGTCCCTCACGCTTCGTCCCGGGGGGAGGGTTTTTCTTGAGATTCCCCACGAGAGAGCCCTTGAGATTCGCGCGCTTTTTGAGGGGTCCTATGAGGACCTTCGAATTCTTAAAGACCTTTCCGGAAGAAACCGGGTTTTAGAAGCTAGGGTGAAATGATGGATCAGATGAAAATCGTTGGTGGCAAGGCGTTATGTGGCGAAGTGGAAGTGAGTGGAGCCAAGAATGCAGCACTTCCAATTTTGGTTTCAGCCATCCTGGCAACCAAGCCGTGTCGATTTGAACGAGTGCCAGACTTAATGGATATTCGCACGCTGGGTAAGCTGTTGCAAAATATGGGGATGGGGGTGCAGTTCGAGCGTGAGGCTAATTGCGCGATTTTAGATCCCACGACAATCCATTCCCAAGAAGCGCCCTATGATCTGGTGAAGACGATGCGGGCTTCAGTTTTTGTGCTCGGACCGCTGGTGGCGAAATATGGCTACGCCAAAGTCAGTTTGCCCGGGGGGTGCGCGATCGGGGCCCGGCCGATTAACTATCATTTGACGGGTTTAGAGAAGCTCGGCGCTCAAATCCAGCTCGAAGAGGGTTACGTTGTCGCGAGCGCGAAACGTCTGGTGGGAAATCGTGTGGCGTTTGAATATCCCAGCGTTGGGGCGACCGAGAACATCTTGATGGCAGCCGTTTTGGCAAAGGGCGAGTCAGTGTTGGAGAATTGCGCGAAAGAGCCCGAGATTGTTGATCTTGCCCGAGCGCTTCGAGCCATGGGGGCGACGATCGAAGGAGAGGGTACCGAGACGATTCGGGTTCAGGGGAAGGATCATTTGGGAGCGTGCGACTACCGGGTGATTGGTGATCGGATTGAGGCAGGAACATTCTTGTCAGCGGCCTTTGCGACTGGCGGAGAAGTGCGAGTGAATGGCTTAGACTCTGAATTTCTCGAGCCTGTTCTCGTCAAATTCGAAGAGTCTGGAGCTGTCATTGAGCGTGGCGCGAATTCTATTTTCTTGAAAAGTCACGGTCGTCCAAAGGCAACGGATGTGACCACTTTGCCACATCCTGGGTTTCCAACCGATATGCAGGCCCAGTTCATGGCTGCAATGACGATTGCTGATGGAACTTCTGTGATCACCGAGACTGTTTTTGAGAATCGATTTATGCACGTTCCAGAGCTCACTCGGCTTGGTGCGGATATTTCGGTGAAGGGAAAGAGTGCCGTCGTCAAGGGTAAGGCTGGGCTCAAGGGTGCGCCCGTGATGGCGACAGACCTTCGTGCGAGCGCCAGCCTGATCATCGCCGGGCTTTGCGCCAAGGGCGAGACTGTGGTCAGCCGCATTTACCATCTCGACCGGGGATATGAGCGAATGGAGTCGAAACTTCGCGCCCTTGGGGCAACCATTGAGCGAGTGTCTGAGTAACGGAGGCGCGAATTCATGCAGAATTCTTCGTGTGTTTTTTGCAAAATTATTGGGGGCGAGATTCCTTCTGCGCGGGTTTACGAAGATTCAGACTTTATTGTGATTCGCGATATCCAGCCTCAGGCTCGTACGCATCTTTTGCTGATTCCGAAGGTACATTTAGACGCCCTAGATGATGCGTCGGTTGACGGTGAGCGTGTTCGTTCGACGATTCTTGGGGTGGCAGTTCAAGTTGCGCAGAGCGAGGGACTATCTGAGAACGGCTACCGCCTGGTAACCAATGTTCGAGAGTGGGGAGGTCAGACCGTACGGCATTTGCATTTGCATGTGCTTGGGGGCGAGCCGCTTCGAGGTCGGTTCGCTTAGTGGTTTTTTTGTTCCCGCCCGCTGGCTTTTGGGTGTGTTCTGGTTCCATTGCCTCATAGAAATCACGTACAGTGTCGACGTGAAGCGAGTATTGATCGTCGATACAGATGGGCAGTTGAGATCGAATTTGAAGTGCGTGCTCGAGCGACAGTTCGAGGTTCTTGAAGCAGAGAGCGTTTCAGCAGCAGTTCAGTTTTTAGGAAGAAATCACCCCGACTTGATCTTTCTGAATGAGTCGTTGATCGACGTGTGCTCTCGAGTTCGAGCAAATCCTGGGACTCGTTGCATTCCCGTGTTTGCTTTCGTTGATCCTTCGAGATTCGATTCATCTGTCGGACGTGGGCTTCGTCGAGCTGCTCTTTTGGATCTCGGAGTTGATGATGTCCTCGAAATCGATTTTTTTCCCGAAGAGCTTTTGGCGCGCGTGCGCTCGCGTTTGCGTTTGAGGCGTTTCGAACTGGACGAAGAGGTCGAGTGCGCTGCCGGAAATTTGAGGCTAGAGCCCTCGACTCTATCGGCTCGCCTTGACGGTCAGCGAATTACCTTAACTCCTACCGAGTTCGATCTTCTTCGTTACTTTCTTCTGCAGGTCGGCCGTGTGGTTCTTCGGCGAACGCTCTTAGGCGATCTGTGGCCCGATGCCGTGGTCACTCGCCGGACGATCGACACTCATGTCGCTAACTTGCGAAAAAAGCTGGTGGGATTCGATCATGCTTTTGAAACCATCTATGGGTCTGGCTATCGTTTGGCTCCCCAAGAGCGAGCGGCTTCGGCCTGACGCTGTGATTACCCTGCCTTGTCAACAACGACCCCTTTTTTGAAGCGCTGAACCGAGCGCTTGGTGCCCGAGGCTTGGCGGTATTTGCGAAGTCCTTGAGGACGAGAGCTGATGGGGTGTCGGAGGAGTTCGTCGTGAAGCGCTGTCCAGTTGGCGCTCTCGAGCTGATCGGAGGGTGGCGGTGTCGGGATCGGATTTTCAGAATCCTTTTCGGCGGATTGGGGTTGAGGGTCTTGAGGAGAGGGGGGCGCGCTTGAGGCTTGTCGCCACTGTGGATCAGGAGCGGGCTCTCGGAAGCCTGCCCCTTGAGGCAAGTCGCCATCACTGGCACTGGACTCGCTTGCTTCTTGAGGGGGTTGCGCCTCCTCAGTCGAGCTGGCAAGCCAGTGTCCTAGGGTTAAGCCTACTTTTGAAACCTTCGGAAGCATGGGTCTTCCTCACGATGATTGCGCACCGCGCCTAGGTGCGTAATCTGCTACTCATCTTCAAGTTTACTGGAAGTTTTTACATCCGGCAGCTGTGTCGGTTTTGGCCTGTAAATTCATAGGTTTCGGTGTTGTTTCAAGCCCTTAACGCAAGTCGTTGACCTGAGAATTTCTGGATGCTAAACGGGCAGCTCAAGTATTTTCCTTCAGGAGACTTTTGTTCATGATCGATCTTTTCGAGAAGTGCCGTCAGTACGAAGATGCGAAGCGGATCCAAGCGGCTGGGGTTTATGCCTTTTTTCGACCGATTGAATCGACTTCTGGCTCTCGCGTGGTCACTCACGGTCGACGACGAGTGATGATCGGCTCTAACAACTATCTCGGCCTGACTCATCACCCCCGGGTGCAGGAGGCGGCAAAGCGAGCCATCGATCAATACGGAACGGGTTGCACGGGCTCTCGTTTTCTGAACGGAAACCTGGTGGCGCACGAAGAGCTTGAAGCTCGCTTGGCAAAATTCCTTGGAAAGGAAGCTTGCTTGGTTTTCGCAACGGGCTTTTTGACGAATGCGGGTGTGCTCTCCTGCCTGATTGGCAGAAGTGATGTGATTTACTCTGATCGTGAAAACCACGCGTCGATTGTGGAAGGCACTCGCTTGGCGATCGGTGATACGGTCAGATTCAAGCACAACGATATGGAAGATCTCGAGCGCGTTCTGCGAAATACTCGTTCGAAATATCAAGGGGCCTTGATTGTTGCTGACGGGGTATTCTCGATGTCGGGCGATATCCTGAATCTGCCGGCAGTCGCTGAGCTCGCTAAAAAATATCAATGCCGTCTTTATGTTGATGACGCCCATGCCTTGGGGGTTCTGGGGCCTAAAGGTCAGGGAACAGAGCACCATTTTGGGATGGTTGGGGCTGCCGATCTGGTGATGGGAACTTTTTCAAAATCCTTCGCGTCGTTGGGCGGATATGTTGCGGGATCTGCTGACGCGATTCACTATATCAAGCATAAGGCTCGAACATTCATGTTTAGTGCAGCGATGCCTCCCGCCGCCGTTGGAACGGTTTTGGAGTGCTTGAATATCGTTGAAACCCAGCCCGAGCATTTACAGAATTTGCGTCGTAACGCCGCGAAGATGCAGCGCGAATTGACGGCTATGGGCTACAATATTTTGAACTCGACGACACCGATCGTTCCGCTTTTGATTGGTGACGATATGGCGGCCTTTTCGTTCACTCAGCGTCTTTATGAACATGGAGTTTTCGCAACTCCAGTTGTGAGCCCAGCCGTTCCTGAGGGGTGCGCTTTGATTCGCACTAGCTATATGGCCACTCATACCGATGAAGACCTCGACTACGCGCTTCAGGTGCTTGAAAAGCTCGGACGCGAATTCGGAATCATTGGTTCGAATAGTCGGGCGTCTGAGCTGGCGCAGTTGGCGCGGTCGCATTTCGGCCAGAAGGAAATCGCCTCTCCTTCAGTGACAGCGCAGATCTAATCTGTAAGACTTCGTTCATGCTCGAACTTCGCTTGGTGAGAAGCTCTCAAGACTGGGAGCGTTTTATTGGTTTCCCATGGAAGGTGTACGCAGGTGATCCGAACTGGGTTCCTCCTCTGAGGATTGCGGTGCGCGATGCCCTCGATGTTCGTAAAAATCCGTTTTTTCGGCATGCCTTCATGTCTGCCTGGATCGCCATTCAGGACGGTGAAGTTGTTGGTCGGATCGTGGGAGTGATCGACGATAAGCATAATCGGATGCACGAGGAAAAAGCCGTTTTCTTCGGGTATTTTGAGTCTCTCCAGGACCCTGAAATTGCTAAAGGCCTTTTTGGCGCCGTGGAATCTTGGGGGCGTGAGCGGGGCATGACCCTGTTGCGCGGGCCGATCAATTTGAGCACGAATCATGAGTGTGGGCTTTTAGTTGAGGGCTTCGGAGATTCACCCTCCGTCATGACGACCTACAATCCACCGTACTACGTCTCGCTTGTCGAGAGTGCCGGGTTCGTGAAGGCAAAAGATCTTCTGGCGTATAATGTTCATGGAAACTCTAGGTTTTCAGAGCGCTTATTGGCTCAGTCTGAGCGTCTGAAGGCGAATGGCAATGTTCAGTTTCGAACAATCAACCTTCGGCGATTCGAGCAAGAGGTGAAGACGATTCTCGAGATTTACAACGACGCATGGGAGGACAATTGGGGTTTTGTTCCCATGGATACCGAAGAGTTCCTTCACACGGCGAAGGATATGAGGGCAATTCTGGATCCTCAATTGCTGTTGATCGCAGAGGTTCGGGGCGTGCCGGCAGGCTTTGGCTTGGCCCTTCCCGATGTTCATCAGGTTTTTAAAAAGATTCCTGATGGCAAGCTCCTGCCAACCGGTCTGTTGAAGTTGTTGTGGTACTTGAAGGGACCTGGTCGCGCATCGACTGTCAACCGCTGCCGAGTGTTGACCTTGGGGATTCGAAAGGCTTATCGCAATTTTAGCTTGGGTCCTCTTTTTTACACCGAATACTTGAAGCGTGGTCCTGCGGCCGGCTATCCTGTCGGTGAGGCTTCTTGGATTCTTGAAGATAACCGGGCCATGAACCGTGCTCTTGAGATGATGTGCGGAGAGCGCACCAAAGTGTATCGGATTTACGATCGTTCTATCTCGTGAGGGTTGAAGCATGAAAGTCCTTGGAGTCGACCCAGGATCGCGACTCACGGGTTATGGCTGCGTAGAGGTTCGCGGGCGTGAAATGCGTTCTGTGGATCATGGCACGCTGAAACTAGCCAGTACTTCGGGTCGGCAGGAAATTGCTCTAGAGCAGAGGCTTCTCGATCTATTTTTGGGGCTTTCCGAAGTCATCGATCGGATTCGGCCTGATGTCCTTGCGGTTGAACGAGTTTTTTTCGCCAAAAACGCGGTGTCCTCGCTGAAGCTCGGACAGGCTCGGGGAGTGGTGATTGTTTGCGGCGCTTTGAAGGGGCTGACTATCGTCGAGTACAGTCCCACCGAGGTCAAACGTGCAGTCGTGGGAAGTGGTACTGCCGATAAGGATCAGGTCGCTCGTGTGCTCGAAATTCTCCTAGGAAAGCAGAACTTTTCGACGGCAGATTCCTCCGATGCGTTAGCTCTCGCCGTTTGTCACGGTCAGCAGTTTTTGGGTCAGCCCCAATCCGGTGGCGCGGGGGCGGTTGCCGCTTTAGCAAAGGCAAGGCGCCGATCCTCTCGTCAGGGCTCGGGTCTGGCTGCCATGCTAGGATTGACTCCCGAAGTTGTGGGTAATCGCCGGCGCGTGGACTTCTCAAAGAAATCCTGATTAGGTTCCCCTATGATTGGGTTTCTGCGTGGTGAGGTCCTTGAAGTCGTCGATAATCGGGTTCTTCTGTTAGTTGGGGGCGTGGGGTACCAAGTCACTCTACCCCAAGGGGCTGAGCTTGGATCTTTGGCGGTGGGCTCGAAGCTCGACGTACAAATTCATACTCACGTGCGAGAAGACGCCCTCGATCTTTATGGCTTTCTAAAAAAAGCCGACAAAGAGCTGTTCTTGCTGTTGTTGGGGGTTAACGGAATCGGTCCCAAAGGGGCTTTGGCAGTGCTGTCCGGAATGTCAGTAGGTGCCCTCGTCGAAGCAATTCTTTCGGGCAACCACGGACTGCTGCAGAAAATCCCGGGAGTCGGAAAAAAAACGGCGGAGCGATTGGTTCTTGAGCTCTCTGATGTTCTAAAGAAACGGCCCGACCTAGCAGCCGAGGCAGCGGGAGCATCGCATGGAGCCCCAGCGGTTCGAAAAGTCGTCGCGCCCAGTGTACTGGGATTTGCCCTCAGGGCTTTTTCGGATGCCCAGGATGCTTTGGTTCAGCTTGGCTTCCGCGAGTCGGATGTCATTACGGTGCTCAAGCGCATTGAGACGGAAAGGGCTGATTCTGGCGAGGCTTTGGGCGCGTTTGCTCCAGAAGATCTCGTGAAGGTGGCCCTTCAGCAGCTTCGTTAATCGCAAGGAGTTCTCATGAATCCATCTGAAGATTTGTCAGTTCAGAATCCCTCCAGAATCTTGAGTCCCGATCTGCAACGGGATTGGGATGAGAGCGATAAGGGCCTGCGTCCTGAGCACCTCGACGAGTACGTGGGTCAGGAAAAGGTGAAGGAAAATCTCCGGCTTTTTATCGAAGCCGCGCGGCTTCGGGGTGATGCCCTCGATCATGTGCTTTTGGCGGGGCCTCCGGGTTTGGGTAAGACGACTTTGGCGCATATCGTGGCACGCGAGATGGGAAGTCAGCTTCATACGGTCTCGGGTCCGAATATCGAAAAAAAGGGCGATCTCGCGGCTCTTCTCACGAATCTTCAGTCGAAAGATGTTCTTTTCATCGACGAGATCCATCGGTTGCCGAAGCCCATCGAAGAAGTTCTCTACACTGCGATGGAGGATTTTAAGCTCGACCTGATCATGAACCCGGGCCCAGGGGCCAGGACTCTGAGGATCGATTTGGCTCGGTTTACTTTGGTCGGTGCAACGACCCGTACCGGATTGCTCTCGAGTCCGCTTCGGGACCGCTTTGGTGTTCCTTTGCGGTTAGATTTCTATCCTGTTCCTGAATTGCAAAAAATCGTTGAGCGCTCAGCGCGTCTCCTTGGTGTTGATCTCGATTCATCGGGCTCTGCTGAAATCGCTCGCCGCTCTCGAGGCACGCCTCGTATTGCGAATCGTTTGCTGAAACGCGTTCGTGATTTTGCCCAGGTTCGAGCGCGGGTTTCTTTGATTTCTGCGTCGGTGGCGAAGAGCGCGTTGTCGCTATTTGAGGTGGATGATCGGGGTTTAGACCCGCTCGATCGCAAGTTTCTTAAGACGATTATCGAGAAATTTGATGGAGGCCCTGTGGGCATTGAGACCCTGGCGTCTGCGTTGGGTGAAGAGCGGGATACACTCGAAGATGTTTATGAGCCCTACCTCCTTCAGGAGGGGTTGATTCAGCGAACCCCTCGGGGACGCCTAGCTACTCGCCTTGCTCATGAGCATCTCGGGTTTGAGTTCGCGCCAGCGAGCGGGGGTCAAGGGGCCCTACTCTGATCGAAAGCCGCGAGCCGGCACTGTCTCACAAATCCCACAGTGTCGAGGAAAAGCGCTGTGACGAAAATGACACAGTTGGGATCTCGAGTTTTCGAAGGTCGAGCTGCGCCGGGACTGTTTTTTAAGCTGTTGTTTTTACTGGGAAAAATCTCCAGAATTTTTTTCTTTTTTCGGGGCTTTGGTGAGGTAAAGGGCATGGGACTTGCCTTATTGGAGCACCGTGACGAACCATCAAAGAACGATCAACAGGATGTTGGAGTGGAAAGGAATCGGGTTGCACTCGGGTCGCGAGGTCACCCTTCGAATTCTTCCTTTGCCTGCTCATAGCGGAATTCGCTTTGTCAGAACCGATTTGCCGGGCTCAGAAGAAATTCCCGCACGCGTCGATTTTGTTGTGAACACGCGTATGGCAACAACTCTCGGACGGGGCGCAGCTCTGGTGAGTACGGTAGAGCATTTGATGTGCGCACTTTATGGAGCAGGCATCGACAATGCCCGGATCGAGCTTGATGCCGGTGAGGTGCCGATCTCTGATGGAAGTGCCATGGAGTTCTATCGCGCTATCTTGGCTGTCGGTACAAGTGTTCAAGGGGCCCCTCGTAAGGTGTGGCGCCTCAAGAAACGGGTCGATGTAAAAGACGGCGGAAAGTGGGGATTTGCTGAACCCGCGACAGGTCTTGATGTTTCTGCATCGGTTGAGTTTGATCATGCAGCAATCGGATTTCAGTCTTTTCGATATATCCAGGGACAGACTCGCTTTGAAGAGTTTGGTTTGGCTCGCACCTTTGGATTTTTGAAAGAAGTCGAAGCGCTCAAGAAAATGGGGTTGGCCCTTGGGGGCTCATTAGACAATGCTGTCGTTCTTGACGACTCGGGGGTTTTGAATCCGGACGGGCTTCGTTACGGAAACGAATTTGCTCGGCACAAAGTCTTAGACGCTCTCGGTGATTTCGCGCTTGCGGGCGCTACCCTCGAAGCACGGATTCAGCTGCACCGATCTGGCCATGACTTGCATCGTGCGCTCTTGGTCAAGATGCTTGAAGCTTCAGAGCTGGTTGAGGCTACCGACGTTGAGCTTCAGAGAGTGCCCATTCGTTTTCGCCGCGTTCGCGCGGCTGCAGTTTAAGTAAAATCGGTTTGACTCTGCGACCGGATTTCCGTACTGATCAAAGCTCCTGATAGGTCGGGATGTGGCGCAGCCTGGCTAGCGCACTTGCATGGGGTGCAAGGGGTCGTGGGTTCAAATCCCGCCATCCCGACCATTTAAATCCTTCGCTGCTTTTTTCGTCCTTTGTTGGCAGCCGTTTTCTGAGACAGACTCTGGGACAACGCGAGGCTCGCTTGAGCTGCTGCTAGTCTGGCAATCGGAACGCGAAACGGCGAGCAGCTCACGTAGTCTAAGCCCATTTGTTCGCAAAGTTTAACTGAGGCCGGTTCGCCTCCGTGTTCGCCACAGATACCAATCTTTAATCCCGGGCGGGCGCGGCGACCTTCCTCGATCGCGATTTTCATGAGCCTCGAGACTCCTTTTGGATCAAGAGTCGCAAAGGGGTCCTTTTCGTAGATTTTGGCATCGAGGTAATCCTTCAGGAACAACCCAGAATCGTCTCGAGATAGACCGTAAGTGGTCTGAGTCAAATCGTTCGTCCCAAAGCTGAAGAACTCAGCGTGAAGCGCAATCTCATCCGCAGTCAGAGCTGCGCGAGGTAGCTCAATCATCGTGCCAATCAGCACTTTGACTCCAGGGGTTTTTCCTGTCTTCTTTTTGAATTCCAGCAGAACTTGGTCGGCTTCTGTGCGGCAAGCGTCGCCCACGATCTTCAGTTCTCGCCAATCTCCAACCAAAGGAATCATGATCTCGGGGGTTATCTTAACCCCTTCTTCAATCGCCCATTCACAGGCCGCTTCGAGAATCGCGCGAACTTGAGTTCGGTAGATCTCAGGGTAGCTCACAGCCAAGCGGCAGCCCCGATGACCGAGCATGGGATTAAACTCATGCAGGCTCTCGGCTTTTCGCTTTAGGCGCTCGAAGGGAACTTCGATTTTGGTGGCCAAAGCTCGAAGTTCCTCGTCGGAATGCGGAATGAACTCGTGCAGTGGGGGGTCGAGCAGTCGGATCGTTACTGGCAGGCCCTTCATCTCTGCAAAAAGCTTTTTGAAGTCGCTCTTCTGAATCGGAAGGATTTTAGCCAGAGCCCTCTCTCGGCCCTCGCGCGAGTCTGCAAGAATCATTTCGCGAACGGCATCGATGCGATCGGCTTCAAAAAACATGTGCTCTGTTCGGCAAAGTCCAATGCCTTCGGCTCCGAACTCACGAGCGATCCTCGCATCGGTCGGCGTGTCGGCATTGGCTCGGACCCGTAAACGGCGCACTTGGTCGACCCATTTCATGAGTTCGCGGAAGTCTTCATTCATCGTGGGAGCAATCGTTGGCACTTTCCCTTCGATCACTTCGCCGCTGCCCCCATCGAGGGTAATGAAGTCACCCTCTCTTAGAGTCAGCGTGCCGACCGAGCACTCTTTTCGCTGATAATCGATCTTCAGGGCCGAGCATCCTGAAACGCAGCATTTCCCCATGCCGCGAGCAACTACCGCTGCATGCGAGGTCATTCCTCCACGCGCGGTTAGAATTCCCTCCGCCACCGACATGCCGTGGATGTCCTCGGGCGACGTTTCTGAACGAACGAGAATCACTTTTCTTCCTAAGTCAGTTTTCCAGTGCTCAGCGGTGTCGGGGTCGAAAACAATCTGTCCCGAGGCGGCTCCTGGTGAGGCAGGCAGTCCTCGGGCGATCACCTTTTTTTGAGCCTTCGGATCGATGCGCGGATGCAAGAGCTGGTCGAGCTGGTCGGGCTGAATGCGCGCGATTGCCTCGTCTTTCGAGATCAGTTTCTCACGAACCATGTCGACTGCGATTTTCATCGCGGCCGCCGCAGTCCGCTTTCCGTTTCGAGTTTGAAGCATGTAAAGAACGCCACGCTCAATCGTAAACTCGATATCTTGCATGTCGCGATAATGCTTCTCGAGCTTCTGATACGCTCGCACCAGTTCCCGATAGGGCCTGGGCATGACCTGCTCGAGCGACGGGAGCTTCTCGCCGTTTTGGTGACGAGAGGCTTCATTGATCGGCTGCGGAGTGCGAATTCCCGCGACCACGTCTTCGCCCTGAGCATTGACAAGAAATTCGCCGAAGAATTTTTTCGTTCCTACCGAAGGGTCACGAGTAAAGGCCACACCGGTGGCGCAATCGTCGCCCATATTGCCAAAGACCATGGACTGAATATTCACTGCAGTTCCCCAGTGTTCAGGGATCTCATTCAGTTTTCGATAGGTAATGGCGCGAGGACTCATCCATGACCCAAAGACTGCGCCAATGGCGCCCCAGAGCTGCGCCCAGGGGTCTTCCGGAAAGGTCTTTCCGTTGAGTTTCACGATCTGCTTGAACTGCGCGACCAGCCCCTTGAGATCATCGGCGGAAAGCTCAGTATCGAGCTCAACGCCTCGGGAGTGTTTCAGTTCTTCGAGAGCCGCTTCGAAATGGTTCGTGTGAATATTCAGAACCACATCCGAGTACATGGTGATGAAGCGGCGGTAACTATCATAGCCAAACCGGGGGTCTTTCGATTCAGCGATGAGACCCTCAACGGTTTCGTCGTTGAGACCGAGATTCAAGATGGTATCCATCATTCCCGGCATCGATGCGCGAGCGCCCGAGCGCACAGAAACTAAGAGAGGGGAGCGCTTTCCTCCGAAGGTTCGCTTCATTTGGCGCTCAAGTCGAGTCATCGCGGCACGCACCTGAGCCTCCAGGAGCTTCGGGTAGGTGCTTTGATTCGAGTAAAAATAGGAGCAGACTTCGGTCGTAATCGTGAACCCCGGAGGCACCGGAAGACCTAGTCGAGTCATGCCGTGCAGGTTGGCGCCCTTGCCCCCAAGGAGGTCCTTCTGACTCTCAAGCCCGTCGGCTTTGCCTCCACCGAAGGAAAAGACTAATTTGTCCGCAAGCGCTCGAGACGAATTAAGAGGACTTGCCCCAGTTTTCGAACTTTTCTTCGATGTACGAGACGAGCTTTTCAGCCGAGACCCTTTCTTGGGCCATGCTGTCGCGGTGCCGGATCGTGACGGTGTGGTTCGAGAGAGTGTCATAATCGATAGTCACTCCAAAGGGTGTACCGATTTCATCCTGTCGGCGATAACGCTTGCCGATAGATCCCGCATCATCGGTGGTCGCGCGGAATTTTTTTCGAACGGTATTGAAGATTTTGTCTGAATACTCGACCAGTTCAGGCTTCTTCATCAGGGGGTAAATCGCCACCTTGTACGGCGATAGGTGGGGGTGAAGTTGGAGCCAAACGCGATCGCCGTCGCTGCGGTAAGCATCGACTAATGCGACCAGAAGAGTACGGTCGCAGCCTGCTGACGTTTCGACGATATAGGGAATGTATTTTTCTTTCGCCGCTTCGTCAAAATACTCCAGCTTCTTGCCGCTGAATTCTTGATGGCGTCCTAAGTCGAAGTCAGAACGATTATGAATTCCTTCGAGCTCCTGCCATCCGAACGGAAATTCGTATTCGATATCAAAGGCCGCTTTGGCGTAGTGGGCAAGCTCTCCGGGGCCATGTTCATGAAAGCGAAGCTTCTCACGACGAATGCCGTTTTCGAGGTGCCATTGAATTCGGATGGCCTTCCATTTTTCGAACCACTCCATGTCGCTGCCAGGCTTCACGAAGTACTGCATTTCCATTTGCTCGAACTCACGGGTTCGGAAAATAAAATTTCCCGGCGTGATCTCATTTCGAAAGGCTTTCCCGATTTGGGCAATTCCAAAGGGAACCTTCTGTCGCGAACTTTGTTGGACGTTCAGAAAGTTGACGTAAATGCCTTGAGCTGTTTCGGGTCGAAGGTAAACCACGGAAGCAGTGTCTTCGAGAGGGCCCATATGGGTTTTAAACATCAGATTAAATTGCCTAGGCTCGGTCAGCTCACCGCCACAGTCAGGGCATTTCTTGGCTGCCAAGACGGCAGCATCTAATTTGTCAGCTCGAAATCGGGCCTTACATTTTTTGCAATCGACCAGCGGGTCAACGAACCCTGCGACATGTCCCGATGCCTCCCAGACCTTGGGGTGCATCAGAATCGCGGCGTCAATCCCCTCGACGTCTTCTCGGTCGCACATTGAACGCCACCAGCGTTCTTTGACATTCCGTTTGAGCTCAATCCCCAGAGGGCCGTAGTCCCAGCAAGCGTTGATTCCGCCGTAGACTTCGCTCGAGGGAAAAACAAATCCACGCCGCTTGGCGAGAGATACAAGGTCTGCCATGTCCTTCAGATCGGAGACTTGGCGTGGGGCTTCGGTAACAACAGGGGTATCGGTGCTCATGGCTTGTAAAAATCGTTAACAGAGGGTCGTCGCGGATCCAAGCGGATACTCACGCTACATTGCCAGAAAAAGTGCGAGCTCTGCACGGTCTTTTCCCCAACGCACCGGTATCCATAGGGTGCGTGTCGGCATTTGAATGCGTCGTTTGAAAATCTCATCGGGACGCAGCATGCGCTCTTCCCAATTTAAAACCGTGGGCTTGCTCAGGATGGGCCGGATTTTTTTCTGGGCGAACTCGACGCCGGTATGACGATGGAGGGCGTTCCAAATCTCGAGAATGGGCGGGGTGTCGCTTTGAAAAAGCAGACCTGTGAATCCTGAAGCGCTCTTTCCAGCAGTGCTGCCTGGGGAGCTGGCAGGGATGTCTACTTCGGTGATTAAAAATTGGGCAGGGAGGCGCAGAGGCTCTGGAAACTTAAAGCCCGGTAGTCTTTGGGGCATTCCGAGCTCGAGAACTGGATTTGCGCCTTGCTGCTTGAGCGCAGATACGAACGCCGAGTGGAGCGCTTCGAGAAGTAAAGTCCAGCCCGTCATGGCTTCAGTTTACCGAATCCAGTCATAATTAAAAGAAACAC